>JBQGCI010000125.1:0-36995 GCA_052038405.1 Acinetobacter pittii
ACCTCTCACCATGTTGGCGCAGCGGGGGCCGGGGCAACCGGCCGGTCTGTCCAAAGATCCGGTTGTGGAAGCTATCGTTGCCGAAGGCCAACAACGCTCCCGGCTGGAACAGCTGGGACATGAGCTACTGGACGGGATAGGGCCAAGATTGGTAGGCACACCTGAAATGAAACAGGCGGGAGATTGGGCCATCGCTCAATATAAAAACTGGGGTATTGCAGCTCGTAGTGAGAAATGGGGTGAGTGGAAAGGGTGGCAGCGCGGCCCTGCTCACATTGATATGGTATATCCACGCCTTAAATCTTTAGAAGGTACACAATTGGCCTGGAGTCCCGGAACCGGCGGTAAAGCCGTTACTGCCGAAATCATTTTGTTACCTGAAGTAATCGATTCGGCAACATTTGCAAAATGGTTACCTGCTGTAAAAGGAAAATTCGTCATGATTTCGATGCTGCAACCAACTGGTCGCCCGGATAATAACTGGAAAGAGTTTGGTACTGCAGCGTCCGTACTTAAGATGAACCGGGAAAGAGATTCTCTAACAGAAGCCTGGGCGCAACGCATTCGCAAAACAGGGTATACAACGCGAACACTTCCCGCAGTGCTCGAAAAAGCCGGGGCACTGGGCCTTGTCAGCAGTTATTGGTCCAAAGCTGTGGGTGCCAATAAGATATTTGGAGCTAACACCAAAAAGATTCCCACTGTAGATCTGTCGCTGGAAGACTATGGACTATTGTACCGTCTGGCGCAGTCGGGTACCCTGCCAAAGTTGAGTATGAAGATCGATTCAAAAGAACTGCCCGTGGCGGATGCGTTTAATATTATCGGCGAGTTAAAAGGGGTCGAAAAACCCGATGAGTATGTAATCCTGTCGGCTCACTTTGATTCGTGGGACGGTGCCACGGGAGCTACCGATAATGGAACCGGTACATTAACGATGATGGAGGCTATGCGTATTCTCAAGAAAGTATATCCCAATCCTAAACGTACGATCCTCGTAGGTCATTGGGGCAGTGAAGAGCAGGGATTAAACGGATCCCGCGGATTTGTAGAAGATCATCCTGAGATCGTTGCCAATATACAGGCTGTATTTAACCAGGATAATGGGACCGGCCGTGTAACCAGTTTGCAGGGACAGGGATTTTTACATGCTTACGATTATCTCGGGCGTTGGCTAACCAAAGTACCTCAAAATATCCGCCAGTATATTGAAACCAGCTTTCCGGGCCAACCCGGGACAGGCGGTTCCGATTTTGCCTCTTTTGTAATGGCCGGCGCTCCTGCATTTTCATTAAGTTCTTTGAGCTGGGATTATGGTACCATTACCTGGCATACCAACCGGGATACGTACGACAAAATTGTCTTTGATGATTTACGTAATAATGCAATTCTTACAGCCATTCTGGCTTATGCTGCAAGCGAGGAGCCAGAGAAAACGTCCCGTGAAAAAATAGTGTTACCAATTGACGCCGAAACCGGTAAACCCAGGGAATGGCCGAAGCCGGTGTCACCTACGAGAAGGGGTGGGTTGGATTAGTGAGCTATGAGTGATGAGTATAGCGGCTGTATCAACGGTAGTCTTGATACAGCCGCTATTTTTGTATCTATATTTTATCTCTCTTTAGTTTTTGTTTCGCCGATTCCAGTTCCTGCTTTGCTTGTTCCAGTTCTCTTTTAGCTTCCTCCAGCGACTTCTGTAGTTGTGGTTGAAGATTGGCGGTAGCCATCTTTACCTGCTCTTCAATTTTGTCTTTATCAATTTTTGCAAGCGCCAGACTTACCTCTTCTTTTATCTTTTGTACATCAACTTTTGCTAATGCTGATTGAGCCTGCAGCATCGCATCTGCTACATTGCTATGAATATCTTCCAGGTTAATGTTTTCGATGGCCTTTGCCACTTCTCTGGAAATATCACGCTCTTTTAAGGATTCGGTTGCTTTTTGCAATTGGGCGATAGCTTCATTCAACTCAACAATTTTGACATCACATTTTTTAGGAACGGTATCCGATGCATTAAAGAACCTGCTAAACATACCCGATGTCATCGGTACACTCCAGGAGGCTAATGTAATGATACTTACAATGGCTATAGCAAACAGAGCTAGTGTGCTGTTTTTTGGTTTTGTGATTTGCATGGTTGATTATTTTGTTAAAATGATTACGAATTAAAAGTACGACGTTGTTCGTAATAAATAAGCCTATCCGTTTCTATTGTGTAAAGTTTAACAATTGCGCTGTATATAAGGCAGTAATAAAAACACCCCGCAAAATACTCGCGGGGTGTTATATTATACCGTTAAATAATTAACCTTAGGCTTCCTGTGCGTCGGCGCTTTCCTTTATGGAAAATACCAGTTTGTCGGCTTCTTTGTCGAAGCTCACTTCTAATACATCACCGGGCTTCACATTCATATTCAGGATTTCCTCAGCCAGTGGATCTTCCAGGTATTTTTGTATAGCCCTGTGAAGCGGGCGCGCTCCAAACTGTTGGTCATAGCCTTTATCTGCCAGGAATGCTTTAGCATCTTCTGTCAGGCTAAGGCCATAGCCAAGGCTTTCAATACGTTTCAATACACCTTTCATTGAGATATCAATAATACTGAAGATATCTTCTTTGGTCAGGCTGTTGAAGATGATCACATCATCAATACGGTTTAAGAACTCTGGAGAAAAAGTACGTTTCAGCGCTTTTTCTATTACCGCTTTATTTTCCTCATCTTCATTTTGCAAACGCGATTGTGTGGCAAAACCTACGCCGGCTCCAAAATCTTTTAACTGACGTACACCGATATTTGAGGTCATGATGATGATGGTATTTTTGAAATCCACCTTTCTGCCCAAACCATCGGTTAACTGCCCGTCATCCAATACCTGCAACAGGATATTGTAAATGTCGGGGTGTGCTTTTTCTATTTCATCCAATAAAATAACGCTGTAAGGTTTGCGACGTACGTTTTCGGTAAGCTGTCCGCCTTCTTCATAGCCTACATCTCCGGGAGGCGCACCAATTAAGCGGCTTACGGTGAATTTTTCCATGTATTCACTCATGTCTATACGAATCAGCGAATCTTCCGAATCAAACAGGTATCTTGCCAGTGAACGCGCCAGCTCAGTTTTACCAACACCCGTAGGCCCTAAGAAGATAAAGCTTCCGATTGGTTTTTTAGGATCTTTCAAGCCTACACGATTTCTCTGGATGGCTTTTACCACTTTCAAAATGGCATCATCCTGTCCTACAACCATGCCTTTCATGTCATCAGACATTTTGCGAAGTTTCTCGGTTTCGGCCTCTACCATTTTTCTAACAGGTATACCCGTCATGATATTGATCACCTCGGCAATGTCCTCATCGGTAATAGGGTAGCGTTTATGTTTGCTTTCCTCCTCCCACTGTAATTTGGCGCGCTCCAGCTCTTCAGCCAGTTTTTTCTCTGTATCCCGTAAAGACGCTGCCTCTTCAAATTTCTGACTTTTTACTACACGGTTCTTTTCTTCTTTTACGTCTTCAATTTTTTTCTCCAGCTCTACTATATTATCCGGAACGTTGATATTTTTCAGATGCACCCTTGCACCTACCTCATCCATTACATCGATTGCTTTATCAGGCAAAAGGCGGTCTGTAACATAACGGTCGCTCAGTTTTACACAGGCTTCCACTGCTTCATCGGTATACGTGACACTGTGAAAATCTTCGTATTTAGACTTGATATTATTCAGGATCTGAATGGTTTCATCTACACTTGGCGGGTCTACGATCACTTTTTGAAAACGACGATCGAGAGCACCATCTTTTTCAATGTGCATACGATACTCATCCAGCGTAGAGGCGCCGATGCATTGCAGTTCGCCTCTTGCCAAAGCAGGCTTGAAGATATTGCTCGCATCTAAAGAGCCACTGGCGCCCCCGGCGCCAACAATAGTATGCATCTCATCGATGAACAGGATCACATCGCGATTCTTCTCCAGTTCGTTCATGATGGCTTTCATCCTTTCTTCAAACTGGCCACGATATTTAGTACCGGCAACCAGTGAAGCCAGGTCTAGCGAAATAACCCTTTTATCGAACAGCACACGGCTAACCCGGCGCTGTACAATACGCAAGGCCAAACCTTCCACGATGGCAGTTTTACCCACACCCGGTTCACCAATTAAGATAGGGTTGTTCTTTTTACGGCGGCTTAAAATTTGAGATACCCGTTCGATCTCTTTCTCACGACCCACGATCGGATCCAGATTGCCGCTTTCTGCAAGCTTGGTTACATCGCGGCCAAAATTGTCAAGTACCGGTGTTTTGCTTTTGGTATTTGATTTTGATGCCGATCCCTTAGACTGCTGAGAATATTTCTTGTCGTCTTCAAAATCATCATCGTTCTCATCACCAAACTCTGCACGGGGCTCGTTCGATTTTACAATGCCTAATTCCTGGCGAAACATATCATAATCCAAATCAAACTGATTTAAAATTTGTGTGGCAATGTTTTCTTTGTTCTTTAAGATAGATAACATGAGATGCTCTGTTTCTACCTGGTTGCTTTTTAAAGCCTTTGCTTCAAGCACAGTTACGCGTATCACTTTTTCAGCCTGCTTGGTAAGCGGGAGGCTGTTGATGTTAGCGATATTCTTTCCTGTTTTGTCTTTGATTGCTAATTCAATTTCCTTACGCAGTTCAAAAATATCTATATTAAAACCTTTCAGAATTCGTATAGCTGTATTATCTCCCTCACGTATCAAACCTAGCAGCAAATGTTCTGTGCCAATAAAATCATTTCCCAACCGGAGGGCTTCCTCCCTGCTGTATGAAATGATTTCTTTTACCTGGGTTGAAAAATTATTATCCATATTTTGTAGATAAAGTGATTAGTTACAATATTAACAAATATATTTGGTACTGGTTTACGTTATTTGTAAACATAAGCACCAGACTTTAGCTAAACCCAACCTCTCTTTAAAGAGCATCAGGACCGAAGTTTTAGCGCTTTGTTTATCAAATATACCATTAGTCCAAATTCGTACTTAACATGCAGGTCAAAATAGATACCAAAGAGAAATTTCACGTCATCACGCCAATTGAGCCGATCCTTTCTGCTACAATGACAGACGGGATAAAAGTTGCGTTGCTTCCTTTTTTACAAAATGATGTGAAAAATATAGTGTTCGATATGAGTATCGTAACCAGTTTAGATGCAGACACAGCCGAGGCGATTCTGCAAATTCAACGCGATTTTTATGAGGCGAATGCATCGTTTGTTTGCTGTTGTGTAAACGAACCGGTGGAAGCTTTTTTGGCAGATATTGAACTTTTGGAACTTTTAAATGTTGCGCCCACTCAAAGTGAAGCTTCCGATATTATACAGATGGAAGAAATTGAAAGAGAATTAATGGATGATGATGTGTTGGAATGACATTAATTAAATTTTAGTTGTACAACCAATGTTTGCGGTAACCATACTGGGCAATAATTCTGCAGTACCTGCATTTGACAGGCACCCTACCAGCCAGGTATTAACAACGCCTACGCGGAGCTTTTTGATAGATTGCGGGGAAGGAACACAAATCCAGTTGATCAATTATAAAGTTCGGAGAACCCGGATTTCGCATATATTTATTTCTCATCTGCATGGAGATCATTATTTCGGTCTTATCGGACTGGTTAATTCCTTTGCACTACTAGGGCGTCAGCAGGACCTTACCATTGTGGCACCAGAGCCCTTGCGCCAGATCATAGCGCTGCAATTAAAAGTAGCAGATACCAAGCTGTGCTTCAACCTGCATTTTATTACCATTACTCAAAACGGCGTTTTGTTACAATTGCCGGATATAGAGGTTAGCTGTTTCAGAACGGATCACCGTATTGAATGTTATGGTTTTGTTTTTAAAGAACTGCGTAACCCCCGGCGCCTGGATATCACAAAAGTGAAGGAACAAAAGGTGCCGGTAAGCTTTTACGACAACCTGCAGAGAGGAGAAGATTACCAAACTGATGCAGGTGAAGTGATCAGTAATGACGTACTGACGATACCCGCTCCCCATGCGAAAAGGTATGCTTTCTGCGCCGACACGCGTTATGATGAACGTATTATAGAGCATATAAAAGGAGCCGATCTGATTTACCATGAAACCACTTACCATGATGCCCTTGCTGAAATGGCGACCACCCGCTTTCATTCAACAACCCGGCAGGCGGGCAAAATTGCTCAGCTGGCCGGTGTTAAAAAACTATTAATAGGGCATTTCAGCAGCAAATACGACAGGTTGGATGATTTTGAAAAAGAAACGCGTGAAGTTTTCCCCAATACAGATCTGGCGCTGGAAGGGGTGAGCTACCTGTTGCCATAAAGCGGTTCAGCTTTTTATTATTGAAACCCGGTCTAAAGCTTACATCTGACATGAGAACGCAATTTTTAATATCTTTTTGCTACTTACTTTTATCCTTCTCGGGTATTGTTTCCTGTAACGATAAAAAAGAGATTTTTGAAACGGAAAAAGTAACCGACTATCTGCCTTTACAGGTGGGAAAGTATATTACCTATCGCCTCGATTCAACTGTTTTTACAGCGAGTGGTACCCGAAAGGAGGTGCATCACTACCAGGTGAAACATGCCGTGGAAAATGAAATGCTGGATGATGCCGGCAATAAAACCTATTTAATTCAACGTACGATCAACAATGAAACGGCAAGCGGAGCCTGGATGAATAACGGCGCTTATTATATTACGCCGGGTGAAAAAACTATTGACGTGATTGATAATAATTTGCGTGTAACCGTTTTGCAGGCCCCGTTGAGAAACGATTTCAATTGGAACGGGAATAGCCGGCTTCCGTTCAACGTCTATGAACAATTGTTTGATTTCAGTATAGCAGGCAGGGAAACCAATAAATGGAATTTCAGGTATG
Organism: Acinetobacter pittii; assembly: GCA_052038405.1. Lineage (GTDB taxonomy): Bacteria > Bacteroidota > Bacteroidia > Chitinophagales > Chitinophagaceae > Niabella. Next base: position 6,895 of record JBQGCI010000125.1, read on the forward strand.
AGGGGATGGATCGTTTTTCTTATGGAGGTCGGGAGTACCCGAATGTGTGGACGGTGGCGCAACATAGCGATTCACTGAATATACCGCCCACTTCCCATTCAATTATTGGCTACAAGGAGGTTTCAACCGAAAAGTACGCAAAAGGAATCGGAATGGTTTTTAAAGATTTCCAGCTATACGAATATGAAGTCGGCAATGATTCGGCCATACCACAATATAAAGGTTTCGGAATTACACAATGGATGATTGATCACAACTGATCTCCTCAGCGATGGTGCTGGTATATTCATCACCCGATACAACAGGGAATTAAATCTTTGTAAATAAGAGATCAACGAGTGATGATCGCTTTATATAATGGAGCCTGATTGTATAATGCCTCCTCCGATTACATCGTCCCCTTCGTAGAAGACCGCACTTTGGCCAGGAGCGATACCTTTCACATTCTGATAAAAGCTTACACGCATGGCAGATCCTTCCTGGTACAGGTTGCTTAATGCCCCGCTGTCTTTGTAACGGATTTTAGTAGTAGCTTCCATGCCCGGTGTGATCATGTCATATTTGATCATGTTAAGCTTTCCTACCACCATTTCATTTTTATCCAGATCGGTTTCGTCGCCCAGGGTTACGGTATTGTCAACAGGGTCGATTTGAGTTACAAAGGCGGGTTTACCCAGGGCAATATCAAGTCCTTTACGTTGCCCGATGGTGTAAAAAGGATAGCCTTTATGCTTGCCGAGGATCTTTCCGTTCTTATCAACAAAGTTCCCGCCGTTTACTTTTTCTTCTAATCCTTCTACCCGGCGCTTTAAAAATCCACGGTAATCGTTATCCGGAACAAAACATATTTCATAGCTCTCGCTCTTTTTGGCTAATTCGGGATAGCCATAATCAATCGCCATCTGCCGGATTTCAGTTTTATGATAACCGCCCAGAGGGAGTAGGGTTCTGCTCAGAAGATCCTGTTGCAATCCCCAAAGCACATAACTCTGATCTTTGGTGTGATCGGCTGCTTTACTGATCACATATCGCCCGTTATCGTGCCGGCGGATCTTGGCGTAGTGACCTGTGGCAATAAATTCGCAGCCCAGAGCGTCGGCCCGCTTCAGCAGCGCCCGCCATTTGATGTGGGTATTGCATAACACGCAGGGGTTCGGCGTGCGGCCGGCCAGGTATTCCTCCACAAAATCGTTCACCACAAAATCACCGAATTCTTCACGTATGTCTAATATAAAATGCGGAAAACCATGTTGAACTGCCGCCATACGGGCGTCATTGAAGCTATCCACATTGCAGCATCCGGTTTCTTTTTTACTACCACCACTCTGGGCATAGTCCCAGGTTTTCATGGTGATACCCACCACGTCATATCCTTCATGGTGCAGCATAAGGGCCACTACGGTACTGTCTATACCGCCACTCATAGCCACCAGAACTTTCCCTTTTTTGCTCATTTTCCAAAAATTAAGAGGCAAAGATACGATTTTGATGAAATCCGCCTTTCCGGCAGGCCCGCATCATCATTCGTAAATAAACCCGGTTTTCTTTAACACAAAAACAGGTATTTTGTTTAGCAACATAATTTTTAGGTATTTTTGAAGTTAGTATCCTGATATTTGCTTTTTGTTCCTAAATTGCCCGTCCAATTTTTTTAAATGTAATTAAAAACTGAGTACTATGATTAAAATGCAGGTTATTGGCCGCCTCGGGAAAGATTGTTTGGTAAATAATGTGAACGGGAGAAATGTGATCAATTTCACAGTGGCCCACTCGGAGCGATTTAAAGACAGCCAGGGAAACCAGCAGGAAAAAACAGTTTGGGTAGATTGCGCTTACTGGACAGATCGTACAGCAGTAGCTCCATACCTGGTAAAAGGCACACAAGTGTTTGTAGAAGGGCAACCGGAAGTTAGAACTTTTACCAAAAGCGATGGTACTGCAGGGGCCGCATTATCCATGCGGGTTAGAGAAGTGCAGTTGCTGGGCAGCAAAGCAGAGGGCGGAGCGCCGGCGCAGCCTCAATCTTCAGGTTATAGTTCGGCTCCCTCCAATACAGCATCGTCCAACGCCTCATCAGTGAATGACTTCAGCGAACCGGTAGATGATCTGCCCTTTTAAAGGGAATGATCGTAAATAGCTTATTGCTCCGCAACTGCGGAGCAATTTTTTTAAGCATAGCCCGATGGGATAGCCGGCATCTGCAACCAGGAACCGGTCCTAGTCAAGCGGTTTTCTGCCGGAGATCAGGTTGTAAAGAATGACAATAATGGCAATGACCAGCAGGATATGCAACAGGTAGCCCGTGCTGATTCCCGGCACAACATTCAGCATACCTAACAACCATATAACAATGCAAATAACTGCAACCAACCATAGAATACTTCTCATGACTTATTTATTTAAAGGGTTATTATAAGTTCATAGCATATTCTATGCCTTTTTTTAAGTATGACTTTCTTTTTATGCGCAGCGGTACCGCTTGTATCACCCGCTGGTAACCATCAACATGTCCGGATCTGCCGCTGAGATCAGCTCCTGGTTGAGTATTTTATTGTTTCTTTGCCCGATGCAAACGCAAATATTTCCATACGATACACTGTATAATTTTACGGTTGGCATTTTTAATAAAATGGGTTGCCCCCCGGAAGCATCTGAGGCTGCCGCGCGGGTATTACTGTCTGCCGATCTTAGGGGGGTTGATTCGCACGGCGTGGCCCGCCTGAGCGGCTATATAAGGCTTTGGGAGGCCGGCAGGGTAAATGCAGACCCCGAGATAAAAGTGGTGCATGAAACACCTTCTACTGCTGTAGTGGATGGCGACAGGGGACTGGGACTGGTGGTTGCGCCCTTTGCCATGCAGATAGCCATTGAAAAGGCCCGCCATGTGGGTACCGGTTGGGTAAGTGTGCAAAACAGCAATCATTACGGTATTGCGGCGGTGCACGCCATGATGGCTTTAGAGCAGGATATGATCGGCATATCCATGACCAATGCCAGCCCGCTGGTGGCGCCCACATTTTCTACTGCCCGAATGCTGGGTACCAATCCTATTTGTGTGGCAGCACCGGCAGGCGAACAGCCACCTTTTGTAATGGACCTGGCAACTACCACTGCTGCGAATGGCAAACTGGAAATTTTGCAAAGAAAGAACATGGAAGCGCCGGAGGGATGGGTGCAGGATGCAGAGGGAAATTCGACCAGGGATGCTAATATTTTAAAGAAAGGAGGCGCGTTGCTGCCCCTCGGGGGAGACAGGGATCATGGCAGCCATAAAGGTTATGCCCTGGGTGCGATGGTGGACATATTTTCCGCTTTATTAAGCGGGGCCAATTATGCGCCCTGGGTACCGCCGTTTCCTGCTTATGTACCAATGCCTGCCAAACAGCCGGGCAAAGGGATCGGACATTTTTTCGGAGCGATGCGGGTGGACGCTTTCAGGCCGGCTGCCGAATTTAAAAGAGATATGGACGACTGGATTAACGGCTTCAGAACCGCAGCCACTTTGCCGGGGCATGATAAAGTGCTGGTGCCTGGCGATCCCGAACGGGAAATGGAGCAGGACCGTAGAGAAACCGGTATCCCGTTATTGACCGCCGTTGTGCAGGACCTGCAGCAACTGGCCGCGAAAATGGGCGTAGACTGGGCGGCTTTATCCATTTAAGGTTTGTATTTGTGTAGGTGATACACAATGAGGCGCGTTCTGCTTCAGTGCTTGTGTGACAATGATTTTTGCCGGGTTAAGTGAGTACTGGCGTATATTTGCAACCCAATTATCAAAAAGTTTTTTAATAACGATATTTCAGAGAAATGAAACGCCGGATACAATGCTCATAAAAGGAGGATTGGGAAGCGTTACATTCGACAAAATTTATTGCGGCACCTTGCCGCAAACAAAAACTATACGAATGAAAGTAATGAAGTTTGGCGGCACAAGCGTTGGTAAGCCAGAGCGTATGAAGCATATCGCATCACTGCTGCAAAAAGAAACCGAACCTGCTTTGGTAGTGCTGTCTGCACTGTCAGGAACCACTAATGCCCTGGTATCTATTGGTAATCATATTGCGGCTAACGACAGGCATTCTGCCCTGCAAACGATTACCACATTGCAGGAACATTATTACCATTTTATAAAAGAACTGTTACAGTCTGAAACTACCTACAATAAGGCGAAAGCTATTGTAGATGAGCATTTCGATTTTCTGAATATTATCCTGAAAATCTCTTTTAGTGAAGCTTTAAGCAAAGATATTCTGGCCCAGGGCGAGTTATTGTCCACCAAGATATTTTCCTGTTACCTGGAAGAAATAGGAGCGTCTTTTGCTTTATTACCTGCATTGGAGTTTATGAGCATCGACGAAAACGAAGAACCGCAAATCGGATCTATCCGCACGAAGCTGACGCAGTTGATCAACCAGAATAAGGATAAGAAAATTTTAGTGACCCAGGGTTATATCTGCCGCAATGCAAGAGGCGAAGTGGATAACCTGAAACGCGGCGGCAGCGATTATACCGCTTCGCTGGTAGCGGCAGCTATTAATGCTTCTGTATGCGAAATATGGACAGACATTGACGGGATGCATAATAACGATCCGCGTATCGTTAATAAAACGGTACCTGTAGAGCAACTGAGCTTTGATGAAGCAGCTGAGCTGGCTTATTTTGGCGCTAAGATCTTACACCCGGCTTCCATCTGGCCTGCACAACAGTACAAAATCCCGGTAAAGTTGCTGAACACCATGGAACCTGAAGCAAAAGGCACATTGATCACGCAGGAAGCCGCCGCCGCCGGTGTGAAAGCTGTAGCTGCCAAAGACAATATTATTGCCATTAAAGTAAAGAGCGGTCGTATGCTGCTGGCCTACGGCTTTTTAAGAAAAATATTCGAGGTGTTCGAAAAGTATAAAACACCAATCGATATGATCACTACTTCTGAGGTGGCTGTATCGCTCACTATTGATAACCCCGAGTTCCTGAAGCCGATTATCAAAGAACTGGAAGTGTTAGGTACCGTTGAGGTAGATGAGGGGCAGGCGATCATTTCAGTAGTAGGACATAACATTAATGAAACCGAAGAAATCATAAAGAAATTGTTTGGGTCTATCAGAAGTATACCTATCCGCATGGTATCCTATGGTGGTAGCAGGCATAATATTTCTTTACTGGTAGCTGCAGAACATAAAACCCAATTATTGCAGCAATTGAACAAAGGGATGTTCGGGTTAAATTAAAGGCCGAAAAGAATTGCAAAGCATGTTTTTTGAAAGGTGCGGGGGATTCCCCGCACCTTTGTTTTATGCCGTATGTTTTATAAATTGAGACCTAAAACCTACAAGCGTGAATTGGTTGCTCAATATTTTCAGGAAAAAAAAAGCGAAACGGCCTAAGAGAAAAATCTACTGTATCCCCGGCTTCGGTGCCGACGAAAAAATCTTTGCGCATCTGAGTATCAACAATGCAGAATTAGTTTTTATCAACTGGCTCAAACCTGCACCTAAAGAACTGTACAAAGATTATGTGCTGCGCATGGCCGAAAAAATACAGGACCCCGATCCCGTTATTATCGGCGTCTCTTTCGGAGGTATGGTGGCCCTGGAGATCGCCAAGGCACGGCCGGTAAAACAGTTAATACTGGTTTCCAGCATTAAAAGCACAGAAGAGTTGCCCCGTAAATGGCGGCTGATAGGCCGGCTCAGGCTCAATCATATTTTCCCTATTAAAAGAATACAGGCTAACGAGCGCTTTTTTGCAATGGCTAACAAGCGCCTGGGAGCTTTTACCAGGGAAGAGCAGGAATTTGCCAATCATTACCGCAGAATTATCGACAAAGACTATATGATCTGGGCATTGAACCAGATCCTGAACTGGCGCAATGCCGATTTTCCGTCAAATATTGTACATATACACGGCGATGCTGACCTTCTCTTCCCTATAAAACCATTGAGGCCTACACATGTTATCAGGGGCGGTACACATATGATGATCGTCAACCGGGCTGCTGAAATAAGTGCTATCATCAACGAAGTGCTTAAAAATGTGAAGTAGAATCTACGATATTTTCGTAGATTATTTGAAAGATCGTATATATTTGTGCCGTGAAGTTATTTCTGACTATCGGCGTGATGGCCCTGGCAATGATCGCCGGAGCTCAAAACCGGCTCATTGGGTATGTAATAGATGGTGAAACCAATAGGCCGGTAGCCGGAAGCTCGGTGTTTATTACCAATACCTCATTAGGCGGTGTTACCAACAAAGAAGGCTATTTTGAGATACCCCGTATACCAGAAGGAATATATAAGCTCATTGTTACACATGTAGGCTTTGAAACCGTTACCTATGATTTTTCTACAGAAAAAATGCCGGCACAACTGAAGGTGATGATGAGCCCGAGGGTGGTAGCGATGGAAACCGTAGTAGTAGGCGGCTACGTAAAAGAAACCTGGGAAAAATGGGGTAAAACCTTTACGGAGTACTTCATTGGTCTTTCTAATAACGCTATGAAGACAGTAATAAAAAACCATCAAACATTAAGGTTCCGTTTTTATAAGCAGTTCAACAAACTGGAAGTAGTAGCCGATGAACCGATCATTATTGAAAATAAGGGACTGGGGTACCAACTGGCTTACCAGCTGGAGCATTTTGAAATCAATTTTAAAGAAAGAACAAATTTTTTCGCAGGGCATATTTTGTTTACCGAAATGAAGGGTAACAGTCGGCAAATTAAAAAGTGGCAGGATAGCAGGCGCGCAGCCTATACCGGATCGATGATGCATTTTTTCCGGTCGGTTTACGAGGGTAACAGCCTCGACCAGGGTTTTGAAATAAGAAAGGTAAAAAAGTTACGCAATACAGAGAAAGATAGGGTAAGGGCGTTGTACCGGCTCAACCGCGATCCAATTTTTAGCGATTCCTCAGCATATTATCAGCGCATATTATCTCAGAAGGATTTTACCTATGAATATGGGGCTGCACTGGCAGTAGATAGTTTTCGCATTGTGGAAGATGGACGAAAGTTGGTGCATTGGCCTGATTATTTGCAGGTGGTGAATAAGCATAAGATAGAAGAGCAACGCTACCTCGATCATCACATGGAACGCAGGTCCCGCTACCCGGCCCGGTCGTTAATTATGCTGCAAAATGAACCTGCGCTGCTCCTGGATGCCAATGGCAACTGGTATCCTGCCCGGGGGCTCATGTCTGAATGGTACTGGGGCTGGGGTGAAAAAGTAGGCGACCTGCTACCGCTCAATTACCGGCCTATCCCTGCAATTGCAGGCACGCGTTAACCCTGTATATAGTTTTGTAACTGGCTGATCGTTTCTTTTTGCTGAAGAATAGTTTCGGTAACTACGTCGCTTATGGAGATGATCCCGGATAATTGGTTTCCATCAAAAACGGGCAGGTACCTGATGTTTTTATTCGACATTAATTGCATGCAGATTTCTACGGTGTCATCGGGTTTTACCGTGGGTAAATCGGTAGACATAATTTCACCTACTGTTATTTCATCCGAATGGCGGCCTTCCAGTATTACTTTTCTGGAATAATCCCTTTCAGTTAATATGCCGGCATACTTCCCTTCATCGTCCAATACAACCAGTGAGCCGATATTTTTATCAGACATGACCTTTAATGCCTCGTAAACCTTGGTGTCTTTTTGCACAGAAACAGCATTGTTTCCCTTCCTGGCAAGAATGGTGGATACTTTGCCCATAATAGAATTGATTTAGGTAGGGCTAATATACCTAAAAAAACTCACACTGCCAATGGCGTTGTCCGGGTGAGGGTTAGGCGGTTTCGGTTACTTCAGCCACTCCGTAATCTTTGATCACATTATACAGGGTTCCTCTTTCAACAGGCCTTCTCCTGGCTTGCTGGATCAATACCACCAGTTCTTCGGTGCTCATTGAAGGCGTTTGTTCTTCCGACCCGGCCATGGAATAGATCTTAGTGGTGTCGTCAATGGTGCCATCAATATCGTTTACGCCAAATGACAGTGCCAGTTGCGCATTTTGTCTGCCGAGCATCGGCCAATAGGCTTTGATATGCGGAAAATTGTCGAGATAGATACGGGCAATCGCATACATTTTCATGTCCTCAATTAATGAAGACTCTGCCACATGGCTCATATCATTATCTCCGTTTCTAAACTTCAACGGAATGAAGGTATTGAAGCCATTGGTTTCATCCTGCAGGTTACGCAGGCGGCTCATGTGATCGATGCGGTGTTGGTATTTTTCAATATGACCAAAAAGCATGGTGGCATTGGACTGCATACCCAGTTCGTGCGCGGTTTGGTGAATATGCAGCCAGCCGGTACCGTCTATTTTGTCCGCGCAGATCTGCTCTCTTATTTCAGGCGCAAAAATTTCGGCGCCACCGCCTGGTAAGCTTTCCAAACCGGCATCTTTCAGGTATTGCATACCCTCCAATACTGTTTTCCTGGCTTTGCGGAACATATAATCCAGCTCCACTGCGGTAAAGCCCTTAATATGCAGTTCGGGGCGATGTGCTTTAATGCTGCGCAATAATTCAGCGAAGAACTCCAGGTTCATTTTAGGATGAACGCCTCCCACAATATGTACTTCAGTTACCGGATCTTTATCATACTTTTTAACGATATCCATCATTTGCTGCAATGATAGTTCCCAGGCTTCGTCGCGGTGGGCATACAACTTACTATAACTACAAAAATGACAGGAGTAAATACAGGCGTTGGTAGGTTCTATATGAAAATTCCTGTTGAAATAAGTGGTATCTCCATGCTTTTTCTCGCGCACATAATTAGCCAACGCACCTGCGAAGGCCAGGCTGGCATGCTCAAAAAGATACAAACCGTCCGCATCACTGATTCTTTGACCGTTATATACTTTGCCGGCAATTTCCTGAAGAGCACTATCAACGTTGGGTAAGATATTTGCGATCATCTGCTAAATTAAAATGAGGTGCAAAGATAAAACGGATTTCAGCTTGAAAGGTTTAAAATGCGATGATTCTTATCATATATTCTTTATATCTCCTCCAGTACTGAAGTTCCGGCCGACCGGTCGCCACTCGTCCATTGCCAGGTTTCGTGCAGCCTGATTTTTCCATCGGGCAATATTTCGGGTATGGAAGAACAAATTCCTGTCATCAGTTCGTCCTGGTCGTTTACCTGGTGATAGCGCATATCGATGGACCCGTTTTCAGCTACCAGGCCTATTAAATGCCCTGATTTTATTTTGCCACCGCTATAACTGGCCGTAAGAATGGCTCCCTGCTGAATGTAGTGAAACAAGGTTGCTGCCGAGGTTTCCCCGTTTTGGGTATTGCTTACGGGGTGGAATGTTTTGTTGTTGTAATTGATCATGGTAAATAAAAATAACATAAATGACCAGCCTGGTTTATTTGTTTATTATTTTTATTTAGATTCGTCGGGTGGTTGGGTGCCCAATAAATAGCCGAGCGTGATCATTTTGAGTCATAACAGTAATGCGCCGGTTTAATAAAAACATTTTATGTCAATAAAATTTAAACTGACTGTATTAAGCTTTTTCCAGTTTTTCGTTTGGGGCGCCTGGTTAACCACTTTGGGCTCATACGGCTTCGGATTTAAAGGGTGGACGGGCCAGGAGTTTGGCGTAGTATTTATGACGCTGGGGCTGGGCTCGCTGATTATGCCGGCCTTGATTGGGATCATTGCTGACAGATGGATGAACGGGGAAAGATTATACGCCCTGATGCATATTTTATATGGCATTACACTTTTTATTTTACCGGCACTGGACGCCCCCTCTTCATTTTTCTGGATATTGTTATTAAGTATGTGTTTTTACATGCCTACTATTGCGCTGTCCAATGCGCTTTCTTACCGGATACTAATAGATAACCAGCTGGATGTTATAAAAGTTTTCCCCCCTGTACGCGTTTGGGGAACCGTTGGGTTTATCGCCGCTATGTGGATTACCAACCTCGTTAGCGACCCCCAGTCGCCACTGGAAGCGGGTAAAGCGCTGGGTGCAAAAATAAGCGCCGTTACAGGCCATGCTATTAACGCCAACCAGTTTTACATTGCGGGAATGTTTGCGGTATTGTTGGGACTGTATGCGTTAACACTTCCCAAATGTCCGCCCGAAAATAAAAGTAAAGGCACCGCATCCTGGCCTGAAAAGCTGGGGCTAAATGCCTTTAAATTGCTGGGGAATTACAAAATGCTGATCTTTTTCCTGTTTTCCATGTTTTTGGGAGCCGCTTTACAGCTCACCAATATGTATGGCGATACTTATCTGAAAGATTTTAAGAACATACCGGAATATGCCGATTCGTTCGTTGTGCGTTATTCTACCATGATCATTTCTATCTCCCAGATATCAGAAACGTTATTTATACTGGCTATCCCTTTTTTTATGAAAAAATTCGGCATAAAGAAAGTGATGTTGATATCGATGTTTGCCTGGGTGTTACGGTTCGGGCTCTTTTCTTACGGTAATCCTGAGGATTTTTTCTGGATGATTGTGTTATCGAATGTTGTTTATGGTATGGCCTTCGATTTCTTTAATATTTCGGGTTCCTTATTTGTGGAGACTTCTACAGACAACCAGATCCGGTCGTCGGCGCAGGGACTTTTCATGATGATGACCAATGGTTTTGGGTCCATAATGGGTAGTTTGCTGAGTGGCTGGATGATCGATACATTTTATTTATTACCCGACGGTACAAAAGACTGGCCGGGGATTTGGATGGTTTTCGCTCTTTATGCACTGGTTGTGGCTTTATTTTTTGCCCTTTTATTCAGGCATAAGCATAACCCTGCAGAATTACAACCACTAAGTCACTAAAGAAGCATAGCAGGCGATAGAATGACAGGCGGCGTCATAGCAATTGACATTTTCTGCACAACAAAATGCCACAATTGCTGTTATTTAGTTTTAGGAGCTAAATTTGTTACCTGCTTCACATTAAATAATTAAAACTATCAATAATGGCAAAAGAATTTAACGACGCAAACTTCCAGGCGGAAGTTTTGGATTCAGATAAATTAACTGTGGTGGATTTTTGGGCAGAGTGGTGTGGCCCTTGCCGCGCTATCGGCCCCGTGATTGAAGAATTATCAAAAGAATACGAGGGGAAGGTAAATATCGGTAAAGTAAACGTGGATGTTAATCCGCAGGTTTCAATGGACTATGGTATTACTTCTATTCCCGCCATTTTATTTATAAAAGACGGCCAGGTTGTAGATAAACTGGTAGGTGCACAGCCTAAAGGAAATTTTGTAAAAAAGATCGAATCGCACCTGAACTAAGGTTTGTTTAGTTTTTTTTTAAAAGCCCCGCTTGTCGTACAGGTGGGGCTTTGTATGTTTCATGACTTCCAGAGCAGGCTGCCGTCTCCGTAACTCAGAAACCTGAAATCGTTTTGCAGCGCGTAGTCATAGACGGTTTTCCAGTTGTTCCCGATAAGAGCGGCTACCAATAAAAGAAGGGTGGAGGAGGGCTGGTGGAAATTGGTTACCAGCCCGTCAATCATTTTAAAGCTATAGCCCGGCGCGATGATAATCTGTGTTTTAGCGATCAGCCTGCTGTGGCCGGAACTTGATAAATACGCTTTCAGGGCTTTTAACGCATCGGTCTTATGGGGAAGATCGGTACGATCATAAGCTTCCCATTGACTTAAAAAGGGAAGTTCATCGTCAAATGCCTGCGGATTAACGATAAGCCGGGTGCCCAGCCAGTAAAGGCTTTCCAGGGTTCTCAAAGACGTGGTGCCTACAGCAACCACCGGCTGGTTGCCCCGGTTGATCAGTTGTTCGATCAGTTCTATTTCTACTTCAATGAACTCCGAATGCATATCGTGCTCCTGCATGGTGGTGGCTTTTACGGGCCTGAAAGTGCCGGCGCCCACATGCAGCGTTACAAAGGCTGTAACTATATTTTTCTGCTGCAGTAATGATAGCACCCTTTCGGTAAAATGCAATCCGGCTGTAGGTGCGGCTACAGAGCCATCGTGCTTTGCAAAAACAGTCTGGTAGCGGCTTTTATCGGCTGTTTCATCCTGCCTTTTAATATAGGGTGGTAGCGGCACATGCCCCGCATGATGCAGTACTTCAGCAAAGCTGAAATGGCTATTCCAGCTCAATTCGATAACAAAACAATCGTTTCTTTTTTCAACAAGATCAGCTTCTAATGTATAACTCAACCTGTCAGCTTCAAAAGGAAGGCTCAGTATTTGCCCTTTTTTCCATTTGGAGGCGCCGCCTACCAGGCAAAGCCATTGCACACTTCCCGTTTGATTCATAGCGGTTGTAATATCGGCATATGCTTCGTGCGGCTGCAGGCAAAAAACTTCAATGATACTTCCGGTATCTTTCTTGAATAGCAGCCTGGCTTCAACAACCTTGGTGTTATTGAAGATCATCAGGGTTTCTTTGGGTATATGCGCGGCAATGTTCCGGTAAATATCGGCCTGTATTTCCTGATCCTTGAAAATGAGCAACCGGGCATCGTCCCGGTTGTCCAGGGGGTGGAATGCTATTTTTTCTTCCGGAAGGTCGTAAGTAAAGTCTTTTATAGAGAGATATTTGGGATGCATGCAGTATAATTAACAAGTGAAAGCCTGCCTGTCGGCAGAAAGGGTTTAAAAGCGGATGAGCTGACCCGCCTCATGCAGGTGGGTTTGTGCTTTTCAGGTTTTAAATATAATCAACCTGCATAAATTCAAAAATGACATGTGTTATCAGCTTTATATTATGATGCTTTTATGTTGCAGCAAAATTTTGAAAGTTGAAGCGAAAAATAGCAGAAATAAACGATTGTAAATGTGTATGGGCTTCAAACCCTGTTTGATGACCCAATCCCGACCGATCTGTCCACTTTTCAACCTTCAAACTTTCCCCAACCCAAGCAGCAAATTTCCCTTTTTCCCGTCACAAATACACATTAATTCTTATTAAAAGCAGCTTTTTTTACACCTTTCCACTTTTTGCTAATAGTAATTCACATTATATTCACATGCTTTCCTGGCGTCTAAGTTAAAAAACGGCTGAAATCCTGTGTAGTAAAGGGTTTCGGCCTGATTTGATTTGTGGATAAATCAAAAATGCTAAAATTTGGTAGGTAAGTGGGAAAAAGTGTTACTTTGTGTTAGTTTAGTGCATTAAATAACAGTTATTTCATTTATGACAGGCTTCCTCGGAGAATTTGAGGCTACGGTTGACGCCAAAGGCCGCTTTCTTTTACCAGCTGGATTTAAAAAACAGCTGGCTGAAAGAGATGGGGAGAAGTTTGTTATTAACAGGGGGTTCGAAAAATGCCTCAGTCTGTACCCGCTCAGTTCCTGGAAACCTATTGCTGAAAAAGTAAATGCGCTGAATGATTTTGATCCGAAAGTGCGGCAGTTCAAGCGCTACTTTTTAAACGGGGCCACGATGGTGGAGCCTGATAGCGCCGGCAGATTGTTGCTGCCTCCAACCCTGAAGGAGTATGCGGCCCTTCAGAAAGATATTGTGCTGGTGCCGGCTGGTAATAAAATGGAGATCTGGGATAGTGCTAAATACAAAGAGTTCTTTGATGCTTTCTCACCTGAATCATTCAGTGACCTGGCAAGCCTGGTAATGGGGCCTGTTAGTTGATCAGTTTAAAACCTGCCTGTCGGCAGACAGGGTTTAAAAGTTGAATAGGTATGAATAACAAAAAAAACAAAGAGGGCCAACAACAAGATGCTCTGTCAACCAGTCAACCTATCAACTTGTCAACTCATCAACCAGCCAACCAGTTGGCCGACTACCACGTTCCCGTTCTTTTGCATGAAACGATAGAAGGATTAGGTATAAGGCCTGATGGTATTTACGTAGACTGTACGTTTGGCGGTGGCGGGCATTCCGCGGCAATACTGGCGCAGTTGAGTGAAAACGGGAAGTTGTATGTTTTTGACCAGGATGGAGATGCGGCTAAGAATGTACCTGATGATAAAAGAGTGGTTTTTATTCAGCAGAACTTCAGGCATATCCAGCGTTTTTTGCGGCTGCAGGAGGTGGTAAAAGTAGATGGTATTTTAGCTGATTTGGGTGTAAGCAGTCACCAGTTTGATGAAGCAGATCGTGGGTTCAGCATCCGGTTTAATGCGGATATGGATATGCGGATGGACAGACGGCAACCGGTGACGGCATTTGAAATATTGCAGCAATATGGCGAAAGTCAATTGCACAGGTTATTTGAACAATACGGGGAAGTGACCAACGCGAAAACACTGGCAAAAACAATTGTATCAGTCCGTAATGTGGTGTCACTCAAAACGATAGACGGGTTTAAGAATGCCGTGAGAGAGGTGGTAAAGGGAAATCCCAATAAATACTTCGCACAGGTGTTTCAGGCGTTGCGGATGGAAGTAAATGAAGAGATACAGGTGCTGAAGGAAATGCTGGAACAATCAGTAGCATTATTAAACCCGGGAGGCAGAATCGCTATTATTACGTTTCATTCCATAGAAGACCGGGTGGTAAAGAACTTTTTCAGGGAGGGGAGTTTTGAAGAGATAGAAGAGAATCCGTTTTTAAATACAAGAAAACAGGAAATATTTAAGGTGATAACCCGAAAGCCGGTCATGGCCGGCCAGGATGAGTTGAAGAATAATTCGAGATCGCGGAGCGCTAAGTTGCGGGTAGCCGAACGTCTGTAGCGCCTTTCCAGGTATTGACAGCATATAATTGATCCATAAACCATCAAAACATTGGGTATGAAAGAAGGGCAGGTGAAGTTTAATTGGAAAAAATGGTTGAATTATCAATCCATTGTACGGCAGGTGCCTTTCCTTTTTTTTCTGGCTTTTCTCGCCGTAGTATATATCTACAACGGACACATGGCCGATAAAACGGTTCGAAAGATAAATGCGATGGCCAAAGAGGTGAAGGAATTGCAGTGGGAGTATAAAAGCCTGAAAAGTGAAGTGATGTTTCGCAGCAAACCCAGTCAATTATCGAAAGCCTTGCAGCCACTGGGTTTGAGTGAATTGAACGAAACGCCGTATGTACTAAAAGACTCGCTGGAAGATTACCTGGCCGGTGTTCAGGAATAAATAGTTGAATATTATTCTTCATCAGGAAGTTGAATTTAATATGGAGGTTAAAAAGGATATATTATGGCGCGTGTACCTATGCTTTATCGGCATAGTAGTGCTGTCTGTAATGGTTCTGGGAAAAGCAGTAGTGATCCAGAAATTGCAGGGAGAGCATTGGAGAAGCATGAGCGATAGTATGCACCAGAAGATTGTAGAGATCAATGCCGACAGGGGTACGATTTTTAGTGAAGATGGCCAGATGCTGAGCACATCGCTTCCACAGTTTGATATATACATGGATTTTAAAGCCGATGGATTAAGAGATAAGGGCGGCAAAGTATATAATACTTATATCGACTCTTTTGCCATCGCGATGGCGGGTTACTTTAAAGATAAGACGGCCCGGGAGTACAGGGCCGAGTTTGACAAAGCTTATGCAAAAGGGAACAGGTATTATTCCCTTAAAAGAAAGATATCTTTTGAAGACTACAAAGCTTTAAGAGAATTCCCTTTGATCAGGCTGGGTAAAAACAAGAGTGGTATTGTGGTGGAGCAAACCAGCAAACGTATTGCACCGTTTGGTTTGCTGGCGAACAGAACCATCGGTTTAAGTCGTGAGTATATAAACAGCGACGGGAAAGTGAAGAAGATGAACGTGGGGCTGGAAATGAGCTACGATAGTTTATTGAACGGTCGAAGCGGACAGCGCCTGGTACGCTATGCATCGGGCGGAGCAGTGCCGGTACAGGGCTTTGAAGTAGAGCCTGAAGATGGCCGCGATATCTATACTACGTTAGATATAAACATGCAGGATGTAGCTGAAACGGCTTTGTTGCGTATGTTACAATCGATACATGCGGAGTATGGTACTGCTATTGTAATGGAAACCAAAACAGGCAAAATAAAAGCTATCGCCAACCTGGGGCGCAATGGTAATGACACCACCTATTGGGAGAACGATAACTATGCACTACGAGCTACGGAGCCAGGTTCCACCATTAAGATAGTGAGTTTCCTGGCTGCGTTGGATAAGGGTAACGTAAAACCCGGCGACCTGTTTGAAGTAGGCGGTACGGGCCGCATGCAGGTAGGCCCGCGGGTAATTACAGACGCGCACCGTATGCCGAAACCTGTGTTGACTATTGAGGAGTGTATTGCTCACAGCTCTAATGTAGGTATGGGCCGTGTGGCAATGAAAGCTTTTGGTAAAGAGCCTACTGAGTTTAAAGAGTACCTGGATAAATACCACCTGACTAAAAAATCACCTATAGACTTATCGGCTATTCCACGCCCGAGCGTGGCTCCGCTGGAAGCGGGTCATGGAGGCCTGATGAACCTGGTAACCATGGCCTTTGGCTATGCCATACAAGTGAGTCCGATGCAGTTGCTTACTTTATACAATGCAATTGGTAATAATGGTGTAATGGTGCGTCCTTACCTCGTAAACAGCATTCGTAACAATGGCGTGGTGGTTAAGCAAATGCAGCCTGCCGTTATGGAGCAGCAAATATGTAAACCTGCTACATTGGAAGCCGCAAAAAAAGCATTGGAACTGGTTATCACGGAGGGTTCTGGAAAAGGTGTTTTTAAAGATATGCCCTTCCTGGTGGCTGGTAAAACCGGGACCGCCCAGGTGGCTGACCGTGGTATAGGATATGCCAATAGAATTTACCAGGCATCGTTTGCAGGTTATTTCCCCGCTAACAATCCCCAATATTCCTGCATTGTAGTGATCAGAACCAAAGCAGGTTCGGGTTTATATTACGGGGGGCAGCTGGCAGCTCCGGTGTTCAAAGAAATTGCAACTAAGATCTACTCAATGTACGTAGATCGTAAGACGCCGAAGATGTACGAAGGTGCAGCAGACAGCACCAGCTATTTCTACGCAGGAAATGCTGCAGGTATCAAAAGTGTGCTTCGTTTTTTAGATATGAAGTATGTGGATTCTTTACAGCAAAGCAACTGGGCTACCATGTATGCTACCAACTACAAAAGAGTTTTGCAAACCAATGTAGTAAAGGATAACCTGATGCCGAATGTAAGAGGGATGGGATTGAGAGATGCAATAAGGTTGCTGGAAGATATGGGGCTCAGGGTCAATGCCCGGGGTAGCGGAAAAGTTACCCTTCAGTCGATTGAGCCGGGCGCTCCGTTTAGAAAAGGACAGTCGATCGTTTTAAGTCTGGCCTAGTTTACGCAGATAATTTAGTCGCATAAAAGATAATCAACTACGGTGTTATTACAGGAGATTTTATATAAAACCAGTATACAGTCGGTGGCAGGCGCTACGGATCTGGATATCAGTGGTATTGCTATAGACTCCCGTAGTGTGCAGCCCGGTAATGTATTTATTGCATTAAAAGGTGTTGCAGCAGACGGGCACCAGTTTATTTCAAAAGCTGTACAAAGCGGGGCCATAGCTATTGTATGTGAAACATTGCCGGAAAATGTTGACCAGGCGGTTACTTATATTGAGGTGGAGGACAGCTCGGTAGCGGCGGGCGTTATGACCCATAATTTTTATGGCCGTCCTTCAGAAAAAGTGAAGTTGGTAGGTGTTACCGGCACCAACGGGAAAACAACCGTAGCCACATTACTGTACCAGTTGTTTACTGCATTGGGTTATAAATGCGGCTTGTTAAGCACTGTTCAGAATCATATTGGCAGCAGGATAACGGCTGCAACACACACTACGCCTGATGCGGTGCAACTCAATCAATTGCTGGGGCAGATGGTGGAAGCAGGTTGCGCTTATGTGTTTATGGAAGTGAGCTCCCATGCGATTGACCAGCACCGGATTGAGGGTCTCGAGTTTGCCGGCGGCATTTTTACCAATATATCGCACGATCACCTGGATTATCATCAAACATTCGACGAATATATCCGTGTAAAAAAACAGTTTTTTGATACACTGCCCAAAACCGCTTTTGCTATAACCAATGCAGATGATAAGCGCGGAATGGTGATGGTACAGAACACAACGGCTACGGTGAAGACCTATTCGCTGAAAGCAGTGAGTGACTTTAAAGGGAAGATCCTGGATAACGGAATCATGGGCTTGCACATGCTGATGGACGAGCAGGAGGTTCATTTCAGGTTGATTGGTTCATTCAATGCCCATAATCTTTTGGCTGTATATGGTGCGGCGATGTGCCTGGGGCAGGATAAGTATGAGACCTTACAAGCGCTGAGTACTTTGAATGGAGCGGAGGGCCGTTTTGAGTATATCATTTCTCCTAATGAAAATGTGATAGCGATCATCGACTACGCGCATACACCCGATGCCCTGTTGAATGTGCTGGCCACGATCAAAAAATTAAGGAAGGGATTTGAACAGGTGATTACAGTTGCGGGTTGCGGCGGAAACAGGGATAAAACAAAAAGACCCGTTATGGCTGAAGTGGCATGCGAATATAGCGACAAGGTAATACTGACAAGTGATAATCCCCGGTTTGAAGACGCTGCGGCAATTATCAGGGATATGGAGTCTGGCGTTCCTGCGGCATCCAAAAGAAAATGTATTGCTATAGCCGATAGAAGAGAAGCTATAAAAACGGCCCTTACCCTGGCGGGTAAAGAAGATATTGTATTGATAGCCGGTAAGGGACATGAAAAATACCAGGAGATCAATGGTATAAAGCATCATTTTGATGATAAAGAAGTTGTACGCGAAATATTTGAATTATTAAGTAAATGAGTTAAAAAGTTGAAAAGTTGAAATGAACGCGAAGACCTCTTGTCAACAAATCAACTTGTCAACAAATCAACCACATTATGTTATATCACCTATTTGAATGGTTTAAGCAGCAAGGGATTAATTTCCCGGGAAGGCAATTGATGGAGTTTCAGACCTTCCGTGTGATGATGGCGGTACTG
The DNA here is from genome assembly GCA_052038405.1 of Acinetobacter pittii. Taxonomy (GTDB): domain Bacteria; phylum Bacteroidota; class Bacteroidia; order Chitinophagales; family Chitinophagaceae; genus Niabella. The sequence goes on from JBQGCI010000125.1 coordinate 25,798, forward strand.
CTTGCTTTGATCATTACACTGGTGTATGGTAAGAAGTTGATTAATCTGCTAAGCGCTAAACTGGTAGGGGAAACGGTTCGCGATTTGGGACTGGCCGGTGAGCAGGCAAAAAAGGGCACTCCAACAATGGGTGGTATTATAATTATTATGGGGATACTCATCCCTACCTTATTATTTGCGCGGTTGAATACCGTATATGTATTGCTGATGCTGGTCTGTACCATTTGGCTAGGCATTATCGGGTTTATTGATGACTATCTGAAGCTAAGGGCCAAGCGCCTGGCACAGGAGCAGGGTGTTGCTTATAAAAAAGGCGACAAGGATGGTTTGGCCGGGTGGTTTAAGATCTTCGGGCAGGTAGGTATTGGTATACTGGTAGGTTCTGTTCTGTATTTCAACAGCAATGTTAAGATCTGGAGAGAATACACGGGAAATCCTTCCAAACCAGAAGTGATCACCAAAATGGTAAACGGGAAAGCGAAGTATTTTGTTGAATCCAAAGAGCCGATTACCACTATTCCTTTTGTAAAAAACCACGAGTTTAATTACTCGAAATTAATGGCCTGGTTACCAGAGTCATTTCAAAAATATACCTGGGTGCTTTATATTCTTGTGGTAATATTTATTATAACAGCAGTTTCCAATGCATCCAATATTACAGACGGGTTAGATGGATTGGCCTCCGGAACTTCCGCACTCATAGGCGTATTGCTGGGGATCTTCGCCTATGCCAGCGGTAACCTGTATTTCGCCGATTACCTCAACATTATGTATATACCCAATCTGGGAGAGTTGTCTATTTTCCTGGCCGCCATGATCGGGGCCTGCGTAGGGTTTATGTGGTACAATTCTTACCCCGCACAGGTTTTTATGGGCGACACGGGTAGCTTAACGTTGGGTGGTATTATAGCTGCTATCTCTATTATCGTGCACAAAGACCTATTACTCCCTATATTCTGCGGAGTTTTTTTTGTTGAAATACTGAGTGTGAGTTTGCAGGTAACCTACTTTAAATATACAAAAAAGAAGTATGGCGAAGGCCGGCGCATTTTCCTGATGAGCCCGTTGCACCATCATTTTCAGAAGAAGGGCTATCACGAAGCAAAGATAGTGACGCGATTTTGGATCATACAGGTAATGCTGGTAGTGATTTGCCTGGTAACACTTAAACTGAGGTAATAGTGGTAAAGAAGCTGGTAATATTAGGTGGAGGCGAAAGTGGCGTTGGTGCTGCGGTACTGGCTAAGCATAAAGGCTATGATGTGTTCGTCTCCGACGGCGGTTCTTTGAAAGAAATATATCGTAACGAACTGAATGCTGCGGGCATTGAATGGGAGCAGGGTGCGCATAGTACAGCAAGAATTTTGGAGGCGGATGAAATAGTGAAGAGTCCGGGTATACCCGAAAAAAATGATTTGATAAAACAGATCCGTAAAAAAGGTATACCTGTTATCAGTGAAATAGAGCTGGCCTACCGGTATAAAGGTGATAGTAAAATAGTAGCAATAACCGGTAGCAACGGTAAAACCACCACCACGTCCCTTATTTATCATATTCTCACTACCGGGGGACTGGATGCCGCGCTTGTGGGCAATATAGGAGCATCATTTGCAAGGCAGGTGGCTTTAGATCCAAGGCCGGTGTACGTGGTAGAGGTGAGCAGTTTTCAGCTGGATGATATTATTGCGTTCAGACCCGACATCGCGGTTCTGACCAATATTACGGAAGACCACCTGGACCGTTACGATTATAATTTCGGGAATTATATCAGGAGCAAATTCAGAATAATAGAAAATCAAAAGAATGGCGATCACTTTATTTACAATATGGACGATGAGGTGACAATGAGATATATCGATCAATTTAAAATCAACTCAAACCAATTACCGATTAGTATGGCACACGAAAATAACGGCGCTTTTATTAAGGATGGCGAAATGTACGTTAGAACAGGCGATGATTTTATGACCATGAGCGTGTATGATTTTACGCTAAAGGGTAAGCACAACCAATACAATACTATGGCAGGGAGCCTGGCAGGGACCACAATGGAAATTCGCAAAGAGAAAATTCGCGAAGCAGTTCAAACATTCCAGAACCTGGAGCATAGAATGGAACATGTGGCTACTATTCGTGGGGTTGAATTTATCAATGATAGCAAGGCTACCAATATTAATTCTACCTGGTACGCACTGGAGAGCATGGAAAAACCAACTATCCTGGTGTTGGGAGGAGTGGATAAAGGCAATGATTATAGCCTGCTGATGGATATGGTAAAGGAAAAGGTAAAAGCTATTGTGTGCCTGGGGCTGGATAACCAGAAGATCCATGCTGCTTTTGATGGTGTGGTGCCTGTAATAGTAGATACGGCAAGTGCCGGGGAAGCCGTTACCGCAGCATTCAGCTACTCCGAAAAAGGTGATGTGGTGTTGTTGAGCCCCGGGTGTGCCAGTTTCGATTTATTTAAGAACTATGAAGATCGCGGCAGCCAATTCAAGAAAGCCGTTATAGATCTTTAGCGTTAGCATCCGGTGTCAAGCATCCCGTAACAATAATTATGTCTGTAATGTCCGAAATATCAAATACAATTCCTTCTACCGACTGGCGCAACAATTTGGATCGTCACACGCGCGGGGACAAAGTCATATGGGCATTGGTAGTGCTGTTAACACTGGTATCGCTGCTGGCAGTGTACAGTGCAACAGGTTCTCTGGCTTACAAAAACTATAAAGGCAATACAGAGATCTATCTTTTTAAGCAGGTAGTATTTATTTTGCTGGGATTTGGAGTGGTTTATTTTGCGCACCGGGTTAATTATACGGTATATTCCAAAGTGGCTCAGATACTTTTTTTGCTCAGCATACCGCTCCTCATTTATACCCTGTTTTTCGGGGCTAAAATAAACGAAGGCAGCCGCTGGATCAAGTTGCCCATTATTAACATGACCATGCAAACTTCCGATCTGGCCAAGCTGGCATTGTTCATGTATCTGGCCCGGCTGTTAAGTCGTAAACAGCAGGTGATAAAGGATTTTAGAAAAGGATTTTTGCCGGTTATTATGCCCATTGGTATTACCTGTTTATTTATTGCACCAGCCAATCTGTCAACAGCCCTGCTTTTGGGTGCAAGCTGTATGATACTGTTGTTCATTGGCCGGGTTGATACCAAACACCTGTTGATGGTAATCGGGCTGGCATTAATACCCATTACGATGCTTATTATAGCTGCTGTGGCGAGGCATGGTTCGGAAGCGAATACCGTCGAAACGGCCGCTGCTACAGAGCAGGCAGATGGTGCTGCAAAAAAGTCGGGAGGCATACTGGTTCGTGTAAATACCTGGATTGGTCGTGTTGAGAATTTTATATATGGTGGCAAGGAAGCCGATAACGACGAAATGTACCAGGTGAACCAGGCCAAGATAGCTATATCAAAAGGCGGTTTCCTGGGGGTTGGCCCCGGCAATAGCACTACCCGCGACTATCTGCCCCAGGCTTATAATGATTTCATTTTTGCGATCATTATTGAAGAGTATGGCATACTGGGAGGGGCTTTCCTGGTTTTTGTATACCTGGTTTTTTTGTACCGCTGTATCAGGATCTTTAAAAAATGCCCGTTTGCATTTGGCGCCTTCCTGGCTTTAGGCCTGAGTTTTACATTGGCCATACAAGCATTGGCAAATATGGCAGTAACCGTGAACCTGTTCCCTGTAACAGGAGTAACCCTTCCCCTGGTGAGTATGGGAGGATCGAGTTTCCTGTTCACCTGCCTGGCGATAGGAATTATTTTAAGTGTATCCAGGAATGTAGAAAACCTGGAGCCTGTAACGGTCGCGATTGAGCCGGTTGTAACTGAAAATAAAGAAGAAAGTGAGTAAAAAAATAATCATAGCAGGCGGTGGAACAGGGGGGCATATCTTCCCGGCAATTGCTATAGCCAATGCGCTGAAGCAGAAGCAGCCTGATATGGAATTTTTGTTTGTTGGGGCGAAAGGTAAAATGGAGATGGACAGGGTGTCCCAGGCGGGGTATTCCATTGTGGGTATTGATATTGCAGGTTTTAATCGCAGCTCTTTGATAAAGAATATAGGCTTGCCGTTAAAGATTATAAAAAGCTTTTTCCAGGTAAGAAAAATATTTAAAGACTTTCAACCCGATGCGGTAATCGGTGTGGGTGGGTATTCCACGTTCCCTGTATTAAAACATGCGCAGGCTAAAGGCATACCTACTTTTATTCATGAGTCGAATTCTTTTGCAGGCAAGTCTAATAAAATGCTGGCGAGGGGAGCTACGCGTATTTTTACCGGTACCAACGGAATGGACAGGTTTTTCCCTGCTGACAAAATTACTATTACGGGTAACCCGGTAAGGAAGCAAATTGTGGAGGCAGCCATTACAAAGGAAAAGGCATTAGCGTTTTTTGGCCTGCAACCTGGTAAGACAACGCTGTTAGTGGTAGGTGGCAGCCTGGGTGCTAAGTCTATCAATGAAGCGGTACTGGATGGAATGGAGGACTTATTGAAATCGGGACTGCAGGTGATCTGGCAAACCGGTAAAAGCTTGGCCGCAGAAGCTGCAGAACAGGCCACAACGCATAAGGATGTTTGGGCAAGCGAGTTTATTGCCAACATGGAATACGCTTATGCCGCGGCTGATATTGTTATTGCTAGGGCAGGTGCCATGACGGTGGCGGAGATATGCGTGGTAAAAAAGCCGGCGATTTTTGTTCCCTATCCTTTTGCGGCTGAAGATCACCAAACGGTTAATGCGCAGCAACTGGTGAATAAGCATGCTGCGATGATGGTTAAAGATGCTGAAGCGAAGCATCATGTAGTTACAATGGCAGTTGGTTTGGCTGCAGATGAGCACAAAAGAAAAGAGATCAGTAATAATCTTTCCAGGCTGGCGATAACTGACGCGGCAGAAAGGGTGGCTGATGAAATTTTGAATACAATACAGTAATGAGCGCAATACGCAAACATATAAACGAAGTTCAGGCAGTATACTTTATAGGTATAGGAGGAATTGGCATGAGTGCCATTGCGCGTTATTTTCTGTCGCTTGGCAAAAAGGTGAGTGGCTATGATAGAACCGAAACGGCTATCACGGGCCAGCTGGAAAAAGAGGGGATATCTATACATTACAGCGAAGACCTGGATATTATTCCGAAAGAAGTGGATTATGTAGTGTACACTCCTGCTATTCCCAAAGATCATAAAGAGCTGTTGTTCTACCAGCGTGAGGGCTATACCGTTGTGAAACGCAGCGACATATTACAAGTGATCAGCGAAGGTTCTTTCAATATCTGTGTGGCCGGAACCCATGGTAAAACCACTACATCCACGATGATTGCGCATTTATTGCGTGATAGCGGATATGGCTGCAATGCTTTCCTGGGAGGTATTTCGGCCAACTATGGTACTAATTTCTGGAGCAGCGACAGGAATGTGTGTGTTATAGAGGCCGATGAATACGATAGAAGCTTTTTGAAATTGAGCCCTGATGTGGCAGTGATAACGGCTACCGATGCGGATCACCTGGATATTTATCAAACAGAAGCCAATGTAAAGGATGCTTTTCGCCAGTTTGCGGCACAAACAAAGCCGGGCGGTTTGTTATTGAAGAAACAAGGGTTGGAGCGGGAAATCGTAGCAGACAGAACGGTTGCTTACAGCATTCAGGATAATGCGGCTGAAGTGCATGCGGTCCAGATCCGGATTCATGACGGCGGTTACACCTTCGATGCCGTGCTGGGGGATAGCATAATAACCGATATCCGGCTAAACATGGGAGGGCTGCATAACGTAGAGAATATGATGGCCGCCATTGGTGTAGCTGACGACCTGGAAGTAGATGCCGAAAAGATAAAGGCAGCTGTAGCTACTTTCAAGGGGGTAAAAAGGCGATTTGAATACATCATCAATCAAAAAGACCTGGTTTTTGTGGATGATTATGCGCATCATCCGGAGGAACTGAAAGCGTTGATAAATGGTGTAAAAACCCTGTTCCCGGAGAAAAGATGTACGCTTATTTTTCAGCCTCATTTATTCACCCGAACCCGGGACTTCGCCTCAGAATTTGCAGAAGTGCTAGGTGGGGTGGATCATGTCGTGTTATTACCCATTTATCCTGCCAGGGAATTGCCGATAGCCGGTGTTACCAGCAACCTGGTACTGGATCGTGTACAGGCCAAAAGCAAGGCGTTATATACGAAAGAGCAGTTGTTGGAATGGATAGAAAAAGATTTTGCAGTGAACCGGAACAGGCAGCCGGGCGAGGTGATCATAACGGCAGGCGCAGGAGATATCGATAAACTGGTAGAACCGATACAACAGATTTTAACGAAGTAAAGTGAGAAAAAAGAGAGCTATAAAAAGATTTTTTCTGACGCTCATGTGGCTGGGTGTGGCCATTGGCATGGGTACTGTTATTACTGCTGCTATGCGTGCGCAGGAGGCAGGGGTTTGCAATGGCTATACTATCCAGATTGAAGGATTTAAGGAAGGAATGCTTTTTACATCGAAGGAGCAGATTGCCGAATTGTTGAAGGCTGCTACGAAGGGCAATATAAAAGGGCAGCCTCAATCAGCATTTAATTTACCGGTAATAGAAGACCTGCTGGAACAGAGTGCATGGGTGTATAATGCAGATTTGTATTTCGATAATAATAATGTACTGCATGCTAATGTTACAGAACGTAAGCCATTGGCCCGGGTATTTACCAGCCTGGGAGCATCATTTTACATTGATGAAGCCGCCAAGCAAATTCCTCTTTCGGAGAAAGTGAGCCTGGATCTTCCGGTGTTTACCGGCTATCCTTCTAAAAAAATCATGAATGCTGCAGATAGTTTGTTAGTGCAAAATGTAATAGCTACAGCATCTTTCATCAATGAAGATCCTTTCTGGAATGCTCAGGTAGCACAGATTGATATCAATAACTGCGGTGCCGATTGCTGGACGATGTCAATGATACCGGTGGTGGGAAATCACAAGGTAGACCTGGGAGATGGAACAGATATCGCTTCCAAGTTTCACAGGCTATACCTGTTTTACGACCAGGTATTGAAACGTACCGGCTTTGACAAATACCAGAAAATTGATGTACAGTATAACGGGCAGGTGATAGGAGTGAAAGGGCACTATTCCAAAGTGGATTCCATGCAGCTTAGAAAGAATATTGAAAGCCTGCTACAACAATCGAGAGCATCTAATGAAATGCTGGAAGTTGCTCCATCACTGAATGCGGCCCTGCCCCCATTGGATTCTTCCAGTCAGGCAATGGAAGTGTATAACGTAAATGATGAAACAGGAGATTCATTATTCTACCTGGGTAACGAAAGGCCGGAGATATTGACAAAAGAGGAACCGGTAATTGCAGCAGTTCCTAAAAAAACAGAGACGAAAACCGGGGCAAAGAAGGAAGCAAAGCCGGTCGTAAAAGCCGCTGCAAAGCCTGCAAAAACTGCTGATAAAAAGGCTGAAACAAAAAAAACGGTAACAGCCAAGAAAGTGGAAACGAAGAAAGCAGATACTAAATTGCCGGCAAAGAAAACAGATGCGAAGAAGGCATCGGGCACAAAGTCCTCAACAAATACGGCGAAGAAAACAGAGTTGAAGAAAACGGCGACAAAAAAGCCGGAACCTAAAAAGCAGGAAGTGAAACGAAACCTGCTGGCCAAACCCGAAGCGGAGAAAAAGACAAGGAGCAGCGACAAAAAACGATAGAAGAATAAAGTACTCAACGATAAAACAACTAAAAAACGATATACTATGAATTCCGAACAACCCATTATTGTAGGCCTTGATATTGGTACCACCAAGATCGCCGTTATTGCCGGTCGTAAGAACGAGTTTGGCAAGCTGGAGATACTTGGTTTTGGTAAAGCCAATAGCAATGGCGTAAAACATGGCCAGGTATTAAATATTGATGAAACGATTAAGGCGATCAGGCAGGCATTAGAGAATTGTATCTCTTTAAACCCTAACCTGAATATTAATGATGTATATGTGGGGATCGCCGGGCATCACATTAAAAGTCTTCAAACACGTGGTGATATTGTTCGCGAGACGGAAGAAGAGGAGATCTCGCAGGCTGAGGTAGACCTCCTGATCAGCAAACAGTATAAAACGTATATCCCGGCAGGCGACCAGATCATTGATGTCATTCCACAGGAATATACAATTGACAATATGCCCAATATTGTAAGGCCTATTGGTTACAGTGGTGTGAAGCTGGGCGCCAACTTTCATATTATTACGGGCGACAAAAATGCTATCCGCAATATCAACAGGAGCGTAGAAAAATCCGGTTTACGTACCAAAGACCTGGTGCTGCAGCCTCTGGCATCTGCGGCAGCGGTAATGGCGCAGGAAGACCTGGAAGCAGGAGTGGCAATTGTAGATATAGGTGGTGGTACAACAGATATTGCTGTTTTTGCAGAAGGCGTATTGCGCCACACGGCTGTTATACCTTTCGCGGGCGAAAATATTACCAATGATATTAAAACAGGATTGGGTGTATTAAAGAGCCAGGCAGAGCAAATGAAAACCCAGTTTGGCAGTGCCCTGGCCAATGAGGCGAAGGCAAATGCCTATATTACTATTCCTGGGTTACGTGGCATGCCTGCCAAAGAAATCAGTGTAAAGAACCTGGCTAATATTATACAGGCGCGTATGAGCGAAATATTGGATTTTGTTACTTACCACCTGAAACAAATTGGCATGGATAACCGCCAGTTGAACGGCGGTATTGTTTTAACAGGAGGAGGATCACAGCTAAGACACCTGATACAGCTTACAGAATATGTAACCGGGATGCCGGCTCGTATTGGTTTGCCCAATGAGCATCTTGCGGCTGGTCATATAGAAGAGTTGGCAAAACCAACTTATTCTACTTGTTTAGGATTGATACTAAAGGGATGCGATGATTATGAGAACAATCGCAAGGTGTTTGAAAAAAGCTTTATCAGCGTAGAAGTGCCTGAAGGGTTAAAAGATGATAAGACTGAAGTGGAGAATACTTCAGCGGTATCGTTGGAACAGGAGGAAACGCAGGTGGCAACCAAACCGAAAAAGACCCTGAATGACGGTTTCTGGCGGAAGTTTAAAGATGGATTGATTAAGATTTTTGCAGAGGAAGGCGATGAACAACTGCACTAATCCGTCTTATTCCCATTAGTTTTATAATAGTTCTTTTTAATAGTTTTTCATTTTCCTTAAGCCTTGTTTCCCTTCTCCAAATCTGTCAGATATAGATAGAGGTTGGAGAGGGGGAGCGGAGTAAGGTACTACAACTCACTAACCCATTTCAAAATTGTGCGCCTGCCGGCGTACTAAAAATTTTAATTATGATACAATTTGATTTACCAACCGAGCAATCATCTATTTTGAAAGTAATAGGTGTAGGAGGTGGTGGCGGTAACGCTGTAAACCACATGTTCAGTCAGGATATAGATGGTGTAAATTTCATTATTTGTAATACGGATGCGCAGGCAATTGCCAACAGCGAGATCCCCAATAAAATACAGTTAGGCCCGCAGTTAACTTCAGGACTGGGTGCAGGAGCCAATCCTGAGATTGGTCGCCAGGCCACTGTGGAGTCTTTGGAAGAAATCAGGAAGATCCTGGAGGTGAATACTAAAATGGCTTTTATCACTGCCGGAATGGGCGGTGGTACCGGCACGGGCGGTGCTCCTATCATTGCAAAAATCTGTAAGGATCTGGGCGTATTAACGGTAGGTATCGTAACTACCCCTTTTGCTTACGAAGGTAAAAAACGCCAGCAGCAGGCTGAGGAAGGAATCAACCAGTTGAAGCAATACGTGGATACCTTACTGGTGATCAGCAACGATAAACTGCGGCATCAGTACGGCAACCTGAAAATGAGGGAAGCTTTTGAAAAAGCGGATAATGTGTTGGCTACTGCAGCTAAATGTATTACCGATGTCATTAATTCTACCGGTCAGATCAACGTTGACTTTGCAGACGTTTGTACAGTAATGAAGAATGGCGGCCGTGCTATTTTAGGGAATGCGGCTGCAAGAGGCGAAGACAGGGCTCAACATGCTATTGAAGAGGCACTGAATTCTCCATTATTGAATGACAATGATATCAAAGGTGCTAAGTGGATCCTCATCAATATCAACTCCGCCGAAGGTGAACACGAGTTCACTATGGATGAAGTGGAAGTGATACAGGCTTACCTGTTAAGTCATGCCGGTGATAATACAGATGTAATCTTAGGCTTGGGATATGATAATTCCCTGGGAGATCAGATCGGTATAACACTGATCGCAACAGGCTTTGAGAATAAAGACCCTTTCGTTAAACCGGTTCTGAAAAAAGAAGAAGCAGCTGAAGGAAAAATTGTGATGCGCCTTAGCGGCGACAATCCGGCGGCGTCAGTACCGGCACCCGTAGCTTCTGCTCCTGCTGTGATTGAAGAGAAGGCACCCGCAATAGCAGTAGTAACGCCGGCTGTTGCAGCAGCCCCTGTTGTTGCTCCTGTAACACACGAGCCAATTGATCTGAAGCCCGATCCGCTGGCGCCCCAATTAATCGATGATTTTTCCTTTATGGATGCTCCTATGCCAACGGTAGAGGACGTTGTAGAAGAAGAAAAGACCAGTAGTTTTTTGTTGAGCTCAGGCGAAGAGGACCTGCGATTTGTTAAGGATGTAGAGCATATGGAGAAAGAGGTGGCGGTTGAAAGTCAGGCAGAAGATATATTTTACTCTCCGGCTGTTCCGGGAAACAGGGTTTTCGAACCAGCCGCTTCGGCTCAGGAAGCGGGGGCGTCGCAACAACAGGAGGAAAAAGCAGAAGCAGTGAAACAGGAGCCGTTAAGAAGCTATTTGTCTAAACCCGCGAATATTTACGCAGAGGCAAAAGAAGAAACTGCTTTGCCAGGCAAAGAAGTAAAGGCAGATGAGGCTCCAAAGGATCCTTTTACGGTTTATGAAAAAGCGGAGGTGGTTGAAGTTGAAAAAACAACCATTAATTTTTCTGCGATGGAAAAAGAGAAAGAAGCTGAACCAAGTATCAGTGCGTTGAATGATGCTTATGAAGAAGAGGAGATGAGGAAGCGCAGGCAATTGGAGCGTATTCAGAAGCTGCGCAATCTTTCTTTTAACGTAAACTCGAATGATCCTACTGATGAGTTTGAAAATGTGCCTGCCTACATCAGGCGTAATATGGAGTTGA
>JBQGCI010000126.1:0-3154 GCA_052038405.1 Acinetobacter pittii
TGGATTTTGCTCTACAACAGTTATGGGGCCGAGGCTGTTGGCCAGAGTGTATACACCTGCAGAGCCCAGGCCTGTTGTGGTATTTCCGGTAAACAAGCGCGCATCCTGGCGCATAATATTACCTCCTACGGTAGCGTTAACGTTAAACTTCTCACCGATATCTTTTCTAACGTTAGCCGTAGCCAGGTAGTTCATTTCCCTGAAATCAATCGTATTGCGCGTGTACCCACCCGGTAAATAGCCCTTAGCGGCTCTTTCTTCCTGCACGGTGTTGAACTCGTCCATAAAGACCTTGGTGCTAAGGGTCAGCCAGTCTGTAGCCGTATAGTCTAACCCTAAAGAGCCAAATACGCGGCTCCTGCTATCGTTCTGATATTCTTCAAAACGCGTCCAATAGGGATTGTTCGAGAAAGCCAATGTATCGTTAGCAAACGACCTCCGGTTCCAGCTGCGTTGCGTACCATCAGCATATTTATAGTCCCGCATCCGGTCCATATCCCATTGACGCTGCCCGTATTCGCTAAACAGCATCATCATATTCTGACCTGTAAAACCGGTGCCCGGACGGCCTTTGGCTTCTGTATAAGCGTATCTTACACCGGCATTCGCAACAAGGTCGTCTGTTATTTTATAAGTTCCGTTAATCCCCGCATTAGTACGTGATAACCTCGAATTAGGTAAAACAAAGCGTTGCCTGGTATCAGCAAACGCGATACGTATGGATCCCCTGTCGTTGCTTCCTCCCATGCTGATGCTGTTGGTGATGGTAAGACCGGTTTGGAAAAAGTCTCTTACATTATCAGGCTGTGGTGCCCAGGGAGCGGTCACACCAAAATCTGGATTACCTTTATTTTTATCGAAAGACCAATAGTGTCTTACCAAACGGCCATCGAGACGGGGGCCCCATGATTCGTCTACGCTAAATTCGGGCATTAAGTCATATCTTCCTTTTACCGGGTCGTTATAAGTACCCGCACCGGCCGATAAGAAATAATCGGGGTTTTCACTATGCCAAAGTGTATCGAACTGGCCATTACTGCCTCCGCCATACATGTTTTGGTATTCAGGCAAAATGTACACTTTGTCTGATTGAACATTCAAACTATAGTTAACACCGAAATTTTTAGATCCGGCCGACTTTTTAGTGGTTACCAACACTACACCATTTTGGCCACGGCTGCCATATAATGCTGTAGCCGCAGCTCCTTTGAGCACAGATATCTGTTCTATATCGTCGGGGTTAATGTCCTGTATCGGGTTACCATAGTCGAAACCGCCGCCACCGATTTGCTGATTGATGGAATTGGTATTAAGGTTACTAAACGGAATTCCATCCACGATAAACAGGGCATTGTTATCCCCCTGAATCGATTTGGGGCCCCTGATATTTACTTTGGTCGAACCGCCCATGGAACCGCTGTTAGTGGATATTTGAACGCCCGCTACCCGGCCTGCTAAATTATTTACAAAATTTACTTCTTTAGCGGTTTGAATATCGCTGCCGTCTACTTCGGCTACGGCATACCCTACAGATCTGCTTTTCTTGGAGATGCCCAATGCTGTAACCGTCACTTCTTCGAGTTGCTCCGGCGAAGTTTGCTGTAATTGTATTGTCATCGCGTCGGCAGCAGTCAGGGTTCTTTCCTGCGGCGCAACACCAACAGCAGAGAACCGTACTTTGGCGTTGGGTATGAAAGGAATGGAGAAGCTGCCGTCTGTTCCGGCAGTATACAGCTTACCGTCGGGATACTCAATGCTGGCGGAAGGTAAAGGTTCCCCGGCGCTATTGGTTACTGATCCTTTAATAAAAACAGTGTCGCCTGTGCTGGTAACTGCCGGGGCAGTGGCAACGCTGTCCGTTCCCGCAGCTGCGCTGTCTTTGAGCGTAGCTGCCTGCTTTTTAGCAGAATCTACCACAGTTTGCGCGCTGCCTGCGATAGTATCCTTGATACTGCTGCTTCTTTTCCAGGGGCCTACTACAATTTCGCTGTTGTCTTTAATATTAATCAAAATACTATCTGCGGCCGGCACTACGAAAAACAGGTTCAGATTCAACAGGCTGTTTCTTATTTGTATTGAATCTCCTTTGCCGGCTTTCAGGTTAAAAATGCCTTCCATATCTGTTTTCGACGTGTCGGCAGAACCTGCTTTAAAGAGATAGGTGTCGCTCAGACCAATACCGGTTTTGCCGATTACTTTTCCGTGGATATTTTGGGCGTGTACAAAGTTGAAAGACAATTGAAGGATTACAAAGAGGATTAATACGCGGTTTAGCATCAATAACATAGTTGGTATGATAGGTTTAATGTAAGGTTTGTATTGCCAGCATTCCGTTACAATAACTCGGCCAAAATTTCACATATCGATTAGAAAATCGTTAAAAACAGAATACAAAAAGCCCGTAAGTAAAACTTACGGGCTTTGTATCATCAAATCAGTTGTTTATATAGTTGATCAGGCGACCGCTTTCTTTACCAGGTCTGCCGCTTCGCTCAATAAGATAGCCGACTGTACTTTCAGTCCGCTTTCATCTATCAGTTTCTTGGCTTCTGTAGCATTGGTGCCCTGTAATCTCACAATAATAGGAATATCAATGTTGCCCATGTTTTTATAAGCTTCGATTACACCTGCGGCAACACGATCACAACGAACAATTCCGCCAAAGATATTGATAAGGATCGCTTTCACTGCAGGATCTTTCATAATGATCTTAAATCCGGCTTCCACAGTTTGCGCATTGGCAGTACCTCCCACATCAAGAAAGTTAGCCGGCTCACCACCGCTTAATTTAATCATATCCATAGTAGCCATGGCCAAACCTGCTCCATTTACCATACAACCTACATTGCCATCCAGTTTTACAAAGTTCAGGTTATGCTTGCCAGCTTCTACTTCTGTGGGGTCTTCTTCAGTAATATCTCTCAGCGTTGCCAGGTCTGCATGGCGGATCATTGCATTGTCATCCAGGCTCATTTTGCAATCCACCGCAATAATCTTATCGTCGGCTGCTTTGAACAAGGGGTTGATCTCGAGCATGCCGCAGTCTAATCCTACATAAGCATTGTATAAATTAGTCACAAACTTTACGCAATTTTTAAAAGCTTCACCTTTTAAACCCAGGTTAAAAGCTATCTTTCTTGCCTGGAACCCCTGA
>JBQGCI010000127.1:0-2242 GCA_052038405.1 Acinetobacter pittii
CGAACATGGTGGACTTGTCCGGAAGCTCAATGCTCCACCAGCAGCCTTTTTTGGGGCAAACTTCGAGTACTTTACCGGTTACCTTAGTCTGTATGGTATCATTCCCTTTATTCATTTTAGCCACTAATTGAGCTGTAGTTAGCGCACCTTTAGCGTCTATCTTTTCTCCGTAAGTATCCCCCGCATTAGCAGGGCCTGCAGGAGGTTGCGCGTAGCTCCATTTTACTACAGTTACGAGTAGAAACAAGGCGATTATTTTTTTCATGTTGCTATAATTAAGGATGCAAATTTATAAAACTATTAATTTTGCAGTATGAATAAATTAAATGTAAGAGCGGGTGTGCTGTTCGCGATTATTTTAGTAGCTGCGTTGAGCAAGCTGATTTTTTCTCACCTCGGTGTTTACAACCTTTCTCCTTTAGTGGCCATTGCATTATTTGGAGGCTCGCAATTCAAAAATAAGCCACTGGCCTATTTGTTCCCCATTATGGCATTTTTAATATCTGACCTGGCGTTTTACCTGGTGGGCAAAACAGGCTTTTATGGTGTTAGCCAGTTTTTTGTGTATGGAGCCATTTTACTGATCACTGCAGTGGGCACTACCTTACAAAATCCGAAAGCCATTAAAATCCTGGGATATGCAGTCACAGGCTCTGCCTTATTCTGGATTATTTCGAATTTTGGTGTTTGGGTAGCCAGTCGCATACCCGGGGCTATTGAATATGAGCCAGGCCTTACATTGGGAATGACCTACCTGAGAGCGCTTCCTTTTTACAATGAAGCTAGCGCTCAAATGTTCAGAAACGCTTTTGGAGGGGATATTCTTTACTGCTTCCTGTTGTTTGGGGTATATGCCCTCGCCCAGAAAAAAAATCCGGCGCTACGCTATTCCAATACATTATAAAATTATCGGAACCAACCAACAGCGGTTTATATAGGTTCTAAAAACATTTCAGGCAGCGCTGCAACGCGCTGCTTTTTCGTTGCAACCATACCTGTAGCCAGAACATCTTTTAACTTTTTTACGTTATATATCAAATTACCTTTGCAGGCAAGATCAATCAATAGTTATGACAGGAAAGGCTTTATTATCAGCGACTTTAGTTATCTTACTTTCTACTTCTTTGTGGGCCCAGGAGGATGGCAAGGGAATCAATATTCCAATTAACCGCCAGCTTTTCCATGAAAATATAATCAAAGAAAAAACTCTTTTGCTGGGAAGTGACGGCAAGCAGGATGACGAATTTACCCTGCAGGGGAATGCCGACGCTGGCAGATTGGCTACAGCTGCCATTAACAACCAGGTAGATGCCATCAGGTATCTGATAGAAACGGATGCGAAAATTGAGCAGCGCCTGAAGCCCGGATACCTGGTAGGCCTGACAGATATATTGAGGCATATGCGTACCGGTTGGCGCAAAAGAGAAGTATTACCCAGTCATTTTGCCCAAATATTCTCTTTGTATAAAAAACTCATTGAAGTTAACTCGGCGAAGGAGTCTATTATGCCCTATGTACAGCATTTCCCCTACGATATTGCCTACACCGCCACTTTACCCCGTGTATTTGAAGAAAACCCTAATTATGGCGAGTTGAAAGACCTGTTGATTTTAAAGTATGCAGCCCTGTACCCGGGAAAAACATTTTACCAGCTCACCAAATATACCACCTCCAAACACACAGATAGCCTGATTAAGGCGATCGGACGCCAATATCCTGAGCAGCTGTATTCTTATGCCCAGGCCGGAAATTCGCTGGGATTTAAAATTCGCAGCATCAAAGATGATAATTTTGTGAAAACGGTGGTAGGGCTTTCTGAAATGAAAAGCGGCCAGATCTATTTTCCATTCCTGGACAATCTGGTGAAGGGGAAAGTTACCATGGCCGAACTGGATGCTGCCAAAGACGACCGGGTTAAGTACTACCGCCTGCTCGTAAAAACACAAATGGACTATGCGCGCCGTGCATTAAGCGGCGATACCGCAATAGGTTTTACAGAATTAACCAGTCGTTTACAAAAAAGGCCAGCGACGAATTTGTAAACGAAATAAATGCCTTGCATGAAGCCACCAATGCCGTAAGGTTTAAATGCCTGCAGGAACTTACGCCACAGGAGCTGTACTACCTGGCGGTTCTAACAGACGGCTTAATATATACCAGCAGCTATACGGCAGGCGTGTATCCGCTGATGATGCAGAAAATGAATAACCGCGGAGATTCATTACTGCTGAGCGTTTCTTTT
>JBQGCI010000128.1:0-27382 GCA_052038405.1 Acinetobacter pittii
TTTTTCGGGCTGATGCATCCAGCTTCAGCTTATCAAACAGAACCTCTCCCAGTTGTTTGGGCGAAGCCAGATTAAAGCGAACACCGGCAATCTCAAAAACTTTCTTCTCCGCTTCTACCGCGTCTTTTTCCAGCTCTTGTGAATAAGCCCTCAGAAAACCCTCGTCAATACGCACCCCTTCAAACTCCATATCCGTAAGAACGCGTAATAAAGGGTTTTCCACTTCTTCAAAAACACGCTGTACTTCTTTTTTGGCCAGGAGTGGTGCAAATGTTTCTTTCAGCTGCAGGGTGATATCGGCATCTTCAGCTGCATAATCGGTGATTTTTTCCAATTCCACATCACGCATGGTTCCCTGGCCTTTTCCTTTCTTGCCAATCAGTTCATCTATAGGTATCGGCTCGTAACCCAGGTATTTAGCGCTTAGCTGGTCCATGCTACGTTTGCCATCCGGCTCAATAACATAATGCGCCAGCATCGTGTCAAACAACTTGCCTTTAAATTCAACGCCATACCATTTCATGACCAGCAGATCATACTTCAGGTTTTGCCCGATCCATGTTTTAGCGGGATCATCAAACAGCGGTCGGAAAGCAGCCAGTATGCTATCGGTTTCTAAACGATCGGCCGGACAGGGCACCCAATAGGCCTCGCCCCGTTTTACCGAAAAGCTCATGCCTACCAGTTCCGCCAGGTTGGCATCGATATTAGTGGTTTCTGTATCAAAACAAATTTCTTCAAATGAAGCAAGCTGGTGTACCAGGTTCTGGATGGTCTCTGCGCCTGTAACCGCGGTGTACTCATGAGGTACATCACTCAATTTCTTTAATGTTGAAAAAGCAGGAAGATCATCTGCTGCTTCAATAGCCGGAGTTGACGGAGCTTCTTCTTCGCCTCCTATTACATTACCAAAGAGATCAATTTGCAAGGTTTTGCCGGCAGGTTTTTTGTCGCCTGGCGGTACAGCGCCCGTCGCTGTCTCCACTTCCTCACCCAGTAGCCTTTTCGAAAGGGTTCTGAACTCCAGTTCTCCGAATATCTCTTTTAACGCTTCTTTGTTCCAGTCTTTCACCTTAAAATCCTCTTCGTGAAACGCCACCGGTACATCAGTGATGATGGTGGCCAGTTTCTTGGAAAGGATTGCCAGGTCTCTGCCTTCCACTACCTTTTTCCCCAGGGCTCCTTTGATATTTTCGGCATTTGCCACCACGTTTTCCAGGGTCTCATATTCGGCTAATAACTTGGCGGCCGTCTTTTCACCTACCCCAGCAATACCCGGAATATTGTCCACCGCATCGCCCATCAGCCCCAGCACATCAATTATCTGCGATACATTTTTAATATTCCATTTGGCGCACACTTCTTCAGGCCCCATAATCTCTACGTCGCCACCCTGGTAGCCCGGTTTATAGATCTTTATTTTTTCAGATACCAATTGGCCATAGTCTTTATCGGGGGTAACCATATACACGTCATACCCTGCTGCTGCAGCCTTTTTCGCCAGGGTACCAATCACATCATCGGCTTCATAACCGTCGGTTTCAATGCAAGGAATGTTAAACCCTTTGATAATGCGCTTAATGTCTGGTACAGCAATCAATATATCTTCGGGTGTTTCCTGCCGGTTGGCCTTATATTCGGCATAGTCAGTATGACGCTCCGTAGGTTCTTGCGTATCAAAGCAAACCGCCATGTGAGTAGGTTTTTGCTTGTTCAGTAAATCTACCAGGGTATTGGTAAATCCAAACTGGGCATTGGTATTTTTATTTTTACTGGTAATACGCGGACTACGTATCAGCGCGTAATAAGCGCGAAAAACCAGGGCATACGCGTCTAACAGAAACAACTTTTTCTCCATAAATGCTAAGGTAGGAGATTTCAGATTGATGATTCCGGATTTATGATTTAAGACTGGGCCGGCAGCTGCTACGGCCCCGGACACACGCTGGCCCATCCCCGAATAATGGAATTTTTATCAGGAGCCACCTCTTAACATAAAAATTATTCCGTACCGGCCTGAGTGTTTATTTTTGCGCAAAACTGATTCAAAATGTTACCCATAAATGTGATTAGGCAAAATGTGCAGGAAGTGAAAGACCGCCTGGCTGTAAAGAACTTTAAAAATACTGAATTGGTAGATTCGGTGATCGCGTTGGACGATCAGCGTAAAAAATTACAACTGGAATTCGATACCACCCAGGCTCTAGTAAACAGCGCTTCGAAAGAGATCGGCAGCCTGATGGCCAAAGGAGAAAAAGAGGCAGCAGCAGCCAGGAAAAAAGAAGTAGCAGCATTGAAGAATAAACTACAGCCTATTCAGGAGCAACTGGCTGCCACCGAAGAAGAGCTGCAAAAAACCCTGGTTCAATTACCCAATCTGCCCTCTGCTTTAGTACCTAAAGGATCCAGCCCGGAAGATAATGAAGTGGTGCGTGAGGGAGGTAACAAACCAGCTTTATATGCAGGAGCCAAACCACATTGGGACCTGATCAAGGAATACGACATGGTAGACTTTGAAACCGGCGCTAAGCTCACCGGTAGCGGTTTCCCGTTATATAAAGGTGCCGGCGCCAAACTACAGCGTGCGCTGGTACAGTATTTCTTGGATTATAATATTGATGCAGGATATACCGAATACCTGCCCCCGTTCATGGTTAACGAAGCATCTGCCTACGGTACCGGCCAATTGCCCGATAAAGAAGGGCAGATGTACCACATGCAGGCAGACAACTTTTACATGATCCCCACATCAGAGGTGCCGGTAACCAATATCTATCGCGATGAGATTATTAAAGCCGAGCAATTACCGGTTAAAATGACGGCATACTCTCCCTGCTTCAGAAGAGAGGCGGGCAGCTTTGGTAAAGATGTACGGGGTTTGAACCGGGTACATCAATTTGAAAAAGTAGAGATCGTACAACTGGT
Source organism: Acinetobacter pittii (assembly GCA_052038405.1). Classification (GTDB taxonomy): domain Bacteria; phylum Bacteroidota; class Bacteroidia; order Chitinophagales; family Chitinophagaceae; genus Niabella. The sequence goes on from JBQGCI010000128.1 coordinate 2,926, forward strand.
GCATCCCTCCAGAAGCTACGAAGTATTGGACGAGATGGTAGCCCATGTAGAAAAACTATTGGCGTCGCTTGAACTGCCCTATCGCATTTTACGGCTGTGCGGAGGCGATATGAGCTTTACATCGGCATTAACCTACGATTTCGAAGTGTACAGCGCCGCCCAGGAGCGTTGGCTGGAAGTAAGCTCTACGTCTAACTTTGAAGGCTATCAAACCAACCGTATGAAGATCCGCTTTAAAGATGAAAACGGGAAACCGCAGCTGGTTCACTCCCTTAACGGTAGCTCATTAGCGCTTCCCAGGATCGTTGCCTGCCTGTTGGAAAATAATCAGACAGAAAACGGCATTCAATTACCAAAAGTGTTACATTCATATTTCGGAAAGGAAACCATTATTAATAACTCATTTTCAATATGAAGAAAACTATTTTCGCAATAACCATTCTGGTGTCTGCAGTAGTGGCTTGCACACCTAAAGCGTCTAAAACGCCTGCGCCACCTCCAACACCTGAGTTAGCTGCGGCAGTTGCCGGCTCTGTAGAAGCCGGAGGGGTACTTATAGCATCGGCAAAATGCACCAAATGTCACGGTGATGAAACCGCGCATGTGCCTAAACACACATTTGCAGAGCAGGAAAAATTAATGCAGGGCATGGCTAAAAAGGCAAAGCTTTCTGAACAGGAGACGGCCGACCTGATGGCTTATGTGAAAGCAAAATCCAAACAATAGTTCACACGATACTGTCAATTTATAAAGGCTTGCAAACGCAGGCCTTTTTTAATGAGCAGAACTTCTATAAACATCTGTTAACAAAGAGCGGCTATATAATTTCTTTTTTGTAAGATTATTGAACCGTTTCTTAAACTTTTAATGCCGGTTATGGTCCTATAAAAAACTGTTCACATGGAAGTACCCAACCAGCTGAAAAATCAGCACCTGTTATGGCGGGCCGGCTTCGGACCGGCAGTTGAACAGCTAAACGATCTTTCCAAATATTCGCCGCAAAAATACTATAGGGCTTTGGTAAAGGCTTCTGCTAAAGAACCTCAATACATCAATGTGGCCAATGCGCAGTTGATAGACCTGTACGAGCAACAGCAGGATGCGGAAAAACGCAAGAATATGGATGAAATGCAGCGAAGGGAAATCAACCGGATGCAGCAGGCCGCCGTTCGCAATTTGAACCTCTACTGGTTAAAAGAGATGGTAACTACTTCTGCACAGCTGCGTGAAAAGATGGCATTTTTCTGGCATGGCCATTTCGCCAGCAGGAACGGCAACCTATTTTATAACCAACTGTTACTGAACGTTTTCAGAAAGCATGGCCTCAGCGATTTCGGGACGCTACTGAGAGAGGTATCACGGTCAGCTTCGATGTTATATTTTTTGAACATCCAGCAAAACAGGAAAGGACGCCCTAATGAAAACTTTGCCCGCGAAGTAATGGAACTATTCACACTGGGCCGGGGTAATTACACCGAAAAAGATATTAAAGAGGCTGCCCGCGCCTTTACAGGCTGGACGGCCAATAGCAGGGGTGAATTTGTATTTCGCGGGAACAATCATGATACAGGGGAGAAAACAGTACTGGGCAGAACGGGTAATTTCAATGGAGACGATGTGCTGAACATCATCTTAGAGCATAAGCAAACGGCCCAATTCATCACCCAAAAAATATACGCCTTTTTTGTAAATGAAAAGATCGACAAGGCCATTGTGACCAAGCTGGCCGACCAGTTTTATAAGAGCAAGTATGATATTGCTGCACTGATGGAAACCATTTTTACCAGCGACTGGTTTTACCAGCCGCAAAATATTGGGATAAGAATCAAATCGCCTGTAGAATTATTAGTAGGTATCCAACGTATGCTGCCCATGAAACTGGATAATGATTATGCGCTCTTTACGATGCAAAAAATATTGGGGCAGCAACTGCTATACCCGCCCAATGTAGCAGGCTGGGCCGGCGGCCGGTCGTGGATAGACAGCACTACCTTAATGATGCGCCTGCGTATTCCGCAAATGTTTTACGACCGGGACGAGCTGAATATTGCACCCAAGCAGGACGACGATTTGATGATGGGCCGTAAAACAGATGGAACGGCTGCAGTGCCCGTTAAAACCACCCCGCAAAAAAAACCTTACGGCGCCATTGATGCACAAATCGATTGGCGTCAGTACATCGATAAATATGAAAAAACAAAGCGGGAAGAGCTTTTAGCCGGGATCAAAAGCAATTTACTACAGGTAAATGCTCTCCGGCTACAGGAGCTGGTTGGCAAGAATACGAACGGGTCATCACGTGAAGCATTTATAAGATCAGCCACTGTACAGTTGATGAGCACACCGGAGTATCAGTTGTGTTGATGCAGTGAATGGGAGATAGTAAGTAGCTAGTAGGTATAGAATAATTATCTCTGCGAATTACTGGTGTCAACAAATATTTATAAGCATTAACACTCCCTATTTTCTACTTGCTATTTGACTACTCCAAAAATATTATTATGTTAATCAAACGCAAAGAATTTTTACAAATCGGGTCACTGGCCACGGCATCGATGATGATGCCTAAGTTTCTGAAGGCATTTGAGTCGCAGGCCCTGGTGCCAACTGGCAATAAAGTAGTGGTAGTGTTACAACTAAGTGGCGGTAACGACGGGTTGAATACGGTAATACCTGTACGTAATGATATTTATTATAAACTAAGACCGGGACTTGGTATAAAAATGGATAAAGCGGCAACGCTTACTGACGAAGTGAGTTTACACCCGGCGCTTACTGCTTTTAAAGGTTTGTATGATGAAGGGAATATGGCTATACTTAATAATGTAGGCTACCCCAATCCTGACCGTTCCCATTTCCGTAGTATGGATATATGGCATTCGGCCAGTAAAAGCAACGAATACTGGAACACCGGTTGGATCGGCCGTTACCTGGATGCTCAATGTACAGGTTGCGACAAACCTACTCAGGCGCTGGAAGTAGATGACGTTTTGAGCCTGGCTTTAAAGGGGAACCACGCTAATGCCATCGCTGTTAAAGACCCCAGACGGCTTTTCGGGACTTCCAGCGAAAAATTTTTCAAAGAGGTGATGAAGAACCATGCCCATGACCATCATGATGATGAGCCGGTGGAGTACCTGTACAAAACAATGGCGCAAACACTTTCTTCAGCCGACTATATTTTTAAACAAAGCCGCCTGCATCCAACAGGAGCTACTTATCCCAATACCGAACTGGGCAATGGGTTCAAAACTATTGCCTCACTGATCTATTCAGAGATCAATACTAAAGTGTATTATATCTCCCTGGGGAGTTTTGACACACATGTAGGCCAGGATGCCCAGCAAGCCCGCCTGTTTAACCAGATGAACGATGCGGTAAAAGCATTTACCGACGACTTAAAGAAAAACGGACGCCTGGCTGATGTGTTGCTTTTCACTTTTTCAGAATTTGGTCGCCGTGTAGCGCAAAATGCCAGCAATGGAACCGATCATGGAACCGCTAATAATATGTTTTTGATCAGTGGCGGCTTAAAACAAAGGGGCATGCTTAACGCTATGCCCGACCTGGCCAACCTCAATGAAGGAGATTTAAAATACACGGTGGATTTCAAAGACGTGTATGCGACTATTTTAAAGAACTGGTTAAGTGCAGACGCAGATAAAATTTTAGGAGGTCCATGCGGTACTTTGGATTTTATATAAGCCCCAACTTCAAAACAGCTCATCTTATATAATAACAAACCCACTGCTTAACAAACAGTGGGCTTTAGGTTTAAAGGATCAATGGTTGGTTTTTGGAGACGATTACTCCCTGTTAACCCGAACAATTTTCGAATAGGTTTTAGTACCGTCCTTATCGATCTGTGCAATGCGGATATAATAATCTTCGGCATCTGTAATGCTATTCTTATCCTTTTTGCAGCTTATTTGAGAAAAAGCAATAAAGCTAATCGCAACGGAGGTTAGTAACCAGGCTTTCTTACGACGCACAAAAAGAAGCAGGATTAAAACAATAGCCAGATAAGGCAGCATGGATAAGCTCATGCCGGCTTTACCCGTCCATTCGTAACTTAGCCCAACATCACTATTACCATTCTCTGCTTTTGATTGTATCTTGCCTATTGCAACGAATTGTTCACCATCAGTAGATGCTTCAATTTCAAAATGATCGTTGTTTACTTCTTTTTCTGTGGTCCAGTTTACGTGCAGGTTATTTCCTTTTGTATACGCATCGATACTTCCAAAAGTTACCCAAAGAGCAACATTGCCGGTAACCGACAACGGGGCCGGAGAGGAGCAGGGTGCGGGCTCCACTGCCTGCCATGAGAATACAGTACTGGCAGTGCCCGGAGGCTCCTGAGTATTGGCATCGCTCGAAAACAAAACAAATCCGCCATCGAGGGTTAAGTGCCATTCATTCAGTTCACTATTCCAGGCTACAGCTATATCAATATCGGGGTTTCCCTCTACGGTTCCCGATCCAGTATAATATGGTTTACCATTCCCAATCTCAGGGTTGGTGCCTTGAGTAAGTACTACCGGGCCGGCAATACAGGCTCCGTTTACTTCTATGGTTTGGGCTGAAATAGTATGGCTGAGTAGCAATGCGAGGATGAAAGCGTATATGGTTTTCATATTATCGGTTTATAGGGGTTTAGTGTAATTCTTTTTACATGTTAAATGCTTTTGCATCTTATACCCAATTGGTTTTCGGTATAAATAATTTCCTTCTGCCTTAATCCTTCGTTTGGCTTGCAATACAATGATTCCAGACAATCTGAATGGGCTTCTGTTATGCCGTCGAGGGAAGTAATTAAATTATTATTCACATACACCTCTTTTAAGCGAATAAGCTGCTCCAGAGGTTGTAACGAAGTGATCCTGTTGGATTGAACAAACAGTTGTTCCAGCCGGGTCAGGTTTTCAATTCCTTCCAAACTTTCAATTTCATTGTTTAGGAGAAAGAGGGATTTGAGGTGCTGCAGGGAACGTAACTCCCTGATGGTTTTTATTCTATGGTGTGTGACCACCAGTATTTCCAAATCTTTAAAATTAGCCAGTCCCGAAAGATTAGTGAGTTCAAACCCCATGTTCGGATAAGGTGCAGCAGGTCCGGCAAACCTCAGAACTTTCAAAGCAAACAGTTGATTTATTTCAGCTTCTGCAGGAGCTGTATGATGGACCAGGGATGTAGTAACGAATGCATCTTTCCATTGTTGTTCCAGGTTATTCCATACGTCTAAAATTGACATAACTACTATTGCTTTTTAGGTGGGTGAGGGGAATACTCCGAACAGAGAGATACAGATACTGACGGAAAGTGTGGGTTGAATAATCGAAAAAGGAAGGGAGCTGCCCGTTGCGTTTACGGAGGCTGCGTTCATTTGTACTGTTGTGGCGGGTGTTACTGTGGTCCTGTATTCTTTATCCAGTTCACCGGTATGCGCCAAATAAGCACCTGCCGGTTCGTTTACATCTCCATCTTCCGTTACGGCCATAATGCTATGACTATGCACAGGCAGGTTTGATGTAGATAATGTAATATTCTCGCTACCGGCCTGCTCTCCCAGAGTGCGGGGAGAAAGGCCATTGCCGGTACCCATATGTATAGGAAGTCTTCCCATCAGGTTAGGGAGGCCGAATGTACTGATTCCATCTCCGCCGTAAGTGGTTCCTATCAAAAAGAAAAGCGTATCATATTCGGCAATTGATAAAAGCTGACCATTACACAATGCCCAACCGAGGGGTATCCGGTTAAATCCGAACATCGCAATCATTCCAACATAAGGAGTCATTGTATTCTTTTTATTTTGTATTAGAAAGTTTTGTGTCTTCGTTTAATTAAACGGCGGGAAAACGCCCTCTAATGCAATGCAGTAATTAACTGCTAACGACGGCTGCATAATGGAAAAGGAAGTACCTGAGCCAGCGTCACCGACCATCAGTGCATTCATGGGAACTGTAGACGATGCTGTTGCCTTATATTCTTTATCAAATACACCTGTACTGGCTCTGTAGGCACCATTTGGCGCTGCTACATCACCTGTTTCAGACGAAGCATTGATTAAATGGTTGTGAGCCGGCAAATTAGCGTTCATCAGAGTGGCGGTTGGAAACCCCGCTTGGATACCTGCGTCGGCATTCGACCCGGCCTGCATGCTCACCGGAGCTCTTCCCCTGAAGTCAGGAAGCGCAAATGTTGTGGTACCATTGCCACCATACTGGGTTCCCAAAAGTGAAAACAACACGCTATATTGTTGTATAGAAATTAATTGTCCACGGCAGGGCAACCATTTGTATGGATTATAATCAAAACCAAATATGCATATCATACCTACAAAAGGTTCACTCATAACTTTTATTATTTAAATTTTTTCGGTCCATTTTATTGCCTCTTGTAGGCCAGCTGCACTAAGGCCGGGGCGGGAAAACCCCTTGTAATGCGATGCAGTAGCTAACGACCAGGTAGGGCTGCATAATAGACACAGGAAGAGCACTGCCTGTATTGGCCATCATTCCTGGATTCATTTGCACTGGTGTTCCGGAAACCTTATACTCATAATCTTTTGCACCAGTGTTTGCAAAATAAGCGCCCGCCGGGCTGGAAGCATCTGCGGCTTCAGCGGTGGCTCTGATGATATGGTTGTGCGCAGGCATATTAGCTGTTGACAAAGTAACGGACTGGCTACCTGCCTGTTCCCCTATGTTATAATCAGGAAGTCCTGGTCCGCTTCCAAAACCGATCGGCACACGGCCCCGAAGATCGGGAAGCTGGAAGTTGGTAACACCGTTTCCGCCATAATAAGTTCCCAATAGGGCAAAAAGGGCCTGATTTTGTGCGATGAGCATCAATTGACCGTTGCATAATGCCCAGCCCTTAGGGGCAAACCCGAATGCAAATTGCATGATAACGCCAAGAAAAGGATCCATAAATAATACGCTTGATTTTGATAAAATATTGACACCGGTACTTGCCGCGTTTATGCGAACATTGGTTGTGTGGTAATCGTATTGTTAGAGCCGATAGTAGTGCGGAAAACATACAGATTTTGCTCTTCGTCGCCTACTTTGAAAATCGCTGAAATATCGGACACTTCATTTTTGCTGTCACATAGCGCTTTTAAGTCAAATTGATTGAGGGTCTTTACGCTATTTGACTGATAGAAGTGAATGAGCACATCTGATGGATTATTCCTATTCCCTGCCCAGTATATCCAGAGGGGTTGAGCCAAAATTTTTTCCTGGGCAAAGAACACTGCCTTCCCCTCAACATGTGTATGTCCTTTACAAGCAGTTATTATCTTTTTGTGCTCCGGAATACCATGAAAATCTTCTCCACATTGGCGGAGGCAAAAGGCTCTCCAAAGACTTTGTAAGTCCGTAGCAGCCTTGTCATGTGAAAAAATGCCAACAGTGTTATTGGCTATTGCCGTGCCCATGGTTAATATGGCGGCGGTGGTTAAAAAGTTTCTTCGGCTAGTTGCATGCGTTTTCAAATGCGCTGATTTGTTGGTTTAGTAGGGCTTTATTACATTGTATGAGGGCTTTTCATCACAACTTATCTAAGGTGAAGATAAAACTATTCTGAATAAAAAAAATAAAAATTTTAAACTTTAATGAGCGTGCATTGTTTTGGCTTTAATTGACCTGTAAATTATGAATGCTTCTTTAAAGGACCTTAAGGTCTTCATGAAAATTGCTTTCTTTGAAGGCATCTCTTATTTATTATTATTAGCAGTAGCCATGCCTTTAAAATACCTGGCCGATATTCCGGAAGGTGTAAAATATATTGGCTGGGCGCACGGTGTACTGTTTGTACTGTTTTGTCTCTATCTGCTCAAGGTATGGATTGGCTTAAAATGGAGCTTTGGTAAGGCTTTTCTGGCATTCGTAGCTTCTCTGCTTCCCTTCGGAACTTTTATTTTAGATGCCCGTTTAAAAAGAGAATACCCAGAGGTAAACGCACAATAAGGCCGGTCTATAATTGATGAAGCAGCCGGTTTGCCTCATTCAGCAGACCCTGCCTGTCGGTATCGGTTCCTCCTCCACTATAAATATTCATATCGATAGTTGCCAGTAGTTGCAGCAACTCTTTTTGGCAGGTAGCAGGAACACTATTGGCAACCATGGCCTCCTGTAAATACGCCTGGCCATGCATTGCGGGTAAATTCCACCGGGCCTGCAGGTATCGTATCATCCCCTGCTTTAGCAATTCACTAAAGCCGCTTCCCGTTTCGCGCATCTTTTCGGCAGCAGGCTGCAATGCTTCTTCTATCGAGAGGGGGCTATTACCAGCCGGGCTTTTTTGAATGGCCGGTCCCGGCTTATCCGGAGCGGGGTGCACCGCTTTTCTTTTCTGTTTTGATCGGCCCATCCATACAGCGATTAGTACAATCGATACCAGCAGCGCTATGCCTGCCCAAAGGTACAACGGCCGCTCGCTCTCGGCCGAAGTGTTCGCCACATTACCTGTACTATACCCTTCGCTTACCACATTCAGCTCGATAGGTATATTCGTGATCGTTTTATAACGGCCACCCTGCGCATCAAAAAAAGAAAAGCGGATAGCAGGAATGGTATACTTACCCGGCCTATTCATCGAAAAAGGGATTATAAAGGATTTATAGCCGCTTCCATCCTGTTTTTGTGTTTTATCCTCATCTACTTTAGCCGCCAGCACATCTGCCGCATTAGGCCAGTTTATTTCCGGTAGCGCTATTTTACTAAAATCGCCCCTGCCTGTAAGCATGATAGTCAGCTGAGCCTGCTCACCGGGGGCCAGTAATTTTTTGGAAAGCTGCACATCCATCTTAAAATCACCTACCAGGCCATTAGGTTGAGACGAGGAGGAGGCTTGCGCGGTGCCAGGCACTGCTGTTACCAGAACTGTAATAGGTACTGACGATACCGGCAACGTAAAATAGCCGTTATTCAATGTGTATCCTTCTTCCAGGCCATCGAGTATGGGATCTTCATTGCCACGGCTATCTACCAGTTTTACACGGTTTCTTACGGTAACCGCACCTAAACTAAGCTTACCGGCTCGTCTCGGTGTTAATTGAAGTTTCAATAAGGTATGCACGTCAAATCGTATTCCATCTACGGTTTCCCTGGTGGCAATATTATCCGAACCACCTTTCAGATCTTTTACATCAAACCCATCGAAATAAGGATTCCGGATGATGCTCGACTCGGTAGACAATGCGCTGTAAAGCTTGTAGGTTACAATGATCGGTTCTCCTACAAAACAATCTGTGTTGCTGGCCTCTACTTTTAAAAAGATATTGCTTTTTAAGCGGTCCTGCAACGGCACATACTTGTCATCCTGTGCATGGGCAACAGAAAAAAAAACTATCCATACAAAAGAAATAAGGTACTTCATCACTCAAATTAGTTTAATGTTGAATGCGCTACAGATCTCCCAACTGGGGTCGTATAATAATATCTTCGACACAGGCTGCGAAAGAAAGTTGAGATGCCGCCCATATCATTTTGGCAATATCGGTTACTTCCATAATACGTTTGGCGCTATTGTCAAACCCCTCCCAGGAGTCGGTCAATACGGCGCCAGGGAATACCGAGGTAACTTTAATACCCTGTGTTTTTAACTCTTCCCGCAAATTGGCACTAAAACCATGCAGGGCGTACTTGCTGATGCTGTAAGCACCCCCGTTAGGGTATGCCTTCAATGACGCAATTGAGCAGATATTAAAAATATGCCCGTTTTTTTCTCCTTTCATGGCCGGTAATAAGGCCCGGGTTAAATGGTAGGCACTATACAGGTTGGTAGAAATCTGCCTCTCCAGTGCCCCCTCCGCTTCATCGCTGATATTACCGGGTTCGAACTTGCCGGTATTGTTCACCAGTATTTGCGGGGTTGCGTGTTGCAGGCACCAGGCTCCAAAAACGGAGGCTTCCTCTTTTACAGATAAATCAAATGCCTTCGCCCGGATCTCAATAGCATTATATTTTGCCTGCAGTGTTTCCATTGCCTTATACAAATTAATGTCGCTGCGCGAGGTAAGCAGGAGGTTATAGCCGTTTTGTGCAAATATATCGGCAATGGCAAAGCCTATACCCCTTGATGCACCGGTAATTACTACAGTATTCATAATATTATCTTTCCTTTATTTGCAATAAACATACCGCATAAAGTTCTGTATTTAAGTTTTAGTATTTTATTTTTACAGCTTATCGGGCCAAATACCATACACAATGAAGTATAAGCATTTATTTTTTGACCTGGATCATACACTTTGGGATTTTGACGCCAATGCCAGGCTTACTTTACAGCATCTTTACGAAACGCTTGAGCTGGAACACAGGGGTATATACGATTTTGATTTGTTTTATCGCAATTACCTGGCACATAATTTAAAGCTTTGGGCCCGGTACCGGAGCGGATTCATTAAACAGGCAGAGTTGCGTGTAAAAAGGATGCGCCTGGCCTTATTAGACTTTAAAATTGCCGATGAAGTGCTGGCGGAAACCATGAGCATACTTTTTCTTGAAATGCTACCCACCCGCAATGTATTATTTCCCTATACCGTGGAAGTACTGGAATACCTCCACAATAAAAATTACAAGTTACACCTTATCACCAACGGCTTTGAAGAAGTGCAGCGCCATAAGATCAACAATTCAAAGATCAATCATTATTTCGACCAGGTGATTACTTCGGAAGGCAGCAATAGCCTTAAACCTAATAAGGCAATATTTGATTACGCATTAAACATTTCCAAGGCCAGGCGCGAAGAGAGTATTATGCTGGGAGACGACCTGGAGGCGGATATTTTAGGTGCCCACAAAGCAGGCATAGACCAGGTATTCATCAATCATATCGACGCGGCGCACGAATTCAAGCCCACGTATATAGTACGATCTTTAAAAGAATTGGAGGCCATATTCTAAAAAAGTTGTCCCTGCCCTTTGCCCTTATCATTATCCGGCATCAGAGGAACATGCAAATCCAAATCCAGCACCTTGTTCAGCTTCTCAATAAAATAAGCAGATAACAGGGGAGAAGACAGCTCTATATTTTGATGAACGAAAAAAAAGAGCTTTTTTAAACCTTCGTCGTGCCATTTTTTAATACGTTTTATCCAATCGTCTAAACGTTTTTTGTCAATGGCGTCATCGTTACAACCTACAAAGCGGATGAAAGCTTCAGGAGTAGTCAGCCGCATATGCACCATATCTCTCCGTCCGGCCGTATCTACGATAATATTAGCCATTTTCTTTTTTTGCAGCAGGTCGCAAAAAGCCGACCAGTGCAATGGATCTGAAAACCAGTTTTCATTTCTCACTTCCACAGCCAGCGGAATACCTTTCGGAAAGTGCTCAATAAAGTTGGTGAGCTTTTCAAACTCTTTAGGCGAAAATTTATCGTGCAGTTGGAGGAAGGCCATTCCTAATTTCTCTTCGAAGTTGGCAATGGCATTACAAAATGTTTCTGCAACAGGAAGGCTATCCGGCGTCAGCCGTTTAAAATGACTGATAGAATTAGTAAGCTTCGGAAAAAATTTAAACTCTTTAGGTGTTTTTTCTTTCCACTTAGCCACCTGTTCCGCTGTGGGCATATTGTAGAAAGTAGCATTCAGCTCAATAGAATTAAACTGGCCCGAATAATATTCCAGCTCATCTTTTATACCCTTGGGATAAAAACCTTTTAAATCTGTCTTGTTCCATTTGGCACATCCCACAGAAACCTCAAAGCCCTTGCCTCTGGCTTTAGATAATAGTTCAGTAGTAGCTGCCGGGTCTTTGGGCAACTGGAAATGAATACCGCCGGGATCGGTTACCTGTCCGAATTTCATACGATCGTTTTTATTTAATGCTTTTCACTTTCTCCCAAATTTCGGGAATACGTTTGATCCAGGCGATCTCCTTCATTTTTTCACGCGCCTCTGTTACCGGTGTTCCGAAATAGGTTTTGCCACCTGCCACTGAAGAAGGTACACCGCTTTGTGCATTGATCACGGCACCACGTCCGATGGTGAGTGTTTTGCTGATGCCGACCTGTCCCCAGAGAATCACTTCGTCTTCTATCACCGCCGCACCGGCAATACCCACTTGCGCAGCAAACAGGCAATTTTTACCTATTACTGTATCATGGCCTATGTGCACCTGGTTATCCATTTTGGTGCCTTCACCAATAATTGTATCACCTGTTACACCCCGGTCAATCGTACACCCCGCACCTATTTCAACACCATTTTTAACAACTACCCGTCCGCAACTCGTCATCTTTTTATAGTGGATATCCCTGTTGGTCTTCTTATTATAATAAAATGCATCACTACCAATAACAGTGCCGCTTTGTATTACCACATCGTCACCTATAATGCAATGATCTAAAATGGTTACGTTGGGGAAGATCGTACAGTTCTTACCGATCACTACGTTGTTACCCAGGTAAGCATTAGGCATCACTATCGAACCCTCACCTACAATGGCCGATGCCGCCACTACATCCATCGAAGGTTGAAAAGGCCGGTAACGAGCTACTATTTTCAAATAGGCTTCAAAAGGTTCGTCTGTAACCAATAACGCCTTGCCTTCGGGAAAATCAGTTTCCTTATTTATAATAATAAAACTCGCGGAAGAGTTAATACATTTCTCGTAATACTTGGGGTGGTCTACAAATGCCAGGTCGCCTTCTTCTACTACGTGAATTTCATTAATGCCCGTAGCACTGGCGCCCTTATTACCTAAGAGCTGCGCATCGATAAGTGTGGCGATTTCCGTAAGAAGAACAGGATGATCAAACTTCATAAAAACATTTTATCAAACGTACATGAAATTATTCATCTGCAGGCATAGTTACATCCGGGCTTATGAGAACTGCGGATATCATACAGCAATAACATGCATTCGTACCATGCATCGTCTTATAAGAACCAGGTATTTATTTGTTGTAAATATGTATGATAGCCAACTGTAGCATAAACATACCGATCACCACCCACTCATGCAATGAAAACAATTTTTATCGGAAAAGGATCGGCTGAAACCCTTTATTCATCATTGTTTGAGCCAATAGGTACAGGCAGGATAAAAAACTGATTGCTACTATGTGATTGATAAACGGCTTATTCATATTGCAACAGCTTATGGATATCCACAAGCCCAATTATTATTTGTTAATAAAATTTTTTGCAAATAATTTTTGTATCGTTGAAATAATATTTAATATTGTGTAAGGAAATTTATTTCCCGTACTTACTAACCCATCTATATAAAATATCCCTTCTTCATTTGAAGGGATTTTTTGTTTTTAGAACCGCTCCTTCTCTTCTTCACGTTCTTGTTTCACCAGGGCAGACTTAGCTATCAAAAGCTATTACCCGAAGCGATTTAAAGCTTAAGCATCTTCCAAGAACTATACCTGTTGTAACAAAAAAATAAGCAGGTATAAAAATATACCCGACAGCAACTTGCAAATATTATCTTTACACAAAACAGGTATATGCTCAAATCAATGACAGGCTTTGGCAGGGCTGAGAAAATCATCGGCCGTAAAACTTTTTTGATTGATATAAAATCATTGAACGGGAAGCAGTTTGACTTATCATTGAGGCTGCCTGCTATCGTTAAACCCTTTGAGTTCGATATACGAAAAGTACTGGCTGAAGGACTGAACAGAGGTAGTGTAGATTGCACCATTAGCCTGAAAGATACCGGGGATGCCAAGCCGGTTGTTATTAATACCGATCTTGCAAAAGCTTATTATCATTCTTTGGTGAACCTTTCGAATGAACTGGGCATTGATACCTCAAATATCCTGAATGCCCTGATCAAATTACCGGAAGTTATTACGCCCAGCAGCGAGTCTTTGTCTGATGAAGACTGGACGCAGCTGAAATTACTGATCGGAGAAGCCATTAACGACTTAAATAAACACAGAGCCAATGAAGGCAATATTTTAAGAGAGGAACTGGAAAAGCGTATTGACAATATTGCCCGGCTGCAAACAGAAATCAACCCTCTTGACACTTTAAGGCAGGAAACCATGCGCGAAGGGCTGGTTAAATTGCTGGAAGAGAAAGTGGGTAAAGATAACTATGATGTAAACCGGCTTGAACAGGAGTTGATTTATTACATAGAAAAAATAGATATTACGGAAGAAATGGTAAGGTTGGAAAACCACTGCAACTACTTTAAAGAAATACTCAACGAAGAGGGAGACAGCAAAGGCAAAAAACTCTCTTTCATTTTGCAGGAGGTGGGCCGTGAGATAAACACCACAGGATCCAAGGCTTATGACGCTGCTATACAAAAAATTGTAGTGATGATGAAGGATGAGCTGGAAAAAGCCAAGGAGCAGGTATTAAACGTATTGTAACTGCTGGCTTCGCAAGTTCACTTACTTTTGCAGCAAAGATGTAAGCGTGCGTTACTTTGTAATTTTTATTTTCGTTATTACGGCCGGTGTTTCATGTAAACATGTCAATGTATATGAGAAACAGGTAGATCTGCCCCGGCATGAATGGAAAAGAAGCCAGCATGCAGTCATCAGGTTTGATGTTACCGATAGCGCTAACCACCAGCTATACCTGATAGTAAGACATACACAGGAATACCGTTTTAATAAACTTTTAGTTCGGTTGCTCATACAGGACACTGCGAAGAGAACTATTGGCTCCATGCACCTCAATGCGCCTTTAACCAATAGAAGCGGCAACTGGGCAGGCACTTCTATGGATGACATTTACTATAGCAGAATAAAGATTAATCCCCCTGTTTTCCTGCGGCCGGGGCCTTATCGCTTTGTTTTGCAACATACCATGGAAGAAGAAACGATCCCTTATCTCTTAAATGTGGGGATAGCACTGAACCAATAGCATCAAAGTATAACCGGCAGTTATGGAAGAAAAATTAAAAGCCCGTTTAAAACGAACCACAGTAAAGTTCTGGATATTGCTGCTTTATATAGTGGCTGCATTGGTATGGTGGTTCATTTCTCTGGAAAGGCAAAGTAAAGAAATGTATATCTACCAGATCAACCACTTAAACACCACCATCGACAAAGAAAAGGACCCGGTGCAATACCAGGCCGAATTGAAAAAAACCAAAGAAGATTATCACAGCAATGCCATTAAATACGGAGGCGAAGGAATTGTGTTTTTAGGGCTGATTATTTTGGGCGCTACTTTTGTATACCGATCTATGCGCCAGCAAAAGCAGATACAGGAGCAGCAACAGAATTTCATGATGGCGGTTACTCACGAACTAAAAACGCCCATTGCTATCGCCAAGCTTAACCTCGAAACACTGATCAGGCATCAAAAGCTGGACGAGCAGAAGCAGAAAAAACTTATTGATGCTTCATTAGAAGAAACCAAAAGACTTGATTTTTTAACCAACAATATATTGGTATCGTCTCAGTTAGAAGGTAGATGGTATAAGATGAACAAGGAAGAACTCGACTTCTCTAAACTGATGGAAGCGCGGGTAGCTGAATTTGCACAGCGCTTTCCAGACCGGAAAATAAGCAGCGACATTAAGGAAGGCATCGACATCGAGGGCGATCCGCTTTTACTGGAAATACTGGTTAATAACCTCCTGGAGAATGCGCTGAAGTACTCTGAGAAAGATGAGGCCGTAAAAGTAACCTTAGTCAAAAACGACGAAGATATTACCTTACAGGTCATTGACGAGGGGCCCGGGATTGCTACTGAAGAACGAAAGAAGATCTTCTCCAAATTTTACCGGATCGGCAACGAAGCCACCCGGAAAAAGAAAGGGACGGGCCTGGGCCTCTACCTGTGCCGTAAGATTGCAAAAGATCACAATGCAGACATTTTAATGACAAATAACAATACAAAGGGGAGTATTTTTGCCGTTAGATTTTTTCTTTGAGACGTTATAACTTGATGAACCTGTATTAGAATGGAAGAAAGAGCAGTAAATATACTATTGGTTGAAGATGAAGAGAGCCTTCACGAAACATTAAAGTTAAATCTTGAATTAGAAGACTACCAGGTTACTTCGGCTTACGATGGCAATGAAGCTATAAAAGCTGTGAAAAACGAATATTTTGACCTGATCATATTGGATGTGATGCTGCCCGAGGTGGATGGTATTGCTGTAGCCGAAACCATTCGCATCAGTAACAATGAGGTGCCCATTTTAATGCTCAGCGCTAAAAATACCAGCGCCGATAAAGTACTAGGATTAAAAAAAGGCGCTGATGATTACCTCACCAAGCCCTTTAATCTTGAAGAGTTATTGCTAAGGGTTCATAAGCTGATTGAAAAGAATTTAAAACTGCAGGATAAAAGCACGCTTGGTAACTCGTATACATTCGGAGGAAACGTGATCGATTTTAAAGCCCAGGAAGCCAGCACTAAATATGCCGGCAAAGTACAGTTGAGTAAGAAAGAAGCAATGCTCTTAAAACTACTGATTGAAAATAAAAATGAGGTAGTTACCCGCGAGAAGATCCTTCAATATGTTTGGGGCTACAACGTTTACCCTACAACCAGAACCATTGACAATTTCATCCTGAACTTCAGGAAATACTTCGAAAAAGACAGCCGCAACCCCAAGTTCTTCCACTCAGTAAGAGGGGTAGGGTACAAGTATGCGGAGTAATCCTGCCATCGGCAGCGAACCCTTAAGAGGCTTTATATCTTTTTAGAGAACTCCGAAACATGTTTCCTGCTACGGGGTTGAACCTCACTTTTATGATTTTTTTCATCGAGCCTTTCCGGATCGCCCAGGTATCCCCACGCAATCATACAAACCGGCTTCTCATCATCGGGTAATGATAATACCTTCTGCACTTTATCCGGGAAGAATCCACCCATCGGATGCGGGTAAATATCCATGGATACTGCTTGTAAAAACATACCTGCGTTGCTCATACCCAGGTCGTGCTCTGCATGTACATTATCCCGGCCATTTCTTACGAACTTCTTGCGGGCTATGGCCACCATCAAAACAGCAGCCTGTTGCGTCCATCCCTGGTTGCCTTCCATGAGGCAATTCCATAACATTTCAAAGCCCGGCGTCCCTTTCATGGCATACACATATTGCCAGGGTTGTTCGTTGCCCGAACTGGCGGCCCAGGACCCGGCCTCTAATATCGTCTGCATGTCCGTTTCACTTACTGGCTGGTCAGCGAAAGCACGTGGACTCCAACGTGATTTAATAAGATCTATTACCGGTAACGCTGTGGTGGCTTTCTTGATATGGGACATGCTATTGATTTTTAGATTTCTTAATTCGGTCCAGAATATGGTTCTTCTCGGCTACAGTAGCAATTTCCATGCTCAATGCCTTTTGATAATAGGGTAACGCTTTGGAGTATTCCTTTTTTTTGAAGTAATAATCCCCGGCGGTTACATAGCTGTTATAATAATTGGGATTTTCAGCGACCAGGCTATCGGGATGGATCGCGACACCGTCCGTTGCCAATTGTTTATTTGCCCTGAATTGCTCGAACCGTTTAAACATGGGCGTATAAATAAAGCTGTCTGCTTTAATGTTCAGATCGGCCTCGTATATTTCACGGTTACTTTTCATACCCTTAAGGGAAAATACCTGATTAAGGTCGTAACATACAAACTGGCCCATTTGCCATGGGGCAGTAGAAACCCATACCCTTAATTTCTGCGGCTCAAATACAATCGCATGATGAGCGATAAACTGGTTTACGGCTTTTTCGTTACCCAACCCTATATCAGTATTATTCATACCCTTATAATCGCGTAAAATGTTGACGGTTTTTTGAACCGTGTTAGGACCATTTTGCTGAAGCAATTGTGTAAGCCGCCGGTAGCGGTATACAGAAGCGCTGTTCTGCCTTTGTTCCACATTGGGCTCACTGTTCCAGAAATCATTACTCTGGAAATGATTCGTACATAAGATCTCATTTTTATTGGGATCGTATATAGAAAGAGAGTCGGGCGTTTTTTCAATAATCACCGCTTTGTTATCGGCAGCAGAGCCCACTAAGAAAGATTCGCTGACAAACATCTTGCGCTTTTGCGCTATGGCGATGGCTTCTCTTATATTTTTTGCATATTGAACGATCTCCCGGGCTACCAGGCTTACGGGCGTTGCCGAACCGGCGGGAATACTGCTTTTAGCCGCATTAATAGTAACCGTCAACCCCTTTTCGTTCATACCCGATACCACTCCCACAAAGCCGCCCCAGGTAACACTCATAAATTTATACCCTTCTAAAGGATTAACAAATTCGACTATCTTATTCCTGGCAAAATTATCTCCCACCCAAAAGTCGAAATTGCGCCCTATAATCATGGTACTGTCCTGCGAAGCACTGCCCCAGGTGCCAAAAGAAGTGCAGCCTACCAGCATCATGTTTTGCAAAGCATGGCCGATATCATGTGCCGAATGATAGTTTAAAATACGCGAATATTTAGTCCCGATATAAGTATACCCTTCTGACGCCGATTGCGAAACGCCGTAGATCTCCTGTTTATACTCGTCCGTTACGTTTTCAGGCAGGTCCCGGTTAAACCAACAGATAAAGTATTTTAAAAAATGCATGTACGATTTTGAAGGGATCATTTTATGGATCTTCTCGCTGAAATAATCCTCCTGCTTTTGAACCAACTCTGCACTTAGCTTACCGTTAACTGTACCCAGCTCATACGGAGCACCTTCTACATACATTTCATACAAACCGGAATTGCTTTTGCGGAACCAGCTGTTTTTGATGGCATACAACCCTGTGTCCGGCTCCTGCCGTTGAAATTGTAATGCGGATAAATCGCTGACAGGGGGCGGATCAATTTTTGAAACCCGTGCCAGGTAAGCAAACAATAATCCGAAGAGCAATACCATCACTCCTGTCACCCGTAAAAACCTTCTCCAGAATCTTTTATTCATTTACTTGTAATAACTCCTAAAAATAACCGCGCCTTTTCACCACGCATTGTACATGTTCGTATATCGTACCTCCTACATTCCATTATGCTTCCCTTATCCTGTCTACCAGTCCCTCATCTCCTGTTAACATCACACAGGTTAACACGGCGCTAAGCGAAGTACCTAAAATGCCATGCAAATTTAAATTTTGCCCTGTTAAAAACAGGTTAGGAATTTTGGTTCTGGGGCTGATCATCGTTTGCAATGGATCGCGGTAATCTTTTTGAATACCATACATACTGCCTTCTGCATCGCCGATATAATCCCTGTTGGTAAGGGGTGTGGAAGTATAAAATTTTTTAACATTATTGGTCACCAAAGGGAACCGCTCTGCTATTAAATCCAATAACACCCCTGCCCTGTCTTCTTTAAATTGCTCATAGGCAATACCCCTGCTACTTTCCTTGCCAGCCCTGTTACAGGTATCGGCCCATTGACTCACCTCCTCATATCGCATAGGTGTTAATACCGAAATGGCGGATGAAAAGCCGGGGTGCTGTTTGTCCTCAGTAAAATACAGGCCGTAACCCAGCGGCCAGTTTTCTTTGGCGTAGTGATTCAAATGCCACACCTGTCCCTGTTTGTGAAAATAGTAATTACAGTTCTCATAAGGCACTTTGGCTTTTTCGAGAACGATATGAAGGGAAAAGGAAGCAACTGTTTGCCGGAGACCCGTTATTCTTTTTCTGTACAGACCCTTTAATAAAGACGATTCTATACATGAAAGGGTTGTTGCAGGATGCATATTCGATATGAAATAATCAGCGCTGAACTCCTGCCCATCCTCTGTAAGTACACAGGATATCCTGCCTCCCCGCTCGCGGATAGAGGTCACAGCTGTATTTCTGAAGATCTCCCCGCCATTCTTCCGGACTGCAGCTACCAGTATTTTAGCAATTTGAGACCCACCACCCACACACTTCCAGCTACTTTCAATGTAACTATTCAATATTAATGCATGAACATGAAAAGGAGTAGTATCGATATCTCCTGCATATAAAAGGTTATTGCCCGCCAGTACCGACTGCAATTTTTCGTTCTTTGTAAAGGACGCGATAACTGATGCGGCACTTTCATCCTTCCCTTTATACAGTTCATCAGTTTGAGGCTTTAAGTGGAGATTGTATAAAGGGAAGGAGCCGCACACTTCTTTAATTTCCCGGCAATAACCGATAATGCCATCCGCTTCTTCAGGAAAAGCCTTAATGAGATGGTTTTGAAAAGCTTCATATCCCTGCGCCTGGCAATACACATAGTCATCATCCTCCAGAACGATCCGGTCGAAGCACGCTCCCATTTTTTCAAGTTTCAGTTGCTCCATCATGCCCGCATACTTAAATATCTGGTGCAGTGTCTGACCTTTTTCAAGTCCGCCGATATAGTGTACCCCTGTGTCAAAGATTTGCTTATCGCGGGAAAAAGTTTGCAGGTTTCCCCCAAACTGCCTGTTCTTTTCCAGCAAACAAACCTTTAGTCCACGCATAGCCAACAGGTTAGCGCACAGCAAACCACCCAGCCCACTGCCTATTATAACTACATCATATTGTTTACCACTTGCCATCGAACATGCAAAATTCGTAGAAAATGAATGGTTTTTTAACAAAAACGGAAAAGGAATGTTAGTACCTTTGCAAGACTGATGAAAAAAGTCACACTGTTCATATTGATAGGCTGCTATATGCTGATGACCACGGGGGTGGTTGCAGTATCGCATTACTGTATGGACCGTTTGGCATCAGTCAGTCTTTTCGCTGCTGATGAAAAGAAATGTGGCAAGTGCGGAATGGAGAAAGAGCAGCATAGCTGCTGCAACGACCAGGAAACACTGGTAAAAGTAGATACCGATCACAATAAAGTTCCTTCTTACGTCTACAGTCTCCCGGCCCTGGACCAAATGCCGGCAGTAATAACTGACTTTTTGCTAACCACGCTATTAAATGGCAATAACCATTTAGATAATCAGCATTACTCACCTCCATTGCCGGATAACCATCTCTATCTGGCTAATAATGTTTTCAGAATATAGGATACTTATTCCCATACACCCTGAAGTGTAAGGGGGCATTATTGTGTTTGGCCATTACCTGCCAGGTAGATGAGCTTATTATTCTATTTAAAATTTTTATACAATGAAAACATTACAAATACTTCTTTTAGCGTTTCTTTTTATCATTATTTCAAATAACAATGCCCTGGCGCAATCCCAAAAAACTGAAACCTTTGATGTTTCAGGCAACTGCGGCATGTGCAAATCAAACATTGAAAAAGCAGCTAAATCAGCGGGCGCTTCGTATGCATCCTGGGATGTAGACGCAAAAAAGCTCACCGTTAAATACGCTAAAAATACGAGCACTGCAAAAATTCAACAGAAGATCGCTGCAGCAGGCTATGATAACGCAGGGGCAAAAGCCTCCGACGAAGCGTACAATAAACTGCACGGATGTTGCCAGTATGAAAGAACCTTAAAAGCTGAAATCAAATCGTTTACAGATGAAAAGGCCTGCACATCGGGTGCAGACTGCTGCAAGTAATCACCCCCTCATTAATTCATTATCGTAGTAAGCGCGGGCTTGAATTATGCCGTGTCATTGCGCGTACAACTTTATTTAAAAAACGCAGCAACAGGCTGCTTAAAAATATACACATGAAAAAATTGCTCCTTATAATGGCGGTAGCCATCATATCTTTTTCGGCAGATGCCCAGTTCTCCAAAGCAACGTTACAAGCCAACGGCCTCACCTGTGCCTTGTGTAGTAACGCCATTAACAAATCACTTCAGAAAGTAGGTTTTGTTGAATCGGTAAAGCCGGATCTAAAAAATACGGCTTTTAATATTCAATTCAAACAGGGTAGCGAAGTGCACGTAGACCAGATCCGGAAAGCAGTTGAAGAAGCCGGGTTTTCGGTAGGCAGTTTAAAACTGACCGGTGATTTTAATAATCTGAAGGTAGAAAACGACAAACACCACAAAATTGGCAATGCTAATTTTCACTTCGTGAATATTAAAGACCAGGTATTGAATGGCGAACAAACCCTTACCATCGTTGATAAAAATTTTGTGAGTGATAAGACGTTTAAAGCGATGAAGGCCGCTACCAACAAAGAGTGTATCAACACGGGAAAAGCTTCTCATTGCTGCAGCGACGTCGTGCAGGGAGCACGCATTTATCATACCACCATTTAATGGGAACACAACTGTCACATACCGGCTTCACTGCAACCCGCATAGCAGCGTTATTATCAAAAAAATATACATCCAGGTAATGCCGTGGTAGTTTATTAACTACCACGGGGTTATTGATGTGTCTTTTTATGGGTCTAGGCAACCGGTAATTCAAAGCTTTTAAATTAAATAAGTGAGATATATTATTTTGTGCATGTTCTTACTGCCTGCAATACGGGTAGTAGCGCAGGAACTTTACATTTACACTGAGCCGGCTTCCAACATACCGGCTAAATCAATCAGCGCAAAGTTGAGTGCGAATTATGCCGAGGGCATGAGCCAGGGTAGCAAGGGGGTTGTGCAACGCTACCGGCCCGAAATGTATATGGGGCTCTCGAAAAACTTTATGCTGAGAGCATCCGGGACATTTGCCAATATGCACACCGATGCCTTTAAATTTGAATCAGCATCTCTGTACGGCAAATACAGGTTCCTGTCGAAAGATGAAGCACATCGTCATTTCCGCATGGCAGCTTTTGCAGACGCTTCTATCAGCAAAGCCCCCTTCCGGTATGATGAAATTGCTTTATTGGGTGACAAAACAGGTGCTGAAGCAGGAGTAATCGCTACACAGCTGATCCATAAATTAGCCATAAGTGGTACGGTAAGCCACGTGCAGGTTTTAGACCAATCAAGATTTGATGAAGTTCCACTGAAACTGCCTTACCAGGCGATGAATTATTCTTTATCAGCCGGCTATTTGCTGTTCCCCCGGAAATATGAAGATTACCAGCAGACTAATTTTAATATCTATACCGAAATACTGGCGCAACAAACGCTGGACACCAAAAGGTATTATATTGACATGGCGCCGGGCGTTCAGTTTATTTTCAACAGCAACTCCAAGCTCAACCTGGGTTACCGTTTTCAATTGGGCAGCGATATGAAACGGATGGCGCGTAGCAGCGTACAACTTAGCTTTGAGCGCACTTTCTTTGGAGCACTTTAAGTTATTTCCTGATAACCCACATTATATTAGAAGTGTACTTTGTATGATCGATTCTTTGCAAAGTCACTTCTTTTTTTATAGCCAACGCTTCAATCATTTTGCCCGAAAGAAAATGAAGCTGATTCGTGGTTTTATTGAAGGTGAATATTTTTGTAGACAATAATTCTGTGAATTGGGTTCCCTTATGCTTTTCTTTCAGATCCGCATCCCCATCACGAATAATAAGCACGCCTCCTGGCAGTAAGCTATCGATCGCATGCGCTATTACCTGCTCCTGGGGTAAAGGCTGTAAGTAATGCAGCACATCGCTGATGATGATGCCATTGTATTTTTCTAACGGGAAGGCTGAAATATCTCCCTGCACAAACTGAACTGCTGTTGTTCTGCTAAAACAATGCTGCGCTGTGGCTATTTTATCTTCATCGTAATCCACCCCGGTAAAGGCTCTCTTCCCCTGGCTGGCCCAATGCAGGGTATAGCACATAAAGCCATAGCCACATCCCAGATCCAAAAACCGGCCTTCAAAAGGCAACAGTTCATGAAATGGCTGGTAATAATTTTCCAGCTTCAGCTTTATTTTCAGGTACCATTCCAGCACAGGCCCTTTATATATGTAGTTAAAAAACAAATGCTCTTTAAAGTAGGCCGGCTGCTCCAGTTCTTTTGTAAGCGCCTCATGCTGCTCTTTAAAATACCTGGAAATATTTTTAGTCCTTTCCTGGTAACTGGCTCCCCAGCTTTTGTCATCCGCTTTGATCCTGGGTAAATACTTTGCAGTAATGGGCCCGTTCTTCAGCAAAAAATCGCCCTTGGTCATGGTGTATCCCAACCCGTGAAATAAGACCGGCACAATATCCAGCTCCAGCTGTTCGGCTAAATAGAATGCGCCCTTATGAAAACGCTTCATAGGGGGCTGGGAGGTTCGGGTACCTTCAGGAAACACCGATATCGAATATCCTTGCTGCACTTGTGTACTCAATAGTTCCACACTGTTTTCAACACCATTGGCAACCGGGTAAAAGTCTGCCATCTTAATCGCCCATCCGAAAACCGGGGAGTTCCAAACCCAACGATTGGTTAACAGGATCAAACGCGGGTTTAACATGGCCATTTGCAATATATCCAGGAAGGACTGGTGATTAGCAATTACCACAGCCGGTTGCCCGAAATCCTCTGCCTGGGGGTTGATCTGCCGTTTTTTAAAATTTCCCATGATATATAATACGGACATGCAAAATTTGGATAGGAGGTAATGGTAAATAAACTTGCCTCTTTTATGTCCGGCAACTTTGAGCTTTATCAGGAACAATCCTAAAATGGTTAACAATACACTCACAAATCCAAAATAGAAGAAAGAAAACACAGAACGGCTCCAGCTCCGGA
>JBQGCI010000129.1:0-7313 GCA_052038405.1 Acinetobacter pittii
ACTTTTTCTCGAATGGAAAGAATGTAAATGAAACAGAAACTTTTTCCCCTACAATTACGAGGGATGACAGGGTACTAAACCTTGCAACCCGAAACGCTTCCGAGTCTAATAATAATAACCACCGCTTCAATATGAGATTCGAGTATAAGCTCGACTCAAGTAACACGATTACTTATATTCCCAGCTGGAACTTTCAAAACAACACCAGCCGGTCTTCAAACTATACTTCGGCTATCTATGCCGATGGGGATAGCTCTTATATCAGCGATGCCTCCGGAAACTCCAACCGAAATGGATTTAATATCGGGAACAACCTGATGTATCGTCGTGCTTTCAAAAGGGCAGGAAGAAGTTTCTCTTTATCATTACAGGCTAATTTCAGCAAAAATGATGGAGAAAATTTTAATCTGACTAATATAGACAAGTACGAAGAAATTAACCTGCCTGATGTGCGCAACCAATACCGCACTAATCCAACCAACAGCGCCAACTATTCGGCCAGGATGAATTTCACCGAACCTTTAGGCAAGAATGGTATACTGGAGCTTAGCTATACACCCGCTAAACGTATTAATAAACGTAACCAGGAAACTTTTGACTATGATGGCACCGGCTATACTTTACCTAATATACCACAATCGAACCAATTCGAAAATACAGTAGTTACCCATAACGGTGGTTTTAACTACCGCCTGGGCCGCGGCCGGGATAACCAGCTGTCTGCCGGGTTCGACCTGCAGTATTCGAATCTTTACAGCGAAAGAACCAGGCCTACGGTGGGCAAGGTGGACCAGAATTTCTTTGCTTTTCTTCCGAACCTGATGTGGAATAAAAAAGTAGGCAAATATGGCAACGCCCGCATTTTCTATCGTTCAGGTACCGACTTTCCTTCCATAGATCAGCTGCAGGATGTTATAGATAGTTCGAGCCAAACCAGTATTATTGTGGGTAATCCCAATTTGCAGCAGGCTTACAACCACCGTGGTACCGTGCGGTATATCTACGCTAATACAAAAAATAGTAACAGTATTACAGCTAATGTATCGTTCAATCTTATCGACAAATATATTTCTACGGACGTTATAAATGACAAGGGTATTACTAATACAACCTACGTTAACCTCGACGGATACCGTAATTTTTCCGGCTTGCTCGTGTACGCTTTTCCCGTTAAGTTCATCAAGTCTAATTTCAATATAACCAGCAACTACAATTACGGAAAAACGCCCAGCAGGTATAATGGCGTTACGGGCTTCGTAACCCGCAATACTTTTGGTGGCGGCATTGTGTTAAGCAGTAACGTGAGTGAATTCGTAGACTTTACAGTGAGTTACGATATTAACTACACACAAACCTCCAGTACACTCAATAATGCGAGTGCCGGTCAAAATTATCTCCAGCAAAGTCCGGGCGCTAACCTGAACCTGCTGTCAAAATCAGGTTGGTTTTTTAATTCAAGTATCGCGTATCAAAATTATAAGCTTGAAAATGCGGAAGGAGTGGAATATACCCTGTGGAATGCCGCAATAGGTAAAAAATTCCTGTCCAAAAAACAGGCAGAGCTAAAGCTTTCTGTATTTGATATTTTAAAACAGAATAATAGTTTTAGCCAGACCCTTAACAACTTTAATCTCATTCAAACCACAACAACGCGTGTGTTACAACAATATTTTATGCTGACGTTTACCTACAGCCTGCGCAACTTTGGTAAGGCGAATACATCCTCTATGCCAGGCGGTGACTGGCGGGGAGGGGGCGGCCAGTTCCCGGGCGGAGGACGTCCGCAGGGAGGCCCGCCATCGTTTTAAGGCTATCCGGTAAGCACGCGCATACATTTTTCTTCATATAGCAAAGCAAAGGGCCGCTGATTGTCCAGTCAGCAGCCCGTTTTATGTTACGGGTTATAACAAGTGACCTTATAACAAACAGGTATCAAAATTATTATTACGTAAGGTTCCACCTCCATATCCAGCCAGTGGGAACACTGACCAGTGCTATGCTGAGGTTTGTGTCTTCACCAACCAGGTCGATGCATTGCATCAAAGTTGATGTCGTTTATTATTATGATTTAAATAAAAAAAAGTGTCAAAAAATGCAATCGATTGCATTTTGTAGTATCTTTATTTGTCTCAAGTACAATTAAACTTGTTCGCGGAAGACCGGTTGCTTCGATAGATAGTTTAGTGGCTTATCAGCGAGATGCTGCCCCTTTTGCCCGGATGACGTCAGCGCCTCCTTTATTTAGATGACCGAAGCGATAACTGAACAGTAGGATAACACGATATAAACAATATGAAAAGGTTAAAATTTCGATTTAAAAAGCCAGCTGCAGGTGTTCTTTTTGCAACAGCGGTTTTATTTTCTACGGCCCACATCAATGCTCAAAAAGCGCCTGCCTCCAACAATGCCCCTGGCAAATTTGTGCATCAGGCTGCGGGGAATCCTTATTTGCCCTTATGGGAGCATTTACCGGATGGAGAACCCCGCGTATTTGAAGATCCGGATCGACCGGGAAAATACCGGGCCTATATTATAGGATCTCATGATCTGAGGGTGAACAGCTACTGCGGTCCCGATATCAGGATATGGTCGGCTCCCGCCGAAGATTTAACCAGCTGGCGGGACGAGGGACCGGTTTTCACCTATCCAATCGACGGGCAATGGGATGTGATGTATGCCCCTGACTTAGTCGAGGTGAAAAGAAAAAACGGTACCAAAGAATATTACCTGTATCCCCATAGCCGCGGTCGTAACAGGGAAGCGATGGTTGCAAAGGGAAACCGGCCTGATGGTCCTTTCACACCCGTGAATCTGACACCCGATGGAAAGAGCACCGTTCCCGGGAGTATTTTAGGATTTGACCCTGCTATCTATATTGACTACATTACCGATCCGAAAGACCCAGATTATGAAATCGGCTTCAGAGCCTATGGCTACTGGGGTTTTCAGGGATCAGTGGCAGCAGAGCTGGACCAGAATACGATGTACTCCCTGCGACCCGGGACCACTATTTCAAGGCCATTTTTACCTGCAAGCGTAAGGTACGGAGGACCGCTTCGTGAGCCTGCGGGCACGCAGTATCCCCATATTTTTGCGGGTGAAGACCTGGGTACCTTTAATTTCTTTGAAGCATCCTCTATACGTAAGGTGGGCAATAAGTACGTGACCGTATATAGCGGCTACTCGGGTCCCGACTACGGTATGGGAAGTTCTAACTCTACGCTGCGTTATGCTTACGCCGATTCACCTTTGGGACCCTGGAAGAGTGGGGGGGTGCTGGTAGATTCGCGCGCACCGGTGCTGAATGAGGATGGAACTGCTATACACGGAACCAATGCCGGCCATAATACACACGGAAGTATACAGGATATTAATGGTCAGTGGTATGCATTTTATCACCGCCCTCCAAGAGGATTTGGTTTTGCGCGCCAGGCTATGGTAGCTCCGGTAACCGTTAAATGGGATGAAAAGAAAGTGGCCGATGGCGGCAGGGTTACCATCAGGGCCTATGATCCCTATGCTGCAGACAAATTGTGGACCGCAAAAGATAAAGAAGGGCGTGAGTACAAAGGGGCAGAAGTAACATCAGAAGGCTTTCATTTTTACGGTCTCAATCCCTATCAATATTACTCCGCCGGTTATGCCTGTTATTTGTCTAATGTGGGGCTGCAACAGGACTCCTGGGATATATGGGACAATCACATGTCCATTGATAAAGTGAAGAACGGTCATATTATAGGGTATAAGTATTTTGGTTTTGGTGGATTAAAGCAGGATCAAAACGGGCTGAAAGCTTTTGAAGGAACCAAAGCAGGAAATAAAACTGCTTTTAACCTGTTTCTGACGCCTAAAACAACCCAAAGCTTCAAGGTAAATGTTTGGCTCGACGGCCCCTGGGATAATGCCACCTGGAAGGGTAAGAAAATCGGAGAAATAACAGTACCGGCCCATGCAAAGGCGGAACTGACGAAATTTACCATAGATGTAGCCAAACATGTTGATCATCTCGACAAAAAGCATGCTCTTTACCTGGTAGCAGAAGGAGAAGGAGCAGATGAGCTTTTCGATCTGGCAGGTTTGGGATTCAGCTCCAACAGAAACAAAATAAATCGTCCCATTGTTCCTGTGGTGCAAATCGCTGTTAATGGAAAGGATATCACCCTGCCTGCTACTCCGGTCCGGTCTACCAATGCAAACGGCATTACAGGATATGATATTTATGAGGCAGTTTATAAGGTACCGTCCGGCGTAACGACGCTACCTAAAGTAACTGCTTCTTCCAATAATCCCGCTGTAAAGGTAACCGTTACGCAGGCTTCAGCAGCTTCGGGCAAAGCCATCGTAAAATTTGATTATAAAGGCGTCGTAAAAACTTACAATGTGTTATTAAATTCAGAAGGATAAGGTTTAAAACATACGCTGCACCTGCTTGTCATTGCAGGCTGCAGGGTATACCAAGTATTTTCGTATAGCAAAGCAAACAGGGCGGCGATTGTCTAATCATCAGCCCTTTTTTTATAGTGAACAGATTCCAGGGGCCGCATTTCAGGCCGCAGGACCGCAACATACCTACGATCCGATTTAAATGATAGCTTTTTCCTACTGTTTTTTCCCTAAAATCATTACTAGTTCATTACTGCGTTCATATCTGTTATTTTTGTGTGCAACCGGTAAAAGGATAAATAATCAAGTCAATTGTTTAAGTTTAGGGTATCATAAATATGAAGTCGATACTGCTTATTAAGTTTTTTTTGTTTTTCGCATTAAGCCTGGTATTGTATTGTCCCGGTTGGGCTCAGCCATTTATTTTTTCTCCCTTCGAGCGTAGCGCCGATTTAAATGAAGATCAGGTCAGGCTGGTCAATCAGCTACCCGACGGGCGGTTGGTTATTTTTACAGAAAGTTCTACCAATTTATATAATGTTGGATCAGTAAAAAATATCCCACTCGATACCATTAATTTTCTACCCATTAATGACTATACGAGTAACCATTTCTCTTATGTAGATGATCAATGGATATGGATCAAAAATCAAAGAAGTTTAAGTATATTAAATATAGCAGCCGAAAAATACGAAGACAGTCCCGGCAAATTATTGGCGCGTTTGGGTTTTTCAAAAAAACCTAAAAATATCTTCCTGGATGATCAGAAAAACATCTGGCTGGTTTCACTGAAAGATGAGTTGTACTGCTACGACCGCGCCAGTAAAAAAGTGCGGTTAGCTTTGCGCGATATCAAGATGCAGCATAGCAATGATGTGCTGAATAGTATAAGCAGTTTGGGCAACCAGGTTTTTCTGGCTTACCGGTCGGGCCTTGTAAGATGCTTTACCCGCACTCAATTTAAGGAATTGTACGCCGTGAATATAAATGACCAAAAGGCGGTGCCGGCCCGCGTGGATTTTGTTGTTACGTTGGGGCAATTTTTGTATATAGCTACCAATGACTTCGGAGGCGGGTGCAGCTTAATTAAATTTGATAGCAGAACCCGCCGCCAGACTTCCCTGCTCACCAGTAGTACGCAAAGGCTCAATAACCTGGTTTTTGACAAGCGGGGAGCGCTATGGGTTTCGGGTACCGATGGCTATTGGTATTTTCAAAACAGTACCGATTCGGGGAGCTTCTATTCGGGCATTCAGCTCCACGACGGGCAGCAGCTACATAGCGGCATATCGAATGTTTTCTGCGACGATCAGGAAGGTACCTGGTTAAGTACCAATAAAGGACTATACTATTACAACCCCCACCGATTTAGCTTCTCGGCCTTTAATACCTCTTTTTTCCGGTTTAAGGGAACCGATGATCTGAAAGTTTTCTGCTTCGGAGAGCTGGGAGACCGGTTGCTGATAGGTACGCTGAACGGCATTTATACCAGGGATGTCGGTAAAGATAATCAATCGACAATCAGGTTGCTCGCGCCGGGTTTACGGTGTCATACGATGTTGCGAACTAAAGCGGGAAAACTTTGGATAGGCGCGGAAGATGGCCTGTACCTGATGAATCCTGATGGGGCGGTATCTAAAGTTTTGGATGTATATGCTTATACGCTTATGGAGCCGGCCGCGGGAACACTGATTATAGGCACATCCAACCATGGATTGCTGCAATTGGATGAAGTGTCGCAACGGTCAACCACTTTGTTCCCACATAATCTCTTACCAGATATCAGGCAGGTACTTAGCTGGAATGGATACTGGGTGGGTTTTTGTAACAATGGTTTGTTTTTTATTGATCCATTAAAAAAGATATTAAGGTATGCCAATGACGATCGCCGCCGTTTGGCGGCAGATCTGCCGCCTGATGTGCGTATTTTGGTTTGCTTGTTCGCAGATAAAGAAGGCCTCTTGTGGCTGGGAACTTATGGAGGATTGTATGTTTGGGATCCGGTAAAGGGGCGCATGTACAAAATGAGTACATCGGAAGGACTTGTAAATAACAGCGTTAAAGGTATTATACAGGATGCCGATCATGCGATCTGGATCACCACATCGAAAGGAATCAGCCGTATCGAAAAAAAAAGTACGGGTACCGGATATGAGTTCACCATTCAGAATTACAAAGAAAACGACGGCGTTAGCAAACATGCTTTTGTTGGGAGAGCCAGTTATCTGTCAAAAGACAACCAGCTGTATTTTGGTAACCTGGATGGTCTGAATTACTTAAAACACTCCATTCAAACAGGTATACCTCCCATTCCCGTGGTAATCTTCAATTTGAAACTTTTTGGCAGGCCGGTTGAGGTACACCAATCCTATGACGGAAAAGTTCTATTAAAAGAACCGTTATCGCAAACGCGTCGTGTTGCTTTAAAGCATGATCAGAATTTTATTAATATCCAGTTCTCCGGCTTAAACTACATAAATCCGCGGAAAACCTATTTCAGGTATAAGTTATCGGGCGTAGACAAGCAATGGAGGGAGGAGCTGCCCGGAGACTATTTGGGCGAGGCTATTTATACGAATTTATCCCCGGGCGAATATATATTCAGCGTGATGGCGAGCTTTGATGGCCTCCATTGGCCTACTGCCGCCAAAGAGCTGATCATTTTGGTTCAACCGCCTTTTTGGGCAACCATATATGCCCAGTTATTGTATACGCTTTTAATCGCTGCTATATTATACTGGCTGATTAAAAGCTACCAGGCAAGGCAGCGGAAGATCCGGTCGAAACAACAGGCTGAAGCGGTTGAACGGGAAAAGTCGAGATTTCTGACCAATATCAGTCATGATCTCAGAACACCGCTAACATTAATTATTACCCCGTTGCGGGCTTTAATCCAGGAAGCAGCGGATCATGAGTTCAGAGACAAATTG
>JBQGCI010000130.1:0-10723 GCA_052038405.1 Acinetobacter pittii
GATCGCATCGGTCACTTACTGAATGTGGTGGAACCGTTTAAACAAATGGCTGCCATTGGAAAAGAGGAGCGCATACCCCGGCACAAAAGTCTTTATTTCGCCGCCAATGTGAGGGTAAACTATAAAATAGAAGTGCAGGAGCTGATTGACATTTACGGACGGCTGGATGCATGGTATTCGATGGCCGTTGCGGTAAAAAAGTACGACCTCCATTTTCCCGAATTTATAGAAAGCGACAGCCCCTTTATGGAAGCAAAGGGCCTGTATCACCTGCTATTGCACAATCCCGTGCCTTATAACCTGCAAATGAGCCCTGAGCATAATTTTCTTTTTTTAACCGGCGCTAATATGGCCGGGAAAAGCACGCTGATCAAATCGGTTGGGGCCTCCGTTTTCCTTGCACATATAGGCATGGGAGTGCCTGCTTCCACCATGCGGCTCACTATGTTTGATGGCCTGATCAGTAATATCAACGTTGTGGATAATATTGCGAAAGGCGAAAGTTTTTTCTTCAATGAAGTTCAAAGAATTAAAAACACCGTTCAAAAGATCAGCAACGGTAAAAAATGGCTCGTATTGATTGATGAATTATTTAAAGGCACCAATGTGGAAGACGCCATGAGATGCTCGCTGGCGGTTATTAAAGGCCTGATCAAGGTAAAAACCTCGTTATTCATCCTTTCTACCCACCTGTATGAAATAGGAGACGAGTTGCAGGAATTGCCAACGATTGCTTTCAGGCACTTTGAAACCATGGTAACCGAAGATGCGCTGTCTTTCAGCTATCAATTAAAAGAAGGGGTCAGTAAGGACCGGTTGGGATATCTTATTCTACGAAGGGAAAAAGTAGTAGATATGCTCGAAAGGCTTTGATCATGCGTCGCTATAAGCTTTCATCAACAGGTCGGCCACTTCATTGATCCCTTTGTAAGACGGATCCGCGGTAAGGGCATAAAAGTTCGTTTTCATAATTTCCCTGATGCGCAGGTATGCTTCATTAGTTAAAAGGGAATAAGTGGCATTCCGGTACTTCAGTGCGCGCATCAGGCCATGTGCTTTGGACAGGTAATGTAATTTAGCTACAGGGTCTGCAAGCTGTTTCACGCTATCCAAAGCAAATAACGCAGTTTGAACCAGTGTCACTTCTGTATAGGCTACTATATTCGCAACGGAAATGCCGCTGATCCTTGGATCGCCGGCGATAGCGGCGGCTTTTGCCCTTCTGAACTCATCGTATATTTTTGCTCCTGCGCCCAGGTTCTTAACCCCCGAAAAGAGCGCAGCTATCCCGAGTGGACGGCTGGCTGGTTCGGTTCCGGCGTGATAATCTTTATTAGGGTCGTAACCAGCAGGAAAGCCCATATAATTATAGGCCATATCCCAGGACGACACCACGTTTTGCCCCGGACCTGCGAGGTTGGCAAAAGCGTTTTGCATAAAATTAGCGCCCAGCATCGTATAGAACCACACTTCCTGTACTTCCATCCCGTTTTCGTTAAAGAGACGTTTCGCCGGTACCGGCGTATTTTGCGAGCCAACACCTGCCACACCGTCACGGGCCGTAACTCCATGAAACTGGCTAAGAATAGCTACCGAATCTGCAAGGCTTTTCAATGAATCTGCATCGCCGGTATTGGTGAGGTTAACCCGCCTCGCCATATTGTTCAGCATGGTATCGTTATATACAAAATTAGAAACCAGGGCCGGGGTAAACGGACGACCGTGATTCTGCCATATAGAATCTATAATAATCGCATCAATAGGCCCGGTGGTTGATTTTGAAAGGTAATTTGCAAGACCATAGGTCATAATTACGCGGGCCAGTGCTGTAGAATCATTGCTTTCCAGAACAAAGACAGGGGGCACTGAGTAGGGAGATAAAAATGCTTTGTTTTTTACACAGGAAGCAAAAAGCAGCGTAATAATAACAACAAGAAACAATTTAAAATGCAACTTCATTGGTGTATTTTAAAACAGACAATGGATAAAAATTAGTATTTATTGGAATAGCTACCTGATTACTTGCCCTGCAACGCAGTAAATTCTTTGTTCAGCCCGTGAATAAATGACAGCAGCTCTTCCCTTCCGTCCCCCCGGGTGGCCGAAGTAACAAAATACGGCGGTAAATCGGCCCATGTATTTTTTAAAGTTTCGATAAATTTTTGCACATTATTAACGGTAGCACCCGGCTTATTTTTATCTGCTTTGGTAAACACAATAGCAAACGGCACCTGCCACTCGCCCAATTGATCCACGAATTCAAGGTCGATTTTCTGCGGCTCATGGCGGCTATCAATCAAAACAAACAGGTTACCCAAATTGGTGCGCTTTAAGATATAGTCCTCGATCATGGAAGTCCAGCTTTTGCGTTTCTTTTGTGACACTTTAGCGTAGCCATATCCTGGCAGATCTACCAGGTACCAGCTACGGCCAATTTTTGCCTTTACGTTACCTTTTGCCAACTCATTGATGACAAAATGATTGATCAATTGCGTTTTTCCCGGAGCCGCCGACGTCTTCGCCAGGCCCTTCATATTACACAGCATATTGATCAGAGACGATTTCCCCACATTACTTCTTCCGATAAAAGCATACTCGGCTTTATCTGCAGGAGGGCATTGCGTATAGATGGCGCTACTCTTAATATAAGAAGCTGAAATTATTTGCATACAGGCTGCAAAGGTAGAACATAGTCAGCAGTAATCAGTAAGTAGTATCAACAGCAGGATGTGCCCACTAAAGCGACGGCCTGAGCTTTAAGTGAAACGGGATTTCGATTTTCTTCCGCTCTCCATCCAGAATTAATAGTGCGGCCTGCCTGCCCATCTCCTCAAAATCGGTAGAAAAGGTAGTAATACCCTGCAGGATCAGTTTTTTCAAAGGTGTTTCATTATAACTGATCACTCCTATATCTTTCCCTATTTTTAATTTCGACTCTTTAATTTTCTCAATCAATGTAACCAGATCATCCTCCATCAAGCTGATATACGCGGTCCCCTTCTCCACTTTTTCTTTTGCAATATCGTTTACAATTTCTGCAGAAAAAGCATACTCATGACAAAATTTCTTAAACCCTTTCGTAATTTCTTCCGGAAAGTAGGTATAGGATGGAACTATGATTTTAAGGGTTTCATATTTTTTCAAGCTGCCAACGGCTTCTTCCAGTGCGCCATAGATGTCATTTTCAAAATTCTCATACACAGCGCTACAATCCCCGCTCACGCCCGGGACCAGCTTATCCAGCAGGATCAGTTTTTCTTTAGGGATGGTATTTAAAATTTCGTAAGCATTTTCACCACTTTCCAGGAAATGGGCAATAATTACAAAATGAGAATAGTGTCTCCCGGCATTGGTTAAAAGCCTTTTGAAAAAATTAAAATCGTTGTTATAAATATAAAAGTCAATAACAGCATTGTCGCCCAGCGTTTTCACAAACGAATCATAAATGATTTTTTTATGAGCACTTAACTTATTGAAAAGCAGAAAAACCTTGATATCGTTTTTTACATTGGTAGTTTTTACGTAATATCCTTTACCAGGAACAGATCCTAAAACACCCAGTTTTTTCAGATATTTATACGACTTTTCTGCTGTATCCCTCGAAATATCGAACTCAAAGCTCATTTCATTAATAGAAGGCATCACCTCATCATGCTTGATTTTGCCTAATGCAATGGCTTTGATCACAGACTGAGCCAATTGCAGGTACTTGGGGGTGGAAGAAAGCTCGTCCAGCTCTATATTATTAAAAAAATCCTTCATCGGCAACCTAATTACGCTACTAAGATATTATAAAGGCTTTGGCTGCGCGCATTTCAGTTTAAAATAATTACCGTCGCCGGTTTCCATATTGTTCCTTTGGGTTCTCTGTTTCTCAATTCAACACGTATCTTTGCGCTCATGCCGGCACAACCCCACGATCATATTATACCGTTTAGCGAATCTGAGAAGACCAAAAAGGAACAGGTTGCAGAAATGTTTGATAAGATAGCAGGAAAATACGATTTTATGAATCGGTTCCTATCTGCCCGAACGGATGTGAGCTGGCGTAAAAAAGCTATCCATTCCCTGCGTAAAAAACAACCGCAGTACATACTTGATATAGCCACCGGCACAGGCGACATGGCGATCAGAGCTACGCGGATGCTGAATCCGAAACTGGTTACAGGTGTAGACATTTCTACACAGATGCTGGAAGAAGGCCGTAAGAAAATTGAAAAGCTGGGCTTAACCGGGCAGATACACCTGGAAAAAGGCGATTCTGAAAATCTTCATTTTGATGATAACAGCTTTGATGTGACTATGGCGGCCTTTGGCGTTCGCAATTTTGAACATCTCGAAAAGGGGCTTTCAGAAATGTTCCGCGTTTTAAAACCAGGCGGACAGTTATGCATTATTGAGTTTTCGAGGCCCCGGCCGGCTTTTATCAACAATATTTACCAGTTCTATATGAGCCTGGTAGCACCGCAAATTGCAAAAGCGTTCAGGCAGGACAAACAGGCGTATCAATACCTGAACAAATCGGCCAAAGCTTTTCCCGAACGTAAGGACTTTACCGCAATACTGGACAAAGTGGGTTTTCAGCAAAGCAGCTATACAACACTCACTTTTGGCATGTGTTGTATTTACTCCGCTACCAAGTAATTTTGCGCAATGCGCATTGTATCCCTGGTTCCATCCATCACAGAACTCCTGTACGATCTGGGCCTGCTCGATGAAACGGTGGGAATTACCAAATTCTGTGTACATCCCCGGGATTGGCACCATACCAAACCCCGTGTGGGAGGCACTAAAAATGTAAATATCGATGCTGTAAAAGCCCTACATCCTACACTAATCATTGCCAGCAAAGAAGAAAACATTAAAGAACAGGTAAACGAGTTATCGCCCTTTAGTCAGGTATTACTCACAGATGTCACTCATTTTGATGATGCACTGCAAATGATTACTACCATCGGTGCACTTACAGGAAAGACATCAATCGCAAATACGCTTGCATCCCGGATACAGCAACAGTTTAACAACAACAGTTTATACGAAACCTTAACAGCCGCTTACCTTATATGGAAAGCCCCCTGGATGACTGCTGGGAGGAATACATTTATCCACTCCATGATGGCAAAAGCCGGTTTCAGCAATGTAATGGATCAGCAGACGCGGTACCCGGAAATAACCATGCAACAACTGCAGGAAATACAACCTCGGTATGTACTTCTTTCCAGCGAGCCCTACCCTTTCAAAAGGAAAGATGTTGGAGCCGTACAGAAGCTGCTCCCTTCTTCTAACGTAATACTGGTGGATGGCCAAATGTTTAGCTGGTATGGCAGCCGCATGCTCCATGCCGCCGGCTACTTTAAAGTATTACGTAACATTATATAAAACTCATAACCTGTCAGCTCTTGCTGCGTACACATCTGAAACCGGTATGTTCCAAACCTGTATCCGGACTGCTTTTCATACGCCGTGCCACACGATATCCACTGCAATAAGCATCGTTACATAAGAAGCTTCCGCCGCGCAAACTGCGTTTAGGATTATAAGGTTCCTGTGGGTCATAGGATCTGTCGGGTCCCCGGGGATTCACGGTTAACTTACCTTCATGCTGCTGGTAATAACCGTGATGATACCAGTCGCTACACCACTCCCACACGTTACCGGCCATATCGTACAGGCCATAGCCATTGGCAGCAAATGATTTAACGGGCGCTGCCGTTATATAACCATCCTTTCTTTCGTTAGAATAAGGAAAGGCACCCTCCCAGCTATTGGTTTTCGGAGCACCCAGGTTTACATGCTCATTACCCCAGGGATAAATATTATTGATCAAACCGCCTCTTGCTGCGAACTCCCACTCTGCTTCTGTGGGCAATCGCTTACCGGCCCATTTACAATAAGCCTGCGCATCGTCCCAGCTTACATGAACGACAGGGTAATTGTCTTTTCCCTCAATGCTGCTGCCCGGTCCGCGGGGATGCCTCCAGTTGGCACCCGCCACCCAACGCCACCATTCGCTGAAATTATTCAGATCAACCGGGCCGCCGGTCTCTTGAAATACAAGGGAAGCTGCAACCAGTAAACTGTCGGCAGGCCTGGGCGTACCGGGCGGTAATGCCTGCTTTATCTCTTCCCAGTCGGGTTGGCGCTCGGCAGTAGTCACATATCCTGTGGCAGCGGTAAATTTTTCAAACTGCGCATTCGTTACTTCGGTCACATCCATATAGAAAGGATCTACCTGTACCTGATGTTTTGGATACTCATCTTCGCCGGCCTGGCTATTATCTCCTCCCATATCAAACACGCCTCCGGGTATCAATACCATTCCTGCAAGAGAAGTATCTCCTCCGAAGCTGACACCCGGAGCGTCGGCAGCACCAAAACGCGACGGGGCTTTCATGCAGGAATGACTGGAATCTGCTTTCGCATCCCCTTGTTTCTCCTCTGAATTACCACAAGCAGAGAACAGATATACCGAACTAATAAAGTAAACGGCTTTTTTCAACAGACTCATCAGATAAAAATACTGGTTTTATTAAAAACGATGCCAGATTCCCGTTGGTATAAAGAGAAAAAAATATAGTCTACTTAAACAGTAGACTATTAAAAAATTACTATATTCGCGCTATGAACATTTTGCTGGCATACAAACCCACCTATTATTGTTGTTGCTACAGGTTGTCGCTCTAAGGCTGCCCGCTACAATATTAATATACCGTTGCAGCAAAATAGTATTCGAAATCCAACTACGTTTCATCCCATTGTAAACCATCTCATTTATTTTATAACAGGTCCTCAGCCATTAAAACCTTTTTATGCCACTCTTTTCAGCAAACGTTGTATTACATTACGCCAATAAGCAGGATATTGCTTTATTGGATGAAGCTTTAATATCGAACCATTTCACACCTGAAAGTGTCATTGACGGAGACCTGGCAGGAATTCCAAACAGGGAAGTCATTACCCTGCAATATCTCAGAAAGGGTAATTTAGCTTTGTTAGAGGTAATTGAACTGGTGAAAAATGCGGCCGCGAAAACAGGAAAAAAATTCTCCTTCACCGTTATGAAAAACAGGTATGAGTAGTTGACAGAAGCGATGCAGGCCGCTTGATTCTTTTGTCGAAGCATCGTTTAAAAACGGCCCTGATTCCTGCTGGATTTTTATAATACTGCAAATACCTGGAACGTTTCTGATAGCTGTGGTGAGCCGCTTATCTTCAGGCAACCATTGATTTTACGGGTCCTTGTTGTGTTGGGGACCGTTTTACCGGCCCTTGAGGTATGGGGTGCCCCGGCGGGTACGTCATTATGCCTAAGCCATGAATTCACTAATATTAAACTAAATGCGTATTAAAGAACCTCGTCGGATAACAGCTTCCCGTGTTCCGTGAATAGGACTTTATGTTTCTCTTTTGATTTAGTCAATCTCATTTTATAAAAAACATTGCGGCCCTCCTGCAACCGCTCCACACTGGAGGGAACAAACCCGTCAAAAGATTTTTTAATCGATAACTTCACTGCATCGGGCAGCTTTTCTTTGTCAAAATCCTGCTTCCAGCGCTTTAGTTTTCCACTATGATCCAACCAAACCTCGTACTCTAGCCTGCCTGTTTCAAACTCTGCTTTGTACAATCCATTTTCCAATTCCCATACAACATCGGTAGCTTTTGGAAATTTTAATTGCAAAGCATTGATGATGATGGAAGGCACATTTTTAGACTGAACCTCCTGCGCATCTACATAACTCCCGGCTACCAGTAATATTAATAGAATAATCGTTCTCAACACCTATCTCGTTTAACAATACAAAAATAAAAGACTAAAACGGGAAAAATTCAGGAATACCCGTACCCCCTGTTCGATACCATTATCGCCGCCTGTATACTAAATTGATGTTTACCCGCACTAAACGAATAATGAGCAGAAAGATCATACAACCCTGCGATTGCCTTAACAATGGCGAGGCCTAAGCCAGTGGATCCGCTTTCGGCAGACCGCTTATAGAACCGGTCAAACATCTTCTCTTCATCTAAGGGCTCTGCAAAAGCTCCTGTATTTTCTATGCTAAAACCCGATTCCAATACCCTGATCACGATGGAGCCGCCCGCCATATTATGCACAATAGCATTTTTAAGCAGGTTCATTACAAGTATTTCTGCCAGGGTACTGTTCATCTGCCTTTCGAAACTGCCCTGCTCTACCAACTGCACTTCAACCTTCCTGAAGCGAAGCAGGTCTGCAAAGTCGCGAACCAGTTTCTGAAAAATATCATTAAACCGAACCTGCTGTTCCGCGGCGAATTGCTGGTTTTCTATTTTAGATAACAAAAGCAAAGCCTTATTCAGACGTTTAAGACTTTCGAGCGCCTGTATCACTTCTCCTACGGTCACCGCATCTTCATCCGTTAATGCACCTCTTTCTGCCAGCAGCTCCAGTTTATTAATACTAATGGCCAATGGTGTTTGTAATTCGTGCGACGCATTTTCATTGAACTGCTTCTGACTCAAATAGGTATCTGAGTTTCTTTGCAGGAGTGACTGTATTGAATCATTTAACTCCCTGAACTCTTTAACGGATGTATGAGCCGGCTTAAAAAAAGGTGTGTTACCCAATTTAAAATTCCTGAGCTGGGTCAACAGATAGTGAAACGGTTTCCATATTCTCTTTAATACAAAATTATTTACCACCAGTATACTTGTCAACATCACGCCGTACAAGACCGCCAATGCAAAAAAGAGCTTTCTTATCAGGTCGGCTTTATTAATAACAGCAGAAATGACCTTTAATTCGTAATACTTATCATTTGCAAGAAACGCTGTTGTCAATAAGCGTACCGGTGCATGCTGCTCCAACCGCTCCTGGTAAATAAGGGTATCCTTATAAGTATCCAATACACGAATAGCCTGCTCTGCTGAAATTTCGTTGATCCTGTAGTTTTTATCCCCGAATGCATCGCTGCTCAACATGGCTGTATCGCCTTGCGCCCGGTGCACAATAAACATTTTGTAATTGGTCAGCCCGTCATCCACCGTTTCTTTTACTTCCTGCAACATAAAAAAGTAAAAGACAACTGCCCAAAGTCCCAATACACCCAACAGAGATATGGACAAATATAAAAGTGTATGGTTCAGTAATTTCATGTCACCTGCATCTTGTATCCAATACCGTATACCGCTCTTATTTCAAGATCACTGTCGTGTTCATTTAATTTCTTTCGAAGATTTTTGATCTGCGAGTAAAGGAACTCATAATCGTTGGCTTCATCAGCATAAGCGCCCCAAACATGTTCGGCCAGCGCTGTTTTTAATACCAGGCGGTTATGGTTCAGCATAAAATAAGTCAATACATCCAGTTCCTTACGATTAAAAGCTACGGGCTTATCGTGAATATCCACGGTTCTTTCATCGAGGTTCAGTTTCACATGGCCCAGTTCTAATATATTGTTACCGCTAAAAGCTTTTCTGCGAAGCACCGAGCGTATTCTTGCATTGAGTTCTGCTATATGAAAAGGTTTGGTGAGATAGTCATCAGCACCCAGGTTCAGCCCCTGCACTTTATCATCCAAAGAATCGTTTGCCGAAATAATGATCACGTTATCAGCTTTGCGCATGGTCTTCAGCTTCTTTAAAATATCCATGCCATTCCCGCCGGGAAGCATGATATCCAATAAGATGCAATCATAATCGTAGGCGATAATTTTTCGCATGGCTGCATCAAAGTCTGGCGCCTCTTCTACTAAAAAATGCTCCTTTTGCAGGGACTGCCGGATGACTCCCAGCAATTCCGGTTCGTCTTCTATCACCAATATTTTCATGTAATCATTCCAGTTTTAGATAGTTGCACATGCAATTCATGCCTACAATAATAGCTATTAAAACCGTAAAAAAACAGGAACCCATGGCATCGCCAGAAACAGCGGGGTTATTCAGAACGGCGGATGGAACGATCTCATTGTACCCCAGGCCTGCTGCATGTTGCAGGGGCAACCCATTTGTATCAACAAATGAATATTGCAGCCGGCGTCTTTAACAATACGCACAATTTGCTGGT
This sequence comes from Acinetobacter pittii, assembly GCA_052038405.1. GTDB lineage: Bacteria > Bacteroidota > Bacteroidia > Chitinophagales > Chitinophagaceae > Niabella. The sequence continues at coordinate 10,046 of JBQGCI010000130.1, forward strand.
ATTTTTGCGATCCGCCGCCTGAGATAATTGCTTCCAGCAATCCCGTCCAACCCGGCCGGTTCACAGGTCAACAGGAAATCCTCTGGTTGCAGCCCATAACCTTACAGTTTCCACTTGTTATCTTTCGCGGCGGGTATCAAAAACCAACCGTTATAGCGGTTTAAATGCATCAAACGGGCGGCATGCTGCAGCAACAATTGCAACCATTCGGTCTGGCCCGAGCACCGGCATATAGAAAAGGGCTACAGCCGGCCATCTCAAGGTTCGCAGCCACAAAAAACTGCAGCATGGCGGCAATAACAGGCGCTCTCGTCTTTTACGGTCTAGTCTTTACTCCCCGGTTCAGCTCCTACCAGCTGTTTTTCCAATGCCTCCAGCGAAACGCCTTTGGTTTCGGGCACTTTGACGAGCACCCATATCAACTGAAGTAACATCATGAAGGCAAAAAAAGCAAATATAGGCCAGGGATTATCCTTGAACACGCCATGATCTGCATCGAGGAATACCGGAGTGATCAGGGTGATAACAGCCGCAAATACCCAGTGCACACTGGCGCCGAACGATTGGCCAAGCGCCCGTACCCTGTTAGGAAATATTTCAGAAATAAACACCCATATTACCGCTCCCTGTCCGATCGCATGTGAAGCAATAAACATCAGAAGAAAGGATAACAGGAAA
>JBQGCI010000131.1:0-3093 GCA_052038405.1 Acinetobacter pittii
TGGTGTAAATACAAACATCTTTATTTCCCTCCTTTGTTCCACCAAACCATGCGGCAACCAATCCTTCAGGTGTTTCTGCTATGGTTGCCGAATGGCTGGAGGGGAAAGTGGCGGTATCGAATATAAATTCGTCGGTGATGATTCCCTGCTTCCAGCGATCCTTTTGTGCATTAGACGATATACCTAATAACTAAAGGCAAAAAGAAATTAAAGTAGTCTTCATATAGATATTATTTTTTGTTCTGAGCTGCTTTTTCAGCGTTTCTTTTATTCACATAATCTTTGAATAGCTGTTTCCAGTTACGGCCATTACTATTCAGGTATTGTTCACATTTGGTTTTATAGATCTCAAAAATGGCAGAAATTTCTTTCATACTTTTATAGTCAATCGCCTGCTCACGTGCCTGCTTCAGATTTTTTAGGATCTCGGCACGCTCCTTCTCTGTTAAATCGGGGACAATGGCTTCATAACCCTTTAAAGTAAAAGCTACTTTACCTATGGTGTATTGATCTAAAACGGCTTCTACCTGTTCTGGTGTTAACTCCGCTTTCAGCGTATTCATCAGGTTTTCATGTACCGCTTCCGGTTTCTGCGAACAATAGATCACTTCCCAATCTAAATTGCTTAGTGTAATGCCTGTAGCAGGATTGATACCGCCCGGATTGTCTTTTACCGGATGCGCATTGTGCCAATCTCTTACTTCTGTAAGATGTTGTGCAATAGCTGCCTGAACTTTTTGTTTTTTACCTTCGTCAGATAACTTCAACTCGTTTACCCATTCAATAGCTTTCTTTTGTAATTCCTGGTTGTCGCCGGATGCTTGTGCATAAAGCTGCCCAGATACTAACGCCACCGACCAAGCAATTAAACTGATACTTTTTTTAAGGTTGATCATATGAGCTGTTTATGTAGATTAATTAGTGAACTGATAATGACCGCTGCCTATACGCAGCGTAGCTATTCCATTTTCCCACTTTAGCAAAGAAACCCCTTCGGTGTCGCTTATGCCTTTTCCTCCTTCCTTTATGGATGTTGCTGCAGCTGCAGGAATGTGAATAATTGCGGAACTGTTAGCCGGTATTTCTATCTGCCATTGTATTTGGTTTCCGTTTCTTTTCCACCGGCTTTTAATATCACCCGCAGCAGATTGATAACCGGCTTCCACATTATTGAGCTGTTGTACAAACGACGGGCTCATCTCTATCTCTTTAAATCCGGGCGCAGCAGCCTTTATACCTCCGAGATCTTCAAACATCCAGATCAGTAAATCGCCTAACAACATGATATGATTCTGAGAATTCATTTGCGGATTGGCGGTGTTGCCATTCCAGAGTTCCCAAATAGTGGTTGCGCCATTTTCGATCATGTATCCCCAACTCGGATAGGTTTTATTAGATGCCAACGTAAAAGCGGCATCAGCCTTTCCATATTGTGTCAACCCGCGCATCAGCCATTGCGTACCAATTACTCCGGTACTGATATGCATACTGTCTGATTGCAGTTTTTTAACGATATGATTAAACACCTGCCGGCTTTTATTATCAGGTGTCATACCAAAATATAAAGGCAGCAAATTGGCCGTTACTGTTCCATTATCATATTGGGCAGTTTGCCCGCGGAAAAACTTTTTGTTGAATGCTGTTTTGATATTGGCTCTCAAGGCAGTAAACGCTGCAATATCGCGATCGTTACCTGATATTTTGGCAAACCGCTCCATGATACCGAGCAGCCGGTAATAGTACGCTGTTGCCAGTAACTGCCCGTTGGTAGTACGGGTGCTATCCTGTGACTTGATCATCTTCAGGTCTTCGGGCGGCACACACCAGTCTCCATATTTATCCTTGGTTACAAGGAAATTTTTCATGTACCTGTCTTTCATGTAAGCCAACCATTTTTTCATGGAAGGATAATGCTTTTTGATGCTCTGCTCATCGCCAAATTGCCGGTGCAACATATCTGCCACTAAAATATAAGTGCCGGGCCAGGTAACATTATCGCTATAGTAGTTCCAGTAGGCAGGCGCCACATCAGGAATCGCTCCTTCTGCTGTTTGCGATTCCTGAATATCATCCAGCCATTTAGCATATAACGACGCATTGTTAAAAAGAAAGCTCTCTCCATAGGCACCCTGTGCGCGATCGCCCAGCCAGGGCTGACGTTCGTTACGCTGTGGGCAATCAACCGGCATACCTTTGTAGTTAGAAGCAATTCCCCACCAGGCATTTTTGACAATGTTATTAATTACTTCATTTGAAGTTTTCAGAGTGCCGGCAGTTGCCATTTGGTCGTACACCAGATGTCCCTCAAAATCGTGGACCGTTGGCATTCCCGGCCAACCCGTAATTTCTACATAACGAAAGCCATGATATACAAAGGTGGGGTGCCAGGTTTCTTCACCTTCGCCCTTCAAGGTATACATATCAGTAACATGTGCATCACGAAGGTTGGCAATATACAGTTGTCCGTCGGCCTGCAGGCTTTCAGCAAACTTCATCTTTACCTGATGGCCCCTTTTACCTTTCACTTTTATTTGCAACCATCCTGAGAAATTCTGACCCATGTCCAGGATATATACATCTTCTTTCAATTTGTTAATCGATACAGGAGCCAGCTTTTGCATCACTTTCATATGTTTGGTGGGCTGGGGTATTACTTTGCCTGAAGGAGCTGCAACCGGTAACGCCTTTAACCAGCTGCCATCGTTATAGCCCACATCTGCCCAGCTACTCAATTCCTTAGTAGCATCATATTCTTCTCCATCGTATTCGTTATTGGTGCGTATAGGCCCATCGGCTGTAAACTTCCAGCTTTCATCAGAAATGATCGTTTGAGTAGTTCCATCATCATAAATAAGATCCATTTGGAACAATAGTTTTGGGAAACCAAAATTGTTTATTTTTTGAGGTTTATAGTTCTGTCGCATCGTAAAGAAACGGCCATTACCCAGCACAACACCAATGGCATTCTTACCCGATTGAATATGCTCAGTTACATCGAATGTATTGCTCAACACCGACTTCCTGTAATCTGTTGGCGCCGGGGCCAGTACCTGATCGCCCATTTTTTTGCCATTAATACGTAGTTCATACATA
>JBQGCI010000132.1:0-4107 GCA_052038405.1 Acinetobacter pittii
CAGCGTTTCAATATATTCATTTTTAAAAGTGATATAGGGGTCGTTCAGATCTACCCAGTAGCCCATTTTACGGGTAAGATCATCCCACTGGCTTTTAAAGCGTAATACGGCTTCCCGGCATTTCTGGTTGTATTCTTCAACCGTAATTTTTTTACCGATATCTTCTTTGGTAATACCTAATTCTTTTTCCACACCCAGCTCAACGGGTAAGCCATGCGTATCCCAACCACCTTTGCGTTTTACCTGAAAGCCCTGCATGGTTTTATACCGGCAAACCAGGTCTTTTAAGGTGCGGGAAATGACGTGGTGAATGCCAGGCATACCATTGGCACTGGGCGGTCCCTCATAAAAAACAAAAGATTCAGCACCCTCTCTCAAAGAAACACTTTTTTCAAACGCCTCATTAGCTGTCCAGTCCGATAATATTGCTTTTTCTATGGCGGGTAGGTTTAAACCCGAAAATTCCTGATATTTTGCACTCATAATCACTAAAAAATGAGTGCAAAGGTAACGATTTCGGCAAAGAAACCGCTTTAAAGAAGGGGCGAAACAATTCTGATAAGAAGCACGTGCCGGAAAATAATTGTATTTTTTACAAATAAAAATGCGATATTCGGTTGCCATTGAAAGTATGAGTTGTAACTACCCTTTTTTTTGTGAGTGATTTCCCGGGAATGGCCGGCCCGCCTGCTGATGAAATATTTTTTAATAAACCTGATAAATAGCTTCATTGAATCTGTTATGAGAAGGCTTTTTGTGATGATTATGTTGGTTGTATTGGTTTGCCCGGCAGGCAATGCGCAGAAAGGGAAAATAATCCGGGTGCTGATTGTTGATGGCTTTAGCAACCACGATTGGCGACAGACCACGAGAGCTACGAAATATATCCTGGAGAAGTCTGGTCTCTTCTCTGTATCAGTTGCTACAGTTCCTTCAGATAGCACAGGAAAAGAGCGTTGGAACCCGGAGTTCGGACAATACGCCGTAATTATTCAAAATACCAATAATATTAATAACATCCATTGGCGCTGGCCCCGGAGGGTGGAACAACAACTGGAGGAGTTTGTGAATAACGGTGGCGGGCTATACGTGCTGCATTCGGGCAATAATGCCTTTGCTCACTGGGCGGCTTATGATACCCTGATCGGCTTGGGATGGCGACCGGTAAATTTCGGATATGCCCTGGAAATAGATAGTGCGGAAAATATGATCCGGATTCCGCCCGGACAAGGGTGGGGTACAGGGCATGGCGACCGCTTTAACGCAGTAGTGGAACGGCTGACGCAGCACCCCATTAATAAGGGGTATCCCGATAAATGGAAAACGGCAGACACTGAAGTGTATTATTATCCCCGGGGTACGGCCGAAAACCTGACAGTGCTCTCTTATGCGTACGACAGCGTCTCAACAAAAAAGCGCTGGCCGTTGGAGTGGATTGTTAAATATGGTAAAGGAAATATATATACGTCCAGCCTCGGGCATCTATGGCAGGGCGAAACTTACCCGCTTGCTTACCGGTGTGTGGGCTTTCAAACCACAATGATACGGGTAACGGAATGGCTGGCTACCGGAAAAGTAACCTATCCTGTTCCCGCTAATTTCCCTACGGCCAGCGAGATCCGCCTTTTTGATGAGGAAACTTTTTAAATGGGAATTGTATCTATCAGCCACCTTTTTGATGATACAGGATGATGGCTATATCAGGTATATGCATTGCAGGAACAAAGAGGAGGAAGGGCAATGGAAAGCAGGTTAACGGTAGTTTAGTAATATTCCTTGTGTTCCTCTGCTGATAAAGGATCATTGGCGGCTGCTTACATGCGGAGGAAAAATGCCACGCCAAAAATGACGCGGCGTATATCCACGATTTGGAAAATAACCTTTTTTATACAGGATTTGCCTTTTGTTTCTTTTGAGCAGTGCCAGCAAAAATTGAATGGCTTTGACAGGTAACAGCCTGTCCAGGGCCGCTAACCTGCTTGGTCAAGCTGCGGTCGACGTTCATTTTACGGAACAGCCTGACGATCTCCATTACTGTACATGCTTCGCTAAAACGGAGGCTACCGTAGTATTGACACCGGCAGCTGTCAGTTTCTTCTCCTTCCATTCGTCGGCCATTTTAAATAAAGTACCCATCAGCTCATTATCGTTCACCAGTTTGATAGATGACTTTTGCGTCAGCACTTTATCCCACTCCTGTTGTACCGCGGTCCAGAAACCTTTATGATCATTCCAGTATTGGGTTGCTGCTTCGCAATCCGTATCATCTGCTTTTTCGTACAGGTTCAGCCCTTTTTCTTCTGCAATTATTTTATCTGCGCCATTGGCACGCGATACTTTTTTATTGTCCTGCACATGTTCATACCCGTTACCGTTGATCACCAGGCGGTTGGTTCTTTGCAGGATATTATAGTCGGAGCGCTGTGTATACTCCCTGCGTGGCAAAGGTGCATCGGCTGTATTTTCCCAGATGGTATGGCCGTTTACCACCTGCCATGGTGCTGAGCCCTGGTAGCGCGGCGCATCGGTTACTTCCCATACCGATTGGGACCATTTGCCTTTTACATCAGCTTTATTCAGGGTTACTTTTTCCCAAAACTTATCGCCTTTATAATTCCATTGTACGGGGTTTTCGTAGGTCCAGTCTTCACGCCAGTGTTTTACTACCATGCCGTTTCCTACTACCAATAAATGTTGTATCACTACCCGTTTATCGGTATTCACAACAGGTAGCGACAGTTCAGTAGCGCCCTGTATTTTTTCGCGGTCGTGAAATTTATAGTCTTTATCAGGTGAAAATGTTTCGGCATACTTAAAAGTTACTTCAAAGCACCCACAGAGTTTATGGATATTTTCTTTACCGTTTTGTGCGGTTGCCGGTAGCGCTAAAACGGCTGCTACGGCAATACTTAATAGTTGTTTCATACTTTTTTGTTTTCCTTATGTAAAGAGTTGATGATGTCTGAATTATTTTAACAGGGTGAAATCAATTTCAGGTTTGCCCCTTTCACCTGTGTCTCCTACTCCCATTTTTTTAAACCTGAGCTTATAGTAATTTCCACCAGGATCTTTTACAACGTAAAATCTATCTTTTTTAATACCTGAGCCCGTCGTTGTTCTCCACTTGCTTCCGATAGCATCACGTGTTTTAAGGAAGGTTAATGCTGCAGTGCCCGCCTTAGTGAATGCAGCGTAATCAGCTTCCCATTTATCTGCAGTAGTTACTATTTCCGCAGCTTCGGCGCCGCCTATATAATTAAGCAAAATAAAATCCTGGAACCAGTACGGAGAACCTAAACCTGAGTTATAGGTACTATAACCCCATTGGATGTCCCAGTTTTTGGCACGTGGTTCTGCAGTAACTACTTTGCCTGCTTCTAATGACAGGAAAACTAAATTATAGTTGGGGTTTTTATCTACTGTAATGGTTTTAATGGTAGACTCCGCTATATTAGCATATTGCACTTTGTATCCTGTTGTTCCACTTCTGCTTACTTTAACCTTCAACCATTTATCACGTGCTTTATTGCCTTCGAAGCTAATAACAAATACTTTTGCTTCAGCTTCGTTCGCCGGGACGTCACCCAGAACCGTTTTAGCCAGGTCTCCTGTCCAGTCGTCAACAAGGCTTGCTGTTGCAGGATTAGTAATATCATGATTCAGTTCAATGCCTGCAGTGTCTGCAGTAGTGATGGCAGCAGTAATATCGGTTTTGTTTAAACGGGCTGCAGTGGTTTGGTAACCCGGGTTTAATAGAACTTTAAAAGAGCCGTCTGTAGTAAAGGCAATATTCCAGCGTTTTCTATCTGCAGTAACTGCCGCGTTATTACTAAAGTCTACATAAACATCGTTAGCATACGGAGATACCCCCGTTTTCCCTGGAATCACAAAATTGGATGAACCTTCCGAGGTAATGGCGCTCAAGCTTACTACCAAATTTTTTTTCATACTTACAACTGCATCTGAGGCTGAGGCAATGTCGAATGTGATTTTCTCTGAGCCTGACAATAGTAAACCTTCAGCTTTCATTACTTTAAAAGTTGCTGAGGTGCTATTCGCCGGAACAGTTACCGACAAAGATCCACCAGAGATTACCGGGTCGGTTGT
>JBQGCI010000133.1:0-20233 GCA_052038405.1 Acinetobacter pittii
GTGCTTATGGAGTGAGAGGCCAGATCATTCTTACCTGTTTCACTTCTGTTTGCGCGTCCAGCGAAACATTGGTCCGTATTCCTTTTACATCATATAATTCACAAAGCACGCATGAATTAATAGGTTTTGTAATGTTATAAAATGTTAATCCGCCAATCTGGTACTCGCTTACAACATATATTGATCCTGTTCCTTCTGTATAGCAGCAATCTTCACCTGTAACCATACCGGAATGTCCTGAGGTATATCCCCATCCCTTATTTCATCCTTCTTAGAACAGCTAATTAAGTTCTGCAGAGCAGGCAAAGTAAAATCGTGTTTCGCATATCAAAGCAATTGATCTTTCAAATACAACCACAATTCAATAAAAGATCTGCATGCCCTTACTACGCTTTAACTGATATGCCGGAGTATTTCCGCCGCCTTCTCAATTACCTCATCTTTTTTCGCAAAGCAAAATCTCACAATCCGGTCATGCTGCGGCGATTTGTAAAAAGCGCTTAAAGGTATTGTTGCTACCTTGTGCGCTATGGTTAGCCACCGGGCAAATTCAACATCATTTAAATGGCTGATTCCAGAATAGTCATACAGCTGGAAATAGGTTCCGGCACAGGTCGGCAATTGCCTCAGCCCGGAAGGTTTTAACCCTTCGATTAAAAGATCTCTTTTACGCTGCAAGGTGCGCCCCGCTTCTTCAGCGTCGTATAGTTCCAGGTATTTCGCTAACGCATACTGAGCAGGCGTATTCACACTGAAAGTGAGATACTGATGTATAGAACGGAACGCCTCGGTTATCGCTTTCGACGCAACACAATAGCCCACTTTCCAACCGGTAATATGAAAAGCTTTTCCAAAGGAATAAATTGAAATAATCTTGTCCCGGAATGAAGCCTGTAAAAACCCGGGTAAATGCGGTTGACCGTCAAACACAATACTATCATACACCTCATCCGAAACCACGTAAATATCTCTTCCGTCAATAATAGTTGCCAGCTGATCCCAGTCATTTTGATTCCATACATAACCGGTAGGATTATGCGGTGTATTAATAAGAATAGCTTTTGTTTTAGCACTGATCGCGTTTTGTATCTTTTCCCAGTCGATGGCAAAATTATTATGACGCTCAAGGGCAACGCTCACGGGTACACCTCCGTTAATCTCAATAGCAGGCAGATAACAATCAAAAGCAGGTTCCAGGCAAATAACCTCATCGCCCTTTTCAATAATGGCCGCAAGAGCTGTGTAAATACCATAGGTAGCGCCTGGCGTAATGGTAACTGTATCAGGTGAACAAAAGCCGGTTCGATACCGGTTGTTCAAAGTAGTTGATATATTTTCTCTTAACGCAACCAGTCCCTGCATAGGTGCATACTGATTAAAACCCTCTGTAACGGCTTCCCGTAATAACCCACTTAACTCAGAAGCTACCGGGTAGTCCGGTAGTCCCTGCGACAGGTTATAGGCGTTTTCCTGCCGGGCCAGGTTGGTCATCACGGTAAATATATTTACAGGAGATGCCGTATGTTTGTTGCGTAAGCTCATGGAACCAAAATTACAGATCGATATTGCTAACTTAATAAAGAAACAGTTTTTATCAAAAAGAGATCGGCGCAATATTGATAACAGGCCGGAAAATCCCTGTAAATTTGAAGATTCAGAATCAATCAACATGTCATTTCATAGTACCCTATCCGTTGCATCCGTACGGGAAGCCGCAACCAGGTTAAAGCAAGTAGTATCAACAACCCCTTTGCAGTTAAATGCAACATTAAGCAAGCAGTTTGGGGCCAATATCTATTTAAAACGGGAGGACCTCCAGGTAGTACGTTCATACAAATTACGGGGTGCTTATAACATGATGAGCAGCCTTTCCCGTGAAGAACTGGAAGGAGGCGTTGTATGCGCCAGTGCGGGCAATCATGCACAGGGATTTGCCTATAGCTGCAAAGCGCTGAATATTAAGGGTACGATTTTTATGCCGTCGATCACACCCAAACAAAAAATAACGCAAACTAAAATGTTTGGTGAAGACAATATCGAGATTATTTTAACCGGCGACACCTATGACGATTGCGCTAATGCTGCCAAGAGATTTACCGCGCAAAATAATATGACCTTTGTGCACCCGTTTGATGACAGGAAAGTAATTGAAGGGCAGGCAACAGTAGCACTCGAGATCAGTGAACAATTAGAAACTATCGACTATGTAATACTCCCCATCGGCGGAGGCGGTTTATGCGCAGGTATCGGAAACTTCATGCACCTCGCCAGTCCCTCAACGCAAATCATAGGCACTGAACCCGAAGGAGCCCCTTCTATGACAGAAGCGTTAAGAGCAGGGCATCCGGTAGAACTGGTCAGCATCGACAGGTTTGTGGATGGCGCGGCTGTTAAAAGGGTAGGCGACCTCACTTTCAGTATGTGTAGGGAAATACTGGACAAGGTGGTGCTGGTACCGGAAGGAAAAATATGCACCTCCATACTGGAACTATACAATAAAGACGCGATCGTGGTAGAGCCTGCCGGGGCTTTATCCATTGCTGCGCTGGGCCTGATCAAAGATAGCATCAAAGGCAAAAATGTGGTATGCATTGTCAGCGGCAGCAATAATGATATCGACCGCATGCAGGAGATCAAAGAAAGGAGCCTCCAGTATGAGGGACTGAAACATTATTTCCTGATCGATTTTGCACAACGTCCGGGCGCTTTAAAAAATTTTGTAAGTAATGTGCTCGGACCAGATGACGATATTACGCGTTTCGAATACATGCAAAAAACCAATAAGGAAAGCGGACCTGCATTGGTAGGTATCGAGCTAAAGGCAAAGATCGATTATTATAGTCTCATGGAGAGAATGAACCAATACCATGTTCAGTATAAAGAACTCAGCAAAGACAACGCGTTATTTACTTACCTGGTTTAAACAGATGCTATGAAATATATTTTACTTTCGGTCGTTTCTTTCCTGCTGATCAGGACACCCGCCTATTCGCAGATGGAGGCCTATGGTGAGTTCCGTGCCCAGCCATCAATTCCTCCTTATGGCCTTCAGAAGGTGAAAGCGCTGATCGGCAAAATAAAACCGCAATCAGACGAGGATAATTCCGATATGGGTATCAGCCCGCTCCCGCAAAAAGAATATGACGCACTGTCCCTGCGGGAGCAGTTTACCTATACGATGATACACCCCGAAATGTATGCCCAGAACTGTTCCATATTCGTACCTCAGGCTAACGAAGATCAGAAAATATCCGGCTATCTGATTTCATGGACGAATGAAGAAACCTGGAGCGACCGGCAGCTGCATTTCCTTGAAAAAAACAGGGATTCGGTCATGGCTATCATCAAAGAATCTGTTACGCGCAGCAAACGGATGGGTGTAAATTACAAGGACGCGCTGGTAGAGATCAACGCCTGGGAAATGATCCCGTTCCTGACCGCTTATTACAAGGAAAACAAAAAGGACAAAGACATTTTAACGACGCTGATGTTACTGATGAAAAAAGGCAATTATGCCGATTTCGTAAAATCTCAATCCTACCGGATTTTATATGGCACCGCCGGCAACTATGAATCGTCTATTACATTTAATAAAGCGAACGAAGAGTTGACCCTGCAGCGGGCGCAGGCCTACTTCCGTTTAAAAAAGAAGGATGCTCCAACCCATTAAATGGTATACCCTATTAGCGCTGCTCAGTGTAGTCGGCTATCCGCCGGTACTATTCAGCCAGGATAGCCTTTTTATCTGTGTGCCCGGCGGCATCTATCAGGTTGGTGAAAAAAACCATGCACAGAATCCGTTACGGAAAGTAAGCATCTGCTCTTTTTCTATAGCGGCTCATGAGCTGACCAACAGTGCCTTTGAAAAATTTATTGAGGCTACCGGTTATATTACTGAAGCAGAACGGTATAAAAATGCTCTCGTTTTTGAACCGGGGCTGAAGGAATTCAGATGGCTCACCGACAGTACTGCCTCCTGGCGTTATCCCAACGGGATGTCACGGGGAGGTATTGAACAGAAAATGCATCACCCCGTTACCTGCGTTAGTTACAACGATGCCATGGCTTATTGCAAATGGGCCGGTGTTCGGCTGCCTACTCTGGAAGAATGGGAAATTGCAGCAACAGCCGGAGTTCCGTCAAAATATTTTGGCGGAGTTACTTTAGCAAACATAGCTGTTTATGCTAATATCTGGCAGGGAACCAATCACCTCCTGGCCGACGAAAGAGATGGCTTTGTTTATACTTCCCCGGTAGCCAGTTTTCAACCTAACCCACTCGGTCTTTACGATGTGCTCGGCAACGTTTTTGAATTCTGCCTGGGCTCCCTGCCCCGGGACAGGGGGAGGAAAGTTGCGCATGCCCGCGGCGGCTCCTGGTGGTGTAGCGCCAACGCCTGTAACTTTTTCAATACAAAAGATATCGGTTCGGTAAACCCCCGTGCTTCCTTTAGTAACCAGGGTTTCAGAGTGGTTAAAAACACGCGCTGATGGACGCTGCGCCGGGTCATTTGCATACTGCTTGTTTATATGGTTAAAAAGATTAAAATAAGCATCTATACATAAAATACTCATAAAAAATGGCTTAAACAGATAGGCATTCTTTATCAAATAATAATTGCCGGTGCTGTTTTTTATTATTAATTTGCAGTACGAAATCCTTACCTCCATTAAACTATCCGACCGATCGATAGCCGCTAACAAATGGGCTATTCATTAGAAAAAATCTAGTGTTTTATTAATTTATTTGAACAAAAAATAATTTTATACCTATCAAGCAATCGATTTGTCAAATTATCAACTTTTTTAATTAATTTACACGGCTCTCGATTGCCTTCCCCGTATTGAAAAGCCTGTCCGTGACAAGGACCTATCCAGACTAACTGTCGGCGAGAGGTTCATACGGGCGGACCAAAATTTTTTGTAAAACTTTTATAAGGAACTATGACAGAAAACAAAGGTCTTTACGACCCATCTTTTGAGCGCGATGCATGCGGAATTGGTTTCGTTGCCAATATTAAAGGCAACAAGAACCACCAAACCATTTCCGATGCGCTGACCATTCTCGAAAACATGGAGCATAGGGGTGCTTGCGGTTGCGAAACAAATACCGGTGACGGTGCAGGTATCATGATCCAGATTCCTCATGAGTTTTTTTATGATGAATTATTACATTTAGGCATCACGCTTCCTGCAATCGAAGAGTATGCTGTAGGTATGGTTTTCTTTCCCAAAGAATTAAGGGTGCGTGAAGAATGCCGCGAAATTTTTAACCGGGCAGCTGAAAAAATGGGCATGCGCGTTATTCACTGGCGCTCCGTACCGGTTAACAACTCCGGCATCGGTCCAAGTGCCCTGAATGTAGAGCCGGCTATCGAACAGGTTTTCATTGAGCGCCCTGCCCAGGTGAAAACAGCCATCGAATTTGAAAGAAAGCTTTTTGTTTTACGAAAATATGCCACACACATTACAGGCAACGCGGTAAAAAAGGATCCTGTCGGGTTTTATATCACTTCATTATCCTGCCGTACTTTAATATACAAAGGTCAGCTCACCAGCCACCAGGTTCGTGAGTATTATGACGACCTGTCTGACAAACGTGCCGTTAGTGCTTTCGGCCTGGTACACTCCAGGTTTGCTACGAACACCTTCCCTTCCTGGAGGCTGGCACAACCCTTCCGTTTTATTGCGCATAACGGCGAGATCAATACTTTACAAGGAAACCTGAACTGGTTACGTTCGGCTGAATCAAGCTTCGAATCTCCTTTATTTACTGACGAGGAGATGGATATGCTGGTGCCGATCGTGAGCAACGACCAAAGTGACTCGGCCTGTCTGGACAATATGATTGAGCTGCTGGCCTTAACGGGCCGCCCGCTGCCACACGTAATGATGATGCTGATTCCTGAAGCCTGGGACGGCAACGAAGAAATGGATCCGGCTAAAAAAGCATTCTACGAGTTTCATGCCTGCCTGATGGAGCCATGGGACGGCCCGGCTTCTATTTCATTTACCGATGGTAAAATGATCGGAGCCACTTTAGACCGAAACGGATTACGTCCTTCACGCTATTGCGTTACCACCGATGGCCGCGTTATTATGGGATCAGAAACAGGCGCCCTGCCGGTAGATCAAAGCACTATCATCGAAAAAGGTCGCTTACAGCCCGGAAAAATGTTCCTGGTTGATATGGAGCAAGGCCGCATTATCAGCGACGACGAGCTGAAAAGCAATATCTGCAACCAAAGACCTTATGCTGACTGGCTGAACCAATATAAAATTAAGTTAACTGAACTGCCTGAGCCCCGGGTAATGTTTAGCGATCTGGGCGCAGACCAGATATTTAAATATCAAAAAGCTTTTGGTTACACTTCCGAAGATGTAGAGAACATCATTCTTCCCATGGCCACCGGCGGTAAAGAGCCTATCGGCTCCATGGGTGTTGATACACCATTGGCGATCCTGAGCGACCAGCCTCAACACTTAAGCTACTATTTCAAACAACTGTTTGCGCAGGTAACCAACCCCCCTATCGATCCGATCCGGGAAAGAATGGTGATGTCGCTGGCTACATTTGTAGGAAACAACGGTAGCTTGTTGATCGAAGATGAGATGGATTGCCATGTGGTAGCCTTGAAGCATCCTGTGTTAACCAACTATGAGTTAGAGAAATTAAGAAGTATCGATACAGGCAGCTTCCAGGCTAAAACCATTCAGTGTTATTTTGTAGCCGACGGCAAGGCAGGTTCCATGCGCCGTGCGTTGGAAAGGCTCTGCCGTTATGCCGAAGATGCGGTAAATGATGGTTTTGAAGTATTGGTACTACAAGACAGGGCAATAGATGGAGATCACGCCGCTATTCCTTCACTGTTGGCAGTATCAGCAGTACATCACCACCTGATTAAAAAGGGACTGCGTGGTAAAGTTGGTATTGTAGTGGAAGCAGGCGATGTTTGGGAAGTACATCACTTTGCCTGCCTGTTAGGCTTTGGTGCTACAGCGATCAATCCTTACCTGGCTTTCTCTACTATTAAGTTGTTACAGGAAACAGGTAAAATCAAAACCGATAAGTCGATCGAGGAGCTTAATAAAAATTACATCAAAGCGGTAAGCGACGGCCTTTTGAAAGTGTTCTCAAAAATGGGCATTTCTACCCTGCAATCTTACCAGGGTGCACAGATCTTTGAAATCATTGGCTTAAATAAAGAAGTAGTGAACAATTACTTCACCAACGCTACGTCCCGTATTGAAGGCATGGGACTGGATGAAATTGCCCGTGAGGCCCTGGCGAAACACCAGTTCAGCTTTACCCGCAAGAAATTACCGGTTGACCAACTACCCACCGGCGGTTTTTACCAGTGGAAACGCAAAGGGGAAGCACATATGTTTAACCCGCAAACCATTCACCTGTTGCAGTATTCTACAAGGATGGGCGATTACAACACCTTTAAGAAATACACAAAAGTTATTGACGAGCAGGGTAAAAAAGCGATCACGATCCGCAGCCTCTTCGATTTCAAACGCTCGCGTCCTTCCATTTCCATTGATGAAGTAGAACCGGCAGAAAATATTTACAAAAGATTTGCTACCGGCGCTATGAGCTTTGGCTCTATCAGCTGGGAAGCGCATACCACACTGGCGGTTGCCATGAACCGCTTAGGTGGCAAAAGCAATACCGGTGAAGGCGGTGAAGATGAGGCCCGCTACAAACCGATGGAAAATGGCGATAGCATGCGTAGCGCTATCAAACAGGTTGCCAGCGGACGTTTTGGCGTAACCAGTTTATATCTTACAGAGGCAGACGAGTTACAGATCAAAATGGCGCAGGGAGCGAAACCAGGGGAAGGCGGACAGCTGCCCGGCGACAAAGTGGATGACTGGATCGGACGCACCAGGCACTCTACTCCGGGTGTTGGTTTGATCTCTCCTCCTCCTCACCACGATATTTATTCTATTGAAGATTTAGCGCAATTAATATTTGACCTGAAGCACGCCAACCGGCATGCACGTATCAACGTGAAACTGGTGAGTAAAGCCGGTGTTGGGACCATTGCAGCCGGCGTTACCAAAGCCAAAGCTGATGTGGTGTTAATTGCCGGTCATGACGGAGGCACAGGAGCTTCTCCTTTAAGCTCTATCCGTCACGCTGGTTTACCATGGGAGCTGGGTTTGGCCGAAGCGCAACAAACACTGGTTAAAAACAAATTACGCAGCCGCGTGGTTTTGCAAACTGACGGCCAGATGCGTTCTGGTCGCGATATTGTCATTGCCACTTTATTAGGCGCTGAAGAATGGGGTATTGCTACCGCTGCCCTGGTAGTTGAAGGTTGTATTATGATGCGCAAATGTCATCTGAACACCTGCCCGGTGGGGGTAGCTACGCAGGATCCGGACCTGAGAAAACGCTTCTCCGGCACCGCAGATGCTGTAGTCAACTTCTTCAAATTCATAGTGCAGGAAATGCGCGAATTAATGGCCGAGCTCGGTTTCAGAACCGTTAATGAGTTGGTAGGCCAGGTAGATGAGCTGAAAATAAGAGAAGGCATCTATCATTGGAAATATAAAGGTTTGGATCTTTCTCCCATTCTTTATAAAGAGCCGGCTGAAGAAGGCGTAGGCATTTACAATTACGAAGAGCAGGATCACGGATTAGACACGATTATCGACTGGAAGTTTATTGAAGCAGCAAAACCAGCTCTCGAAAATGGTACACCGGTAAAAGCATCCTTCGATATTGTAAATACAGATCGCGCAGCGGGAACGGTGTTATCGCACGAATTAACTAAAGTATACCGCGATGCAGGATTACCTGAAGACACCATTCATTTACAGTTAAGGGGCACTGCCGGTCAAAGCTTTGGCGCATTCTGTAATAAGGGCATTACCCTGGAGCTGGAAGGCGACGCCAACGACTATTTTGGTAAAGGGCTGAGCGGCGCCAAGCTGATTATCTACCCTGATAAGAAGGCGGGATTCGTACCTGAAGACAACAGCCTTATTGGTAACGTGGCGTTCTATGGTGCTACCAGCGGAAGCGCCTACATACGCGGTAAAGCAGGTGAAAGGTTTGCGGTACGTAACTCAGGAGCTACCATGGTAGTTGAGGGTGTAGGTGATCATGGTTGCGAGTACATGACCGGTGGCCGTGCGATTATTTTGGGAGATACAGGCCGCAACTTTGCTGCAGGTATGAGTGGTGGTATTGCCTATATATACGATGCAGGGCAAAAATTTGCCGGCAACTGTAATATGGAAATGGTAGAGCTGGACCCGATTGACAGTTCGGATGCAGCATTCCTGCAACAGGAAATTGAAAGGCATTTCCAATATACCAACAGCACGGTAGCTAAATTTGTACTGGATGATTTTGACAACCAACTTAAAAACTTCGTAAAGGTTTACCCTAGCGAGTTCAAGAAGATCATGCAGGCCAAAATTGAACAAAAACAAATTGCTTAAATAGTTGAGGGTTTAAAGTTTAAGGTTCAAGGTAGTAATACTTTGCAATCATTAAACTTTGAACTTCGAACCTTAAACTTTAAAATAAGAAATGGGTAAACCAACAGGATTTTTAGAATTTACAAGAGAACTGCCTTCCAAAAAGCCAGTGGAAGAGAGACTGCAACATTATCGCGAATTCGTACAACTTTTCCCCGAGGAAAAACTCAATAACCAGGCGGCCCGCTGCATGGACTGCGGCATCCCTTTTTGCCATAGCGGCTGTCCTTTAGGAAACGTTATCCCTGAATTCAATGATGCGGTTTATCGTAAAGACTATCGCGAAGCGTATGAGATACTGGCATCAACCAACAATTTCCCTGAGTTTACCGGTCGTATTTGCCCGGCTCCTTGTGAAATGAGTTGCGTACTGGGTATTAATCAGCCCCCCGTTGCCATTGAGGAAATAGAGAAACATATTATAGAAATAGCCTTCGAAAAAGGGTTCGTAACGAAAAGAGCGCCTAATGTAAGAACAGGCAAAAAAGTTGCGGTGATCGGCAGCGGACCCGCTGGTTTGGCAGCGGCGGCTCAGCTTAACTACGCCGGACACCTCGTTACTGTGTTCGAACGCGACGAGCAACCCGGTGGTTTGTTACGCTACGGTATTCCCGATTTCAAGCTGGAAAAATGGGTAATTGACAGGCGTATCAGTTTGATGCAGGAAGAAGGCGTTACTTTCAAATGCCACGCTAACGTAGGTAAGAATGTAAAGATCAGCGACCTGATGCGCCAGTTTGATGCCATCGTTTTAAGTGGTGGTAGCACCATACCACGTGACCTGCCGGTTCCCGGGCGGGAACTAAAAGGCGTTCATTTTGCAATGGACTTCTTAAAACAAAACAACAAGCGCGTAGCCGGTAAAGACTTTTTAGCCAATGCCGATATCGAAAGCAATATATTACCGGAAGAGCTTTTGGCCACAGGCAAAAATGTGGTAGTAATTGGAGGCGGTGACACCGGTAGCGACTGCGTTGGTACCAGCAACAGGCATCAAGCTGCATCTGTTACACAATTCGAATTATTGCCCATGCCTCCAAAAGACAGAACCGATATCATGCCATGGCCTACCTACCCCATGTTGTTAAAAACAACCACCAGCCATGAAGAAGGCGCTCAAAGACATTGGAGCATCGCTACCAAGCAGTTTATCGGAGATGACGCGGGCAACCTGAAAGCGTTAAAAGTAGTGGATCTGGAATGGACGACTCCCGCGCCCGGACAACCTGCTAAGTTTGCCGAAGTGGCCGGCAGCGAAAGAGACCTCCCCTGTGAGTTGGCTTTGTTAGCTATGGGATTTTTACATCCGCAGCAGGCAGGCTTACTGGAAGAGTTGGGCGTTGAATTTGACAACCGTGGAAATGTAAAGGCAGATGAAGGTAAATATGTAACGAACGTGCCGAAAGTATTCGCAGCCGGTGATATGCGCCGGGGTCAGAGCCTGGTGGTTTGGGCTATCAGCGAAGGCCGCGAATGTGCAAAAAAAGTAGACGAATACCTGATGGGCTCATCCATGCTGGAAAGCAAGGAAAGTTCTATCCTCATGTCTTTTCAATAAAGAATGTTCATATTTGAGTTTTAGAATGGTGCAGGCAACTGCGCCATTTTTTTTTAAATAATACATTTTTGATTATTTAATAGATTTACGATAATTTCGTACGTAAATTATCGTTTATGAAATATTTGATCAAAAACTACCTGCTAATGATCGCCGTGTTGGCTTGTTCGCGCACATCGGGCCTGGCTCAAACGGAACCGGCACAGAGAATTATTTACGACCTTAGTTTCCAGAAAGACACTACTGATATTACTTCTACAAGTAAGGATCAATACGCCCTTGATATTTTTAAAGGCCATAGCAAGTTTGTAAGCTTTACCAAGTTGAAACAGGACACTTACCTTGACAGTATGAGCAAAGCCATAGAAGCACAGGGAGGGCTTCAAAATGTCAGGAGCATTAATATCAATAAATCTAACATGGGATCCGGCGGCATTTATGAGATCTACAAGTTCGATGATGGTAAGATCAGATTTCAAAAGAAATTCCTTAGAGAAATTTATGGCTACGAAGAGGATATGACAAAACTTAACTGGACGGTGACAGAAAATACCGAAAAATATGGCCGGTATAATTGCCAATTGGCAAAAGTAAACTATGGCGGAAGAAACTGGAATGCATTGTTTACAACCGACGTTCCTGTGAACAATGGCCCGTATAAATTTTCGGGCCTTCCTGGTTTGATTGTAAAAATGTGGGATGATAAAAACCAATGCGTATTTGAGCTGGCTGAAATAAAAAATATCACCGATGCTAATAGCAGCATAACTGCCGCGCAGATAGTAGGAAAAAAGGAATTCCAAAAAGTTGAGGAAAACACCAAACTGCAGATAATGAGCATAGCATCTAACATAACACCTCCAAGCGGAAGTACAGCTACCATTCGGGTATTTAAAGATCAAAATGGCAATGAAATAACTCCCGAACAGGCTCAGCGCCGAAGAGCCGAGGCAGAAAAGAAAAATAATAACCGGCTGGAACTTAACTAACCGCTAACACATTTATGATTAAATGGATCACCTTGCTCATCTGCATGAGCATGAGTATGTTGCTATGTGCACAGGTTACTATTAGCGGCACGGTAAAAAATCAGTCAGGAGCGCCACTGGTCAATGCCGGTATTATCATCTCACCTGTTGGCAGCAATAAAGTGATCGCCTTTAAAATGACTGATGGCAAAGGAACATTCACTATTGCCCAGCAGTCGGGTTTTGATTCAATACAAATTAAATTGAGCTTATTGAATCACGAAACTGAAACCAAAACCATTCCCAATCAAACGCAGGAAGTACATTTTATCGCCAGAGAAAAAGCTACGGTACTGGAAGAAGTACTCGTTAAAGACCCCATGATGCTGCGAAAAGGCGATACCATTGCACACGATGTAGAACAGTTCGCCAATAAAAATGACCGTTCACTGGCCGACGTTATCAAAAGAATGCCCGGACTGGAGATCAACGAAAGCGGGAAGATTAAATACCAGGGGAAAGACATCAATCAATTTACCGTTGAAGGAAAAGACCTGATGCAGGGACGTTACGGGATCATTCCTAATGCAATCCCCTACCAGGATGTAAGTAAACTGGAAGTTGTAGAGAATAATCAGCCGGTAAACATGCTGAAAAATAAAGTGCCGTCTGAGAATGCCGGGATCAATATCAGACTCAAAAAAAATGTCACCTGGACGGGTTCAGGTTCAGGGGGATCAGGCCTCTCACCTTTTCTATGGAACCTGAAGCTGACTCCAATGCTGTTCTCCAAACAGCGGCAGGCTTTATTTAATATTAAATCGAATAATACCGGTGAAAATATCATTTCGGAAAACGGCAATTTCATCAACTTATCCGGATTTATAGGCCAGTCGCAGGATAATAGCACCGGCAACTTTTTAAGATCATCGTCAGTAAGTCCGCCCGCGTCTATTGCGCAAAGCAGGTATTGGTTGAACCAGTCGCACGCCCTTGGCGTTAATTTCCTGGAAGGGCTGAAACATGATTGGGAAGCCAGGGCTAATTTTTTATATACTTATCATGAGGTGGATTTGAGAGGCGCTTCCCACACCTCAATCGCTAATCTTAATACAGATGGTACCGTTTTAAACACGCTTAACTATACGCGGAAAAGTGACTTAAACGACAGGGCACAACAAACGAAAGCCACTTTATCTCTGAACAGGAATGCCAACACCAACTTCTTTAAGAACGACCTGATCTTTTCCATTGACAGAAGTAATAGCCGATCTACCCTCGCGCTGGATGGTATGCCTGTCTATCAGCGTACCCATGCCAATGGCTTTTCAGTACAGAACTCTCTCAGCACCTTATTCCCCCTGGGCAAACAGTCTAAACGCCTGCTCAGTCTTCAGTCTTATATTAATTATGTACACGACCCGGAATGGTACCAGGTAGATTCGTTAAAAGCTTTGCAGTTTTCCGATGAAGATATGCAATCGGCCCTGGCCCTCAGGCAGCTAAAACGTTCCGGCATTTTTAATACCACCAATACGGCTAGTATGACCTTTAGTAAAAAAGACCTGACAATCATTCCTGCCATAAGATTTTTGTATGCTGACGAACTATTAAATACGGACCTGGAGCTCACCCGCGCTGCCGGCATTACCCAGCCTATAGATGCTCCCTGGCTCAACAGGTTGAGAATGGACCATTTCAATGCCCAGGCATCCGTTAGCGTCAACCTGAAAAAGAAAAACCTGAGGTTCTCACTCAACCTGCCTGTATCTAATAATATCATTCATATAAAAGATGAGGACAGGGTTTTTCAAAGAGATTTGAACAAATGGCTTTTCCAGCCATCCTTTTTTGCAGAACTAGCCGTTAAAAAATTCACGTTTTCCGCTAACGCGGCAAGAGCCAATCGCTTTAGCAACCTAACCGGCATTTTCCCCGGCTACGTATTCAGTGCACTAAACATCAACGCCTACCAATCTCCTATTGAAGAGGCAGCATTTACCAGGGCGGGCAGCCGCATTACCTATAAGAACCTGTTCCTGAATATGGATGCCAACGCGGGGTATAACTACTCTTACAACAGCTCCAATATAATGCTGTCCCGGCAAATTGCAGAAAATGGCCAGCAGGTATCCACAGCCATTCTGCTGGATAATTGGGGTAATACCCATACCCTCTTTCTAAACTTCAGCAAATACCTGAAGCATGCTGCCACCAATGTAGGTTTAGCTTATAATTACGCACGCTCAGAATCCATGAACCTCCTGAACAATAACCTTTTTACCGCCGTCAACCACAATCAAACTGCCAGTCTCCAAGTAGAGAACAGTTCTGTAAGCTGGCTGATAGCCGGTTATAATCTGGCCTATGGATCTGCTAAGCGGGTTGACAGGGGCACCCATAACCTCACCTACACACTTACACAGGGAGCCAGATTCAGTTTGTATATGTCTGAAAAAAGCTCGTTCAATTTGTCGGGAGATTGGAACCGCTACTCCATTTCACAGCAACAGTTCGATAACCGGTTCCTGGATGTCTCTTACAGGCAAACTGTAAGTAAACGTAACATTGACCTGGAACTGAAATGGATGAATATACTCAATACAAAAGAATATGAACAGGTGCTGATCAATACCATTCAAACCAATATCACGCGTTTTACACTCCGCCCCGCGCAGGTGCTATTTAGTGTAAGAATGAATTTAAGATAAGCCAACATGGCTCCGTTGCCCGGGCAGTCATAAAAAACCGCCTTTTACAGGCGGTTATCATCAACAATAAAAACAATCAGCAGATATTCTCTTATTTTACATCTACCACTTCATATTCGGTTATGCCCCCTTCTTTAACTTCCTTATAATAAACACCGTTAGGCGATACAAACAACTTCCTGCCATCGCGGTTTACCTCCCGGCTGTCACGTGGCAACTGTTCGAAACGGTCGCCCACCTGCGGCCTTACCGAATAGGCGCCTTCCGATGATTCAACGGACTCATTCCCATTGCGAACTACAGGCAGGTTTGGCCGGGCGTCTTCGTTCGCCGCTGCGCGGTTAGGCAGTTCGTCATAGTCATCGTCCTCGTAAGCGGCATCATCACTCAAAACACCATTTTTACCTGCTATTATATAGATCACGCGGCCATTTCTGTCCGTTTCCCTTTCGTACAAAGTGCCGTTCTTTTCATAATAGTGCCGTCCTTCAATTTTCCTGAGTTCAGCACCGGGAGGTATGCGGTACAGGGCAGCTCCTATCGGCGCCTCCACCACTTCAAATCCGCCTTCCTTCAGTTCGCGGAAATACATATCATTCCGGTAATAGTAGGTAATGCCGTTAATTTCTCTTTTTATGGCACCGGGAGGTAATCCCCGAACCGAGGATCCCGGAGGAGGAACCATCACACCTACATGAACACCGGCACCGGGTCCCCAGCCATAGCCTCTGAACACCCTTGGACCATAGTATCCCCCAAAAACACCTCCGATACCAATCGAAACCATAGGCCGGCCCCGGTACACCGGGTAACCACGGTAAATACGTCCCCGTTGCGCCTGCGCCACATGATCTACTAAAAATAAAGCAACTACCAGGATGATGGGTAACAAAAATCGCTTCATCTGATTCTTTTTTTTAAGTGACGAACATTTTGGTTGGAAAGCTGCATGGAAGAATAATTGATTGGTGGAAAATTGAAAGGTTTACAAGGAAGATAAGCTCCGGAGGTTTTAGGAATGAAAAATTTCTTGTACGTTTGAAGCTAATACAAGTTATATG
This sequence comes from Acinetobacter pittii, assembly GCA_052038405.1. Taxonomy (GTDB): domain Bacteria; phylum Bacteroidota; class Bacteroidia; order Chitinophagales; family Chitinophagaceae; genus Niabella. Next base: position 15,796 of record JBQGCI010000133.1, read on the forward strand.
GCTAAAGCAAAGAATACAAAGAAAAAAGGAGATAAAACCAACGCTGTGATGACAGGTGCGTCTATGGCATTTTTGAAAGACTATATTAATAACGCCTCTCCTGTAGGTTTTGAAACCTGGGGACAAAAGCTTTGGTTAAATTACCTGGATCCTTATATCGATGAGCAGTTTGTCGATCCTTACGGCACAGCCGTGGGTATTATTAATCCCGGCCAGCCTTTTAAAGTGGTAATAGAGGCCCATGCGGATGAGATCAGCTGGTTCGTAAATTATGTAACCGATAACGGCCTGATCTTCCTGAAACGCAATGGCGGTGTAGATCACCAGATCGCGCCGGGACTGAGAGTGAATGTACATGGCAAGAAAGGCGTTGTTAAAGGCGTATTCGGCTGGCCGGCCATACATACCCGTATCGGAAAGGAAAACGAAACCCAACCCAAGGTGGAAAATGTATGTATCGATTGTGGCGTAAGGAGCAAAAAAGAAGTGGAGGAGCTGGGCATACATGTGGGAGCTGTGGTTACCTACCAGGATGGATTTGATGAATTGGCGAACGATTTTTATGTAGGCCGCGCCTTTGATAATCGCATCGGAGGTTTTATGATTGCCGAAGTAGCACGTCTTTTAAAAGAAAACAAGAAGAAACTACCTTATAGTTTATATATAGTGAATGCGGTACAGGAAGAAATTGGCCTGCGTGGTGCCGAAATGATCGCCCGGCGTATTAAACCGGATGTGGCCATTGTGACAGACGTAACACATGATACGGGCCATTTTATGATCAATAAACGGATAGAAGGAGATGTAGCCTGCAGCAAGGGGCCTTCGCTGGCTTACGGACCGGCCATCCATAACAAATTGCTGGCTTTTGTAGAAAAAGTAGCGGAGGACCAAAAAATCCCGGTACAGTGGCGGGCTTTAAGCCGCAGCACCGGCACCGATACCGATTCTTTTGCCTATGCTAATGATGGTTGTCCCTCGGTTTTAATATCGATGCCTTTACGTTATATGCACACAACGGTAGAAATGATCCACAAAGATGATATCGAAAATACGATCCGACTCATGTACGAAACCCTTCTGGAGCTAACGCCTCAAACAAATCTGAGTTATTTATAAAGTCTTCCGGTATCCCACTTTTTTCAACCTGTCAAATATTTGACAGGTTTTTTCGTTTTTGTATAAAACGAGGTTGACAACATTAAATTATTGTTAACACCATGGCGTGAGAACCTTGAATTCCTCTAATCTTGATGTTAATCAATATCTGAATATGTTAAAGCGAGGTTACAATTTGTTAACATTAGTGCCCGAAATGTTAAAATTTATTGCGTTTCTTTGCGCCTTAAAATTATTTTTTCTATGCTAAAGAAAATTTTCTTTTTTATTGCGCTGGTATTTTTATCGGCTGCAATAAAGGCACAATCTGTTACTGGAAGAGTATTGGATTCTGAAACCAATCAACCTGTACCAGGTGTCACGATTACACCATCATCCGGACCAGGGACTGTAACTTTGGAGGACGGCACGTTTTCAGTTGCGGTAACGCAAAAATCCGGTAGTATTAAGCTTTCCCATGTTGGCTACGATGTACAGACTATTGCATTTAAAATTACTGAAAACGGAACTGTATCGAATTTAGGAATTATAGTTTTTAAAAAAACCGAGTCTACAAGTCTCGAAGAAATTGTAGTAGTGGGTAAAGGAGTTATCGACCTGGCGAGAGACAGAGCCACTCCTATAGCGGTATCAACAATTAAGGGCACTGATATACAGGACAAAATAGGAACGGGAGATGTTACCCAGGCAATGGTTAATACACCTTCGGTTTACATTGGTAACCAAGCCAGCGGTTTTGGAGATTCACGTGTATTTGTACGCGGTTTCGGCCAGGATAACACGGCTTATTTATTGAATGGTCAGCCAATAAATGGCATGGAAGACGGCCTGGTTTATTGGTCCAACTGGTCTGGCATGTCAGATATCGCCAATGCCATTCAGATACAAAGAGGTTTAGGTTCATCAAAATTAGCAATATCGTCTGTTGGCGGTACTGTGAACTTTGTAACTAAGGCAACGGAGATGAGGCAGGGTGGTTTTGCTTCTTTTGGTGTCGCTAACGATAACTATTATAAAGGTACCATAGGCTACAATACGGGGCTAAATAAGAATGGTTGGGGAGCGAGTATTTTGCTTTCTCATTGGCAGGGAGATGGATATAATGACGGAACGAGAGGACAAGGACAAAACTATTTTTTATCAATCGGGTATAAACCGTCTGATAGACATAATTTCAATTTCCTTTTGACTGGAGCACCCCAATGGCATGACCAGAACTTTGCAGACAATATTACTGACTATCAGAAATATGGACGTAAATATAATGGTAACTGGGGCTACTTAAACGGAGAATATCTTTCTGAAAGAAGAAACTTTTATCACAAGCCGGTTGCCAACTTCAACTGGGACTTTAATATCAATTCAACAACAGATTTATCAACAGTTGTCTATGCTTCTTGGGGTAGAGGTGGGGGAACCGGAAACTATGGCAGCAGCACATCCAGAAAAGTTGATGCCAACGGACAGTATCTTTTCGATTCTGTCTATGCCAAAAATACCACTGGTACACCAGATGGAATCGGCAGTCAGGCTAAAGGGAACTATCTCATCCGTTCTTCCATGAATAATCACGCTTGGTATGGAGTTGTATCAAATCTAGGCAAGAAGCTCAGCGAAAATCTTAAATTAAATGTAGGTATGGACCTGAGAACCTACAAAGGATCTCATTACAGACAAGTTGCCAACTTTTTGGGATTAGAGGGGTGGACAGAAGGAAGAGGGTTGAGAGGTGCAGATCATTCGCCAGCTTCTCAATTAACAACGAATACCGTAAATCAGTCAATGAAGCCTGATCCATGGAAGGCATTTTTCAATACAATAGACGATAATCAAAAAATCGACTATGACTATGGTGAAAACATTACGTATGGCGGACTTTTTGGTCAGTTGGAATATGCTACAGATGCTTTCTCAACTTTTTTCCAAGGAGCTGTTTCTACTCAATCTCACAAGAGACAAGATATTTATGACTATCTGCCGGAATTTCGAGATGCTGACAAAGTAAATAACTTGGGTTTTAACGTCAAAGGGGGAGCTAGTTACAAGCCTGCACAAAATCATGTAGTTTACGCAAATGCCGGATACTACTCACGCCAACCCTACCACGACAACATATACCTTAATTTCACCAACGAAATAAACCCTTTGACTTCAAACGAAAAGATTTTAGGCTTGGAGTTAGGTTATAGTTTTACATCGCCGGTTTTCACAGCATCAGTTAACGCATACAGAACCTCATGGAGCGACAGGGTTACCACAACTTCTACAAGACTAAGTGCTGATAAAACATATGGTAGCGGTATTACTGTTCCAGCAGGAGATTTCGTATATACATCTAACCAGGGTGTAGAACAAGTGCATACCGGTGTTGAGTTAGATTTTGTTTTAAGACCTATAAACAAATTGAATGTTACGGGCTTTGTTTCCTTAGGTAACTGGGAATATAACGGCGATGTATTAGCTACTTTGAGAAACGAAGGACTTGAATTCCTTGAAGAGAGCCGCACTGATGTAGATGGCGGTAAAGTTGGAGGTTCGGCTCAAACAACATTGGGCTTAGGGGGTAAATATGACATCGTAAAAGGACTATCAGTAGATGCAGACTGGAGGTATTATGCTAACAACTATGCTACAAGAGTGGTAAAGGATAATTTAGAGTTGCCGGCCTACAACATCATGGACGCAGGTTTATCCTATAAGTTCTTCTTAAAGAACAATAAAAACCTACGTCTTAGATTTAATGTCAACAATTTATTTCATGCCATCTATCTATCAGATGCTACTACCGTCATTAAGGCGACGGACAACATAGTTGCCAATGACCCGAGTAAAGGAACTTACGAATCTACAGGTCGATTATATAAAGGTATAGCAGATGCGAACCAGGTTTATTTTGGTTTGGGTCGTACGTGGACTTTAACCTTGAGATATACGTTCTAAGTTCACTATACAAAATATTTAAAACCGGCCTCGCGCCGGTTTTTTTATTTATCGGTTGCATTCTTTCAGGCATCTACGTCCTATGTAAAAACACATATATGAAAACCATTCTATCCTTAGCGTTCCTCATCTTGCTCGCAAGCTCCTGTAAAAAAGAAAGATTAGAAAGTCAATTATACGGCACCTGGGAAATACGTACTTCAGTACATCATGAACCAGGTATAACAACAGTTAACTACCAACCCGGAAATGGCACCTATATTGAATTAAAAACTAACGGAACAATAAACCGATATAAAAATGCGACGCAACAATCATCCGAAACCTATAAAATTGTCAAAAAGAAAATCACTAAATGTAGTTGGGGATCGCAAAAGGA
>JBQGCI010000134.1:0-8112 GCA_052038405.1 Acinetobacter pittii
TCGAAGAAAAACATTCTTCAAACGCTGCGACTTACCAACCAGTATTTCATGAATAAGTGGCCCGATCCGGGTAAGAGTATCATCACCAACAAAGAAAGGCCCAGTAATATCTGGACGAGGGCTGTTTATTATGAAGGTTTAATGGCGTTGAATACCATTGACCCCCAAAAAAAATATTATGATTATGCAGTAGATTGGGGAGAGAAACATAAATGGGGATTGAACGGAGGCACAGCAACTAAAAATGCTGATAATCATTGCTGCGGTCAGACTTATATTGACCTTTATCTGATCGATAAAAAGGAAGAACGTATTAAAGACATTAAAACCAGTATTGATAATGTAATGGCCAGCGGAAAGAATGATGACTGGAGCTGGATAGATGCGATTCAAATGGGTATGCCGGTATTTACTAAATTGGGCAACTTATACAACGATACGAAGTATTTCGATAAGATGTACGACATGTATGCCTACACAAAGAATAGCCATGGAGATAAAGGGCTATACAATCGTGAAGATCATTTATGGTGGAGAGATAAGGATTTTGATCCGCCTTATAAAGAGCCCAACGGCGAAGATTGCTATTGGAGCCGCGGTAACGGATGGGTGCTGATGGCCCTGGTGCGCGTGTTGGAGGAGTTGCCGAAGTCTGATCCTCATTATGCAGAGTACCTGCAGGATTTTAAAGATATGTGTGCGGCTCTGGTTAAAATACAGCGCCCGGACGGTTTGTGGACTGCCAGCCTGCATGATCCAAATCATTATGGCGGGAAAGAAATTACGGGCACTGCCTGCTTCACTTACGGCTTTGCCTGGGGGGTGAGAAAGGGGATATTGGATAAAAAGACTTACCAGCCATCTCTTACCAAGGCCTGGAATACCATGGTGAAAGACGCGGTACATAAAAATGGATTTTTAGGATATGTGCAAGGCACCGGCAAAGAGCCTAAAGATGGTCAGCCGGTAACTTATACCAGTACTCCCGATTTTGAAGATTATGGTTTGGGTTGTTTTTTACTGGCAGGAACAGAAGTGTATAAATTAACAAAAAGATAAATAAATTGAATGAGTGTTCAATGAAAAAGCCCATGATTGAAACCATGGGTTTTTTTATTGCTATGCATTAGTAAAGTTATTTTCTTTGAAGCCGCATCACCGCTACATCTCCCATAATAAGATTTAATGTGTTTCCCGACAAGCTGAATTTATTAACGCTTTCCAATGTTTTGAAAAAGGTACTTTCTCCTGCTCCCGGGCAAGCCATCCGCGTGCTGGCAGGCATACCAAATTTTATATTGCTGCCTTCTATTTTAACCGAAGAACGGAAGTTGTTGCAACTACTGTTGCCGGTAGCTATACTGTCTGGAAGGTTAAATGTCATAGTGGGCTTTTTATCAGGGTACAAGCCATCAAAAGCGATACGTGGCCCCGAAATATAGTCCACTTCCCAGGTGCCATTTAGCTGGCTGGTAGCGTTCCCGTTGTCAGTTGCCTGGAACTTTGCCAGTGGCGCCATCCTGGCTTTGTTTAAAGACAGTATATTGTTGCTTACGGTAAAGTTATCTGCCTTTCCGAACACTTCTTTTAATTGGTTTTCGATCGTCATATTCTCGCAGGCCATCATGGTAGACATGCCCTGGCTAAACGTAATTCGTCCTTCACCGGTGATTGCATAGGTGCCTCCCAGGCCATTACATCCGCCTGAAGCCGTGTACCGCTTATCTGTGTCATCAAACTCAATAAACGGTTCCTTATCATTGACGCGATCAGCAACCGGTTGTCCGTTCAATTCGATCAGCTTCCATTTGTTACCAGTGAGTGAAGTTGAAGTCATGGGGGATGATGTTTCATTGGCCTGTGTGGCCATTTTTGTATTACCGCAGGCACTGCATAAAAGGGCCATGCTCAGTATCAGATAATGAGATTGTTTCATGGATAAATGTTTGTCACAAACTTACGATTCTTTTATAGAATGGCTATTCCTGTAGCAGCTATGGGCGCGTCGTATTTTTTCTGCCACATGGCTTCCGTGGCATTTCTCCGTGCTAAAACATCAAAATTTGAAAAAATCCTACGCAACCGCAGCCATGGCTGATTTGACAACTGCTACCTTTAAGGGTAGCCAATTTTCCCTTGTTGCATAAAAAAACTCTTTCAATGGTAGTGAAAGAGTTTTTGAAAAATGGTTGTTTACCTGTTTTGCGCTTCAATCCATTGGCGGGCATTGACAAAGGCTTCAATCCACGGACTTACTTCGTCCTTTCTGCCGGCAGGGTAGTGCGCCCAGTTCCATTGGAATATAGAGCGTTCTATATGCGGCATGGTAACCAGGTGTCTGCCCGTTGTATCACACAACATGGCGGTATTGTAATCCGAACCATTAGGATTGTGGGGATACTGATCGTAGGCATATTTAGCTACGATATCGTATTCACCTTCTGCTTCAGGAAGGTTGAACTTACCTTCACCATGAGAGATCCATACACCCAATGTCGCACCAGCTAAGGATTTCAACATGATAGATTTATTTTCCTGCACTTTTACGGAAACGAAATTAGATTCATGCTTGCCTGAATTATTGTGCAGCATTTTTCCGTGTACTTTATGATCAGGGTTGATCAGCTCCAGCTCCATGAACAACTGGCAGCCGTTACAAATGCCAACAGATAAGGTGTCGGGACGTGCAAAGAACTCATCCAAGGCTGTCCTGGCTTTCTCATTGTACAGGAAGGCGCCCGCCCATCCTTTTGCAGAGCCCAGTACATCCGAGTTGGAGAATCCGCCAACAGCGCCAATGAATTGTATGTCTTCCAGCGTTTCCCGTCCGGTGATAAGATCCGTCATGTGTACGTCTCTTACATCAAACCCCGCCAGGTACATGGCATGGGCCATTTCACGCTCCGAATTAGAACCCTTTTCGCGAAGAATGGCGGCTTTGGGACGAGGCTTTGACGTTTCGATCACCGGCTTTTTCCCGTTAAACTGTGCAGGGAACCGGTATTGCAGCGGCTGATTTTTATAGTTGTTATAGCGCTCCTGTGCGGTTCCGTTTTTAGATTGTTTCTGGTCTAAAAGGAATGAGGTTTGATACCAGGTATCGCGCGTAGCAGCTACATCAAAGCTAAAGCTGTCAGCGTTGTTCTTAACAGTAACAGTATTGTCTGCTACTACGGTTCCTATCTTAATCGCTTCAATTCCCGCCTCAGTAAATAGTGCTTCCAGGGCTTCATTGTTGTTAGCCTGTAGTACTACCGCGATATTCTCGTTAAACAAAGCTTTCACGGTGTCTGCTTCGTTTAATCCACTTAAGTCATAATTGGCTGCCAGGTTTACATCGGCAAAACACATTTCGAGTAAAGTGGTGATCAACCCTCCTGATCCTACGTCATGTCCGGCTGCGATCAGTCCATTATTAATAGCATCCTGTATAGCGTTGAAAGCCCTGGCGAAGTAGTCAGCATCTTTAACAGAGGCTACTTCATTGCCGATTTTATTAATGACTTGTGCAAAAGAAGAACCGCCGAGCTGGAATACATCTTTTGTTAAATTGATATAGTAAACCGAACCGGCGTTTTTTTGTAATACGGGTTCTATCACTTTATTAATATCTGTACAGTTACCCGCAGCAGAAATGATTACTGTACCGGGAGCTATAACATTACCATCGGGATATTTCTGTTTCATTGACAGAGAATCTTTGCCGGTAGGAATGTTGATGCCCAAGGCAATCGCAAAATCGGAGCAGGCTTTAACCGCTTCATATAGTCTTGCGTCTTCGCCAGGGTTGTTGCAGGCCCACATCCAGTTAGCTGAAAGCGAAATGCCTTTGAGCCCGTTTTTGATAGGTGCAAAAACAATATTAGACAAAGCTTCTCCAATGGCATTTCTCGATCCGGCTGCCGGGTCAACCAGGGCGGTTAACGGAGCATGCCCCACCGTGGTAGCAATACCTTCGGTAGATTTATAATCGAGCGCCATCACGCCTACATTATTCAAAGCAAGCTGTAACGGACCGGCGCATTGCTGTTTGGCAACGCGGCCACCCACGCAACGATCTACTTTATTGGTTAACCAGTCCTTACTGGCTACCGCTTCCAGTTGCAAAACCTGCTCTAAATAAGCCGGTACATTTCGAACATCATAGGACAACCCTTCGTAATTACGATGAATCTTACTGTCTTTCATGATGGTTTTAGGAGAAGAGCCGAAGAAGTCTTCCAGTGCATAATCCATGGGTTTGTCGCCTTTGGATTTGGATTGGAAGATGAAACGGTGGTCACCTGTAACTTCACCCACTGTATACATAGGCGCACGCTCCCGGTCGGCTACTTTTTGGAGTATCTCAATATCTTTCTCACCTATAACCAGCCCCATTCTTTCCTGCGATTCGTTACCGATAATTTCTTTGGCCGAAAGGGTAGGGTCGCCAACCGGTAGTTGATCCAAATCGATTAAACCTCCTTTTTCTTCCACTAATTCAGACAGGCAGTTTAAATGCCCGCCTGCACCATGATCGTGAATAGAAACAATGGGGTTGTGATCCGATTCTACTAATCCACGAATAGCGTTAGCTGCACGCTTCTGCATTTCGGGGTTAGATCGTTGAATGGCGTTTAATTCTATGCCAGAGCCAAAAGCGCCGGTGTCTGCCGATGATACCGCAGCGCCGCCCATCCCGATACGATAGTTTTCGCCGCCGAGGATGACAATCTTATCGCCTTCTTTAGGCGTGAACTTTTTTGCCTGCTCCAGCTTTCCATACCCAACGCCGCCCGCCTGCATGATCACTTTATCATAACCCAGCTTCCTGGTAGTTCCACTCAGCTCATCGAAGTGTTCATGCTCAAAAGTCAATACCGACCCTGTGATCAAAGGCTGACCGAATTTGTTGCCAAAGTCAGAAGCGCCGTTGGACGCCTTGATCAGGATATCCATGGGTGTTTGGTACAACCACTGACGCTCTTCCATGGCTTTTTCCCACGGACGGTCTTCCTGCAGCCTGGAGTAAGCTGTCATATAGATAGCAGTACCCGCCAAAGGTAAAGCGCCCTGGCCGCCTGCCAGCCGGTCCCGGATTTCTCCGCCGGATCCGGTTGCTGCGCCAGCAAAAGGTTCGACAGTTGTAGGGAAATTATGGGTTTCAGCCTTTAACGATAAAACCGACTCAAATTCTTTTTCTTCGTAATAATCAGGTTTGTCGGGCGATTTTGGGGCAAACTGCGTTACAACAGGGCCTTTCACAAAAGCTACATTGTCTTTATACGCCGAAATGATATCATTGGGATGGGTTTCGGAAGTTTTTTTGATCAGCTTAAACAATGAAGTTGGCATTTCCTCACCATCGATCACAAAGCTGCCATTAAAAATTTTATGGCGGCAATGCTCCGAATTGGCCTGGGAAAAAGCAAAAACTTCAGAATCTGTGAGTTTTCGGCCGATTTTAACGGAAAGCTGATTCAGGTATTCCACTTCCTCCAGACTGAGTGCCAGACCTTCCGATTTATTATATGCATCTATATCGTCAACTTCCAGTATAGGTTCAGGAGCGATTTGTATCGTAAACATATCCTGCGTTAAAGCTGCGTATTTCTGGGAAGTCATCGGGTCAAAATCTTTGAAATCTGCCGGCACCGGCTGAAATTCTTCAATACGGATGATGCCTGTGATACCCATATTCTGTGTGATTTCCACGGCATTGGTGCTCCAGGGGGTAATCATCGCCGCGCGGGGACCCACATAATAATGAGTAAGTGTAGAGGTTTCTAGTTTTTGGGCATTGCCGAACAGCCAGTTTAACTTTTGTACGTCTTCCTGAGCTAGCTCATTTTGTGTTTGAACGCCGTAAACAATGTGTTTGGGGTTCTGAAAGAAATGGATCATTATAATAAGTGCGTTTGAACTTCGTGGAAAGTGAGTTGCAAAATTAACCAAACTTGGGTTCATATACAAGTTTGCAGGAACGAAACCATAAGTAGCTGTACAGGAAACTTTTTTCGCAATAACCGGCTGTTCATCCTTCGCCCGGGTTAAGAAGCAAAAATCCGGCAAGGCATCCTCTATTCCAATATCCTTATCCTTTCAATCAGTTTATGGGCCTGGCGTTTGGCATTTTCTTTTATTTCTGCTTCCCGATAACCCGCAGCTAACGAGGTTCCATAAATAAACAACGGTTCGATATAGGTCATTTGAGTGTGGTAAGCTGTCTGCTCCAGGTTTTTACAGAATTCATATACCCGGAAATGCTGAAAGCCCAGAGCCGTATAACTCTCCTGCGAAGAACCGACAGTAACGCTGGGTATAAAATTTTTACCTTTTAGTTTGTCTCCCTTTGATCCGTAAGCAAATTGATGTTCGAAAACAAGATCAAACCAGTGTTTAAGCATTGCAGGCATGCCGTACCAATAAAACGGGTATTGAAAGACAATATTATTATGCCTTAGCAGCGCGTCCTGCTCCGCTTTCACGTCAATTTTAAAATCAGGGTACAGGTTATACAAATCCCGTACTTCCAGGTCTGTTGCATTCCGCGTCAATTCTTCTACGACTGTTTTATTGGCGATAGACGCCGATAGATCGGGGTGCGCTAAAATAATCAATGACATACTATAATTTTTATAGTTACAAAACTATTTTGAGTACACTATATTTACAATAACTATCAATAGGGATAGGCTAAAAAGAAGACCAGATGAAACCATTAGAATGCCTTGGCGATCATGTACTACTTAAAGGGAAGGCTTACCCATGCACTGTAAGCCTTGCTATGGATTTGATTGGCGGAAAATGGAAAACGGTAATCCTGTATCATTTGAAGGATGAGCCCAAGCGTTATAGCGAGCTTCGCAAAGAAATGCCTGCTGTCACTGAGATGACCTTAAGTTTGCAACTTAAACAATTAGAGAAAGATGGATTGATCCATCGCCAGGTTTATGGTACCAAGCCGCCTGTAAAAGTGGTTTACAAACTAACTGATTTTGGTCAGAGTTTTATTCCTGTATTAGAAGCTATAACCAATTGGGGCAACCATGTTGTAGAAACGAAAGGAGCGTTTGTGACACCTGAAGCTGAAAAGGGTTGTCTCTGATCGATTTCAGCTAACATTGCTTTTACCTAAACATAGCGTTAATTCCAGCAGAAAGTTCAGAGAAGGATGCCGTGTAAGTCCTGTTAATTATTTTCTGTTCAAAACACGCTGTTGCTTCTTGTTTTTTGACCCGCTCAACGGAATGGCATCACCGTCGATACTTATATGATCATCTCCAAACTTTTAAGTAGTATTTACTTTTGAACACAGGCAATCTTGAAAATTGTCAAATACAGCGAACCGTCTGGTTGCTTTACCATTTAAATGCCTTTAACGCAGAGATATCAATATCCGGTAATGCCAGGGAAATGTACTGCTCTTTAAAAAATGAAGGGCATCCGTGCCGTTGGAGAAGCTGCAGGCTAACTCCAAAAAAACATATGCCTGTATATAAAGCCTCAATACTTTCTCAAAGCTACCTGCTCATCTCACACAATGATATACCTGATCTTCATTTTAATTGAATCAGTAAATGCAGGAAAGGAGAAGTACGCCAGGCGATTGCAGCCAACCGTTTGTTAAAAGGTAGGAAAATATAGGAGCTAAATAAAATGTTTTGCAAAATTATATTTTACACAATATAATTAACCTATCTTTGTATCGTAAAAGAAAAATCATGAACGATGCGTTACATATTACCAACCAGGTTTGCTTTCCTGTGTATAGTTTGGCGAAAGAGATAGTCAATCAGTATCGGCCATTGTTAGATGAGTTGGATATCACCTATCCCCAATATCTTGTGTTAATGGTTTTATGGAAAGAAAAAGAGCAGACTGTTGGTCAGTTAGGATCAAAGCTGCTTTTAGATACCGGCACTTTAACACCATTATTAAAACGTTTAGAGCAAAAGGATATGATCATCCGAAGTAGGGGTAAGGATGATGAACGGGTAGTAAAGCTGTCCCTAACGCCTAAAGGTAAGGCACTCCGGGAGCAAGCAAAAGACATTCCGCAGCGACTTGCAGATGCTATGAATGTAACCGAAGAAGAACTAACCGTACTTAAAAATATAGTCACTAAAATTT
>JBQGCI010000135.1:0-5660 GCA_052038405.1 Acinetobacter pittii
TCAATTGCACAACCTTGCCCGCAGCGTCTTTACAAATAAATGAAACCTGCTTTTTCAGGAGTTGTGACCCGCTATACAATACCCCATAGAGGACATAAAAGCGAAAAACTTTTCTTCAAGGTTCCGGGCTATTTTTCAACCGGTTACTAATTACCGGCCCAATATATCTATAGTTGATATATCTATAGTTGATATATTTATCACTATTGCTGATAAATTTTTAAAAAACCGGTATATGGCATAATAATGGCGGCCTAATGTTTTAGACATAAGATATAGGTGGCGGAACAGAAACAGGAGCGCCCAATATCAACAGGGTGATACGATTGAAAATAACATACCCCGAAGATTCAAGGCCAAAATTTATAAATGACAGTTTTACAATTTATTCAAACCTTAATTGGTATAGCCCAAGGATTAGCCCTTAACACAGGATCTCGTTGAAACTGTTTAACCCGGTTTCATAGCAAGCCCTGCTAGCAAATGAGATTCGACGGGGAAGCGATATGCTTCCCTTTTTTTGAGTATTTTTGTCTTTAATATTCCGGAGCTACCGGCAATTTTCAGGATGCCCAAACATGGTAATATAATCCGGTAGCCTCCCCGGATGCATGTTTTTCACACTAATCCAATTGCAACGGATATTTCAGGTGATGCAAATGGGTTTTTACCGCAAAGTAAAACGAAGTGCCTGCTCCATCCTTGCTCTCCGCCCATAACTCTCCCCCATTCTGCCTGGCATATTCCCTGCACAGCATCAATCCAATACCGTTGCCCTTTTCTTTAGCCGTACCTTCTGTACTGGTGCCGAAAGTAAAGAACACCTGTTTCAATTTTTCCTTCGACATACCAATGCCACTGTCCGTAACTACGATCGCCACAAATCCTTCATGGTATTTATCCATAGTGCCCATAGTAATAGTACCGGCGGCCCGGGAGAATTTTACAGCATTTGAAACCAGGTTGCGGATGACAAACTTGAAATGGTCCAGATCTGTATATACCGGTAGCTGGCCGGGCATGTTGTTAATAACAGTAATGTGCTTGTTTTTGATAGTTGCCTTCGCCAGGTTGAGCTCGGCGTGTATTAATTCAACGCCATCAAAAACACCCGGATTTATTGTTAAACCCTTAAAAAGCGATTTACCCCAGTTTAGAAGACTTTGGAGCGTTACAGAAGCCGTATAGAATTTTTCTTCCATTTCATCCAATAAAGCTTGCCCTTCTTCCTGGGTCAAAGTTCCCAGCCGGTACAGTTGTAAGCCTGCATGCCCCATGTGAACGAATCCATTGAGATCGTGACCAATTACGGTAAACAATTTATCTTTTTCTGCTTCTAAAGTTTCCAAAACCCGGATGCGGCGACGCGCCAGCTGTAATTGACGGTATAAGTAGATAAGGAGAGCCATTAATCCTGCGATCAACATCAGCAAGGTTAGCCAAAGTAATATCATAATAATTTAATAGCCGGGTTTACAAATGGAGATTATCCTTGTATAATCATCTGAGACTAACGAAGGAAGAACAAGAAGGCTCTAATCCAAAGGTATACCAAGAATGAATGTATTGCTCTTTATAATTGTTAAATGTATGTAAGTGTAATTTTTGCGCCGCCACTTTTCCGTAAAGCTACAAAACGAATCATGTTTAGCCGCTATCTGCGTCACCGGGTATTTGTTATCACTCATCCGTTTTTTGTCCGTTGATTGGTAGTACCATACTCCCGCCGGCGTGGAAATTATCGGCCGGCACGATGGATCACTTTGCGAATCTTCCATTCAATTTGGGGATTTTAATAAGAACTATGCGCCGAACCAAGGATCAGAGGTACACAGTACTGATATATACTCCCGTAAAACGCCACATGCTTTTAGAGAAATAAAAATGCTGTAAAGGCGGCTGCAAGAAGCCTCACTTCAAACTGCCGCCGTTCTCCCTGCCGGCAAGTAAGGATGAAAGATCCCGGGCCGAAATCGCAGGATACTATTTCCGTAGTGCCATCTTCTTCCGAACTTGCAGGATCAGGAGTGCCTGCTTTACATGGTAGTTTCCATTACAACCTCGCTGTTAAATGATACATATTGATGATACACATTCCTTAAAGAATGGCCTGAAGAACACAACAATAATGGTTAAAAACTGTTGATCGGTTCCGGCACGGGCGCTTCCCAATAATTCTGGTTCGCAAAAATGGGAAAAAGAGTATTTTTATACCTGTATTTTTATGGAAGAGAAAGAAGTCACCATATATGATATCGCCAGGGAATTAGATTTAGCATCTTCAACCATTAGTCGTGCTTTGAAGAATGACCCTAAGGTAAAGCTTAAAACGCGCCATAAGGTTCAGCAAATGGCACAGAAAATGGGATATCAAACCAACCCCTTTGCCCGCAGCCTGAGGAATAAAAGAAGCTATTTGATCGGGATTCTGATACCCCGGCTTACCAATCATTTTGTATCCTCCGCCATATCAGGTTTGGAAGACATGCTAAGTACCAGAGGGTACAATATTATTATCGGGCAAACTTACGGTCAGGTTGATAAAGAAATTTCAGCCCTGAAAATGTTGATGGACAACCGGGTCGACGGCCTGCTGGTGTCACTAGCCGATCATACCCAAAACCCCGCACATCTTGACCCGCATATTAAAAAGAAAGTACCGCTAATATATTTTGATAACGTGCCTGATGCTACCGATAGTTCTATGATCGTAATCGATCATGCTCAGGCTGCCTATATCGCTACTAAGCATTTGATAGAAGCCGGCTGTAAGAAGGTGGCCCATGTAACCCGGAATACCCGCCATGGTATTTACGCAGACAAGTATGCCGGTTACAAAAAAGCGCTGTCGGAATGCGATCCCGATCCTAAAGAAGCGCTTTTGCTTTTTGAGGACCTGAGTAGCATAGAGTCCGGTAAACAGGTGGCAGATCATATTCTAAAAATGAACAACCCTCCCGACGGGCTGCTTTTTGAGAATGATTATTGCGCAGCAGGCTGTATTGCCGGTTTGAAAAAAGCGGGACGGAGGGTTCCGGAAGACATAGCAATTGTAGGCTTTAACGACGACCCCATTGCGATGCTTATCGATCCCAGTCTTTCAAGTATTACGTACTCGGGGTATGAAATCGGCCGTGTAGCGGCTCAAAATATATTACTGCAGATTGAAAATCCAGAAATGCCAAAGATCTCTAAAACTGTTTTGCAAGCCCGTTTGGTTGTCAGAGAGTCCTCCTCCCGGCAGTAAAGGAGTTCTTTCCCGCCAGGTGCCGGGATGATTAGCTAATGATAAGGCATCGGTTGTTTTTTGATGTTCCTCACACTCCGGTTGCTATGGCAGGTTCAATTATGGTAACGCTATCACTGATTAAAGGCTGCTTGCGGATGATGTGATCCAGTAAAATGTTCATTGCTGTCGATCCGGCTAACCCTTTTTGAAAATCTATTGAACACATCGCCGGAGCCACCATCTGGCATAAGAATTCGTTGCCAGAACCAATCACTGCTATATTTTCTGAAAGTTTGGTGCCGGCTGTTTTTAGGAACTTTAAAAAACCGGCTGCTACCCAGTCGTTATTAATGAATACTCCATCGGGAAGCTTACCGTGCGTGAACATTGTTGCGGCCACTTCCATGCCTGCCTCCATGCTTGCCTCCGTTACCGTCAGGGGTTCCCGCCACTGTTTCCCCGACATTTTCAACGCATCGCGATAGCCCAGGTACTGGTCGAGGCTGACCGCTCCATTGCCGTTTACTGCTGCAATCATCGCAATATCCTCGCATCCTTTTTCAAGTAAGTGATTCGCTGCGAGATGAGCTCCTTTTTGGTAGTCGATTTTTATATTATGAAATCCATCAATGTGACATGTATTACCAACGATAGCAGCCGGTTTAGCTATTTCGCGCAAAAAATCAAGATCGGCAATCGATCCGTCTGAACAACAAACGATACATCCATCGAAGCTGCCCAGGTTTGTAAGGAACGCCGGCTTAACCGGCAGGTTTAAGATTGCAACTTCATATCCGGTTTTTCCGGCTACCGCCTCAATTCCTGAAATAATTTCGTTATTGTGCGCATGCGACAAACTTTCCACTAATACCGCAATTCTATTCGTCTTCCCTGTTGACGCAAAATTGACGGCAGCGCTGTTTCCTGCTGAACCGCTTCGGCGCATGATGTGACGCCGCCCGGCTTTGGATGAATAAACCGCACCACCCGTGTTCCCGTTACCCGCTTTAAAAGGGGGATTCACTAAATCGAAAACAGCAATTTTAGGCGGGTAAACAGATGGAATTTTGTTGGACATGACAATCGTTTGTTGTCAACAAAAGTGCACTGCCGGATCTAATTGTTGAAAAACCCATGTTGAAAAAATTGTAACACACGTTGATTTCACGGTTAACCAGCCTGGAATCAGCTCAGGAATGGTATTGACTGGGCGAAACCCCGAATTTTTCGAGGAAACTCTTTGAAAAGTAGGAAACACTGCTAAAGCCGACTTCCGCTGCAACTTCGCTTATCTGAACTCCCGGGCGACTGAGCAGTTCGGCCGCCTTGTTGAGCCGGATGGTTCTTATAAACTCTCTGGGAGACTGGCCGGTTAAAGCCACCAGTTTCCTGTAGAGACCGGTGCGGTCCATATGCATATCGGCACTGAACTTTTCGACGGTATAATCAGTATTAGCCAGATTGCGGCTAACGCAATTTAGCGCACGATCCAGCAGGTCTCTGTCGAGGGGATTGGTGGCGATTGTATCAGGTTTAACATTTTTCTCAGTACTAAACAGCTTTTGCCTGTCTATAAACATTTGCATCAATTTCCGCATACGCAATTTGAGCATATCCATATCAAACGGTTTCACCAGATAGGCATCGGCCCCAGCCTCGTATCCTTCATACTGGGCTTCGTCAGAACTGCGGGCCGTGAGCATAATAATAGGTGTATGCGATATATTTATATTTTTTCTAATAGATAAACATAAGTCAATACCATTCATTTCGGGCATCATCATATCGGTGATGATGAGGTCCGGTTGTTTAGCCATTGCCAAGTCCAGGCCTTTTTTTCCGTTATCCGCAGTATATATGATATAGTGCCTGCTCAACTCCGACTCTAAAAATTCAAGGAAGGAGGCATTATCTTCAACAATAAGGACCGATTTTTTGTCCTCTGAACCGTTTTGACCGGGTGTTTGGTCCCTTCGGCCAACATTTAAAACGACTTTAAACATGGTGGCGTAGTCATTGTGATCACACAGCGTAACATATCCATCATGAAGTTCAGCATATTTTTTAACCAGATAAAGACCTATTCCGCTACCTGTATGAACGTCGTCCTGGTTATGAGCTTTATAAAAGCGTTCAAAAATCACTGCTTTTTCAGTTGCCGGAATACCGATTCCCGTATCGGCTACCGTGATGATCAATTCATCCGGTTCCCGCTGTGTGGCGTTCAGAACAATGCTTCCGCCGTATGGTGTAAATTTAAAAGCATTGGAAAGAAGGTTCATCACGATGCGAACCACCTTTTTTTTATCCAGCCAACCGCCCCCGGTGTCAGCTACACGTACCTTATAATCGATCTGCTTTTCGGAGGCCAGTTGCTCATAGTTGGATGCGATGCCGTATAAGAACGACAGATCACCAACATAGCTGGCGT
>JBQGCI010000136.1:0-4674 GCA_052038405.1 Acinetobacter pittii
ATTGACGTGGTGCACGAGAACAAGAAGCGAGATCATAATATAGTGGTTGTCAATACCTGCGGTTTCATTGACAAAGCCAAAGAAGAAAGTATTAACACTATTCTGGAGCAGGTAGAGCTGAAAAAACGGGGCCGCCTGGATAAGGTATACGTAACCGGCTGCCTGAGCGAGCGTTATAAGAATAATCTGGAAGAAGAGATTCCGGAAGTGGATGCTTTTTTCGGTACGATGGAATTGCCTTCTATTTTAAAGCAATTTGAAGCAGACTATAAAACGGAGTTAGTAGGAGAGCGCTTATTGGCTACTCCAAAACATTATGCTTACCTGAAAATTTCTGAAGGCTGCAACCGAACCTGTACATTTTGCGCCATTCCCCTGATGCGTGGTAAACATATCAGCAAGCCTATTGACGAGCTGGTAATGGAAGCAGAAAAGCTGGTGCGTATGGGAGTAAAAGAAGTAATGCTGATTGCGCAGGAGTTAACTTACTATGGTTTGGATATCTATAAAAAGCGGATGCTGTCAGAATTATTACACCGCCTGGCAGATGTGAGAGGATTAGAGTGGATCAGGTTGCACTATGCGTATCCAACCAAATTTCCTTTAGAGATACTGGATGTGATGAGGGAGCGCGATAATATTTGTAAATACCTGGATATCCCGTTACAACATGCATCTGACCGCATGCTGGATAAAATGAAAAGGCAGATCAAGCAAGCGGAGATGGATGAGCTGATCGCAACAATCCGTGAAAAGGTTCCGGGTATTTGTTTACGAACCACCTTAATAGCCGGTTTCCCGGGAGAAACACAGGATGATATTAACGAACTTAAATCTTTCCTCGATAAGCACCGTTTTGACAGGGTAGGAGTTTTCACTTACTCCCACGAAGAAAACACAGGCGCTTACCAGTTTGAGGATGATGTTCCCCAGGAAGAAAAGGAACGCAGGGCCCAGGAGGTTATGGAGCATCAGCAGGAGATTTCTTACGAGTTGAACCAGGAGAAAATAGGCAGGGTTTTTAAGACGATCATTGACAAAAAAGAAGCGGGGCGCTACATTGGCCGCACCGAGTTTGACAGTGTTGAAGTGGACAATGAAGTAATCATTACCAGCGATCAGCGATTAAAAATAGGTGAATTTTATAATGTGCGGATCGAAAAGGCTTATGATTATGATTTGGAGGGAGTGGTAGTACCGTAATAGTGAGTAGTAAGTGGTGAATAGGAAGTAGCTGGAGGCGAATTTTAATAATCAGCTTTAAATGCAACAAATAGTAGACGTGTATACCACGTCTTTTTTCTTTGCGTACTTTGCATAAAATAATATCAGCATGGAAAGAAATGTCTTCCTCGCCAACCGGCTCAGAGAAGTTTATTTAGACGGTCGCTGGATTGCCAACACCAATTATAAAGATCAGTTGCTATCAGTAAACCGGGAGCAGGCTATTAAAAAAGTAGGAGATTTGAATACGATCGCGGCTCTGACCTTTCATATCAACTATTATCTCGAAGGAATTTTAAATGTTTTTAATGGCGGTAAACTGGAGATCAGTGATCAATATAGTTTTGATCTTCCTCCGATAGAAACGGAGGCTGACTGGGAAAGCCTGGTGGGTTCACTCTTAGATCATGCGGAAAAATTTGCAGATGCTGTCGCCCAAATGGATGATCAACTGTTCGACCAGGTATTTGTAGACGAAAAATATGATACTTACCTCAGGAATATACAAGGTGTTTTGGAGCATAGCTACTATCATCTAGGCCAAATTGTGCTGATCAGGAAATTGGTTTCAGGCTGCCCGCTGTTTTAAATTTTTGATTTAAAAAAGCTCCATAAAATGGCTCTAAACTCGTTTTGTTAGATCGTCATATTGATTTTCAGTATTTTATGCTATTTTTAAGTCAGATTGTCACTAGAAATGACTGCCCGTAACTTCGTTTCAACGTAACTTTGCACCCGTATTTTGCATGTCAGTAAAATAACGTTATAGAGGCGCGGTAAAATAAAATTGGATTTCCTGCGTTTATTGTTTAACTAAAATATCTCACATGAAGAAATGGTTAGTTTTGTTTTTTGCTTTTATTTTCAGTTATGCTAAAAGCTTCGCTCAAAGTACTTCGCAAAAAGCATCGTATTATCACAGTAAGTTCAATGGCCGAAAAACCGCAACAGGTGATATATACAGAGACTATCTTTTAACAGCAGCATCTAATATTTACAAGTTGGGTACGCGTTTATTGGTTACCAATAAAAAGACCGGTCAAAGTGTACAGGTTGTAGTAAACGACAGGATGGCTTCGCATGTAAAAGGCCGGGTAGATTTAAGCAAATCTGCTTTTCAGAAAATTGCACATGCCGGTAAAGGTTTGGTTCCTGTAGAGGTTGAAATATTAGAAGGTAAAAAAGATAACAATAATTCCTTGTAAGAATTAAATTATTTAGTGTTGAATAAAAAAAACCGCATTGCGGGGTTTTTTATGGTTTATGCATTCTTACCAATACAGTTCAGATCTTCAAAAGCGACTTCAAGACGTTTAACAAAAGTCTCTTCACCTTTGCGTAACCATACGCGCGGATCGTAGTACTTTTTGTTAGGCTTGTCATCACCTTCAGGGTTACCTAACTGGCCTTGCAGGTAGGCTTCGTTTTTCTTGTAATAGTCAAAAACACCTTCAGCAAATGCCCACTGCATGTCAGTATCCAGGTTCATTTTGATGGCGCCGTAACCAATTGCTTCACGAATCTGACTTTGCTCAGAACCGCTACCACCATGGAATACAAAGTAAACCGGTTTGTTGCTGCTGGTTTTAAATTTCTCAGCGATGTACTTCTGGCTATTGTCGAGGATAATTGGAGTTAACTGTACATTACCGGGTTTGTAAACACCATGTACATTACCGAAAGCTGCTGCTACCGTAAACATATTGCTCACAGTGCTCAATTGTTCGTAAGCATAAGCTACTTCTTCGGGTTGTGTATATAATTTAGAGTTGTCAACATCAGTATTGTCCACTCCATCTTCTTCACCACCGGTTACACCTAACTCGATCTCGATACTCATACCTAACGGATCCATACGCTTGAAAAATTCCAGGGAAGTAGCGATATTTTCTTCGATAGGCTCTTCACTCAGATCCAACATATGAGAACTGAACAGAGGCTGTCCTTTCTCTTTGTGGAATTTTTCGCCTTCGTCGATTAAAGCACTGATCCAGGGCAGCCATTTTTTGGCAGCGTGGTCGGTATGTAAAACAACGGGTACGCCATAGTATTTAGCAACTGTGTGTACGTGAAGCGCTCCGCTTACAGCACCATAAATATTGGCTTCAAGATTTTTATTAGGCATGCCTTTTCCGGCAAAAAATTGTGCGCCACCGTTGCTGAACTGGATCATTACCGGCGAATTTACTTTCGCAGCGGTTTCCAATACAGCGTTTACGCTATCGGTTCCTACCACATTTACTGCGGGCAGGGCAAAGTTATTGTCTTTAGCATCGTTGTAAAGAGCTTCAAGCTCCTTGCCGTGTAATACTCCGGCTGTGTACTTGGCCATTTTGTTCTTATTGTTTTTATTAATAATATATGCCTTAAAGCAGGCTCGCTAAGATAATAATAATATGTGATACCGACACGAAGGGGGATAAATTATGAGGCTGACAACCAGGTTTGCCTATAGCCGTGGATGGCTGATTATTCATCGGCAGGCATTGGTGAAAGTAAGTTCGTTGTTGTATCCATCAGGTCTTATCCCTTGGTTAGACTTTAAGTTTAACGCAGGCCTCCTTTCCTCCTTTGTAACCGAGCTAATATATTTTAAACCCGGTACTATTACCGGTTCTGCCATCAGGTGGTTTTACTAATTTGATCCGCTCTTCTTTTAAACCCCTGACCTTAATACTTATTGAGCGAAAAGGGTATTGATTTTTGCTTGCTTTCAGCCCGCCACTTCAACAGTTTGGCAGCGACTACACTATCTTGTTTAGGGCATTTGTAAAGCCCGAAATTTACGATCTCCTGTTCCTTATAAGCTTTGATCATTTCAATGGCATAGCCACCCAACTCTGCACTATCTGTTGGTATAATGGATGACAAAAAGCTTACCGTACATTTACATTTCTGTTTGGAGTTGATCTGGCCAAACAAATAGTCGAGATCAGACGCTGAAATCAGTCTATCCGAAAATGATGATTCGGCTGATATATATGGGGCGGTGCCGGGCTTAAATTCAAGACTTTTAAAAAAGCTGCGGACAGATACCTGTTCTTTTCTCACCGTTGCTAAAAATGATGGATATCCTGCGTTAGCATGGGGGAGTGAACTGTTTGTTAGGAGGGTTAATCCGGTAACAAAGCAGCATAATGCGGCCGGTAACAGTGTTTTCATGACGGTGGCTTTTTATGAAGTTCTTGTATATTAAGTTATGATGAATGGACAATAATAAGTTTTTTTTCCTCGTAGTTTCAACTTTAGTTGATGCGCTTTACCAGGCTCCTGGTTTTTTCCTGTATCAGCTTCAGGTTGCCGCGAAGCATATATTTTAAATGGAGCTTCAATATTTGTCCCATCGATTTGCACCTGCTAAAAGCCGGCGTTTTAAAGTGGGCATTCAGCTGGTCAATTAGTAATTGTTGCTTTTCGGGGGGAGCCACGGTGTCACGTGACATTATATTC
>JBQGCI010000137.1:0-3945 GCA_052038405.1 Acinetobacter pittii
CAGGATTTTAAAGTTCGCTGCTCGCCATCGGGTCGAATAATGCGCTCCTCGAAGATGATATCTTCGCGGGTTTTCAAGACATTTTGTATCAGCCCCTTCACCCTGTCCCTATCATCAGCATGCAGCATGGAGAGGTATGCTTCAAAGGTAGCTTTGAAACCCGACTTTTCCACCCCGTAAATCCTGTACAAAACTTCCGACCATTTCACTACGTTATCTCCTATTTCCCATTGCCAGGTACCGAAATTGGCCAGCTCCTGCCCCTGGGTGATCATTAAATTAGATTCCTGAATTAATAGCGTATTCATCCGGTTCTCCAATATCATTTTGAGCATCGCTATGGTACGCTCAACGACAGAAGATTCCATATCGCCCGGAACTTTCACAGTATACTGATAAATGCCCAGCACTGCCATAACTTCTCCCCGCCCGTTAATAACGGGGTAAGACCAGCTGGAGCGCAGACCGTAAGGAACCAGTAAATGTTTAAAATCCTTCCACTTCTGATCGGTTTGAATATCGGCGACGATCACTTTTTGCTTTAAATAGGCCGACGTACCGCAAGATCCAACATCTGGCCCGATCTCAAAGTTATGGAAGGTATTGACATAAGATGCGGGAAGCGACGGAGCTGCCCAATTGTATAATTTGCTGCCTTTAACTCCCAATACCGAACACCTCATTTGAGGAAAAAGCTTCTCCAACCCTAACATGTATTCAGTCAGCAATTCTTCGGGTTCCACATCAACTTTTGAATTCAGTTCCAGTATCTGCTTTTCCAGGTGATCAAGATCACCCAGTAATTTTTCTTCTGTAATATCTACCATTATGCCCCGAACAAGTGCTGTTCCGTTATCCTGAACCACTACAGATACCAGGTCCCTTATCCACACGATGCCTCCATCTTTCGTAACCATCCGGTAGTCGAATGTATGGTTCTGTTGCATCTTTGTCTGGGCAATACAATAAGTCAGCGCCTGCTGCCGGTCATCCGGATATATATGCTCACTCCAAAAATGTTCGTCTGCCAGCCATTCGGCTGCCGTATACCCTAAGATCCTTTGAACCTGGTCACTAATGAAAGTAAACCGGAACGTAGCTGCATCTGCTTCCCAAACAATACCATCCACTGTCTGGATCAGGGAATTGAGCTTTTGGTGTGATTCATAAAACGCTTCTCTTATCGCCCTGTTTTCTGTGATATCCTGGGTTACCCCGTACAGCCTTTTGCAAATGCCATCCACCACGTCGGCCTTACCGGTTATTCTTAGCCAGGCATCGTTACCTTTTGCGGTAACTACCGGCAGCTCCAGATCAAACACCTGTCCTGAGTGTAATGCTCTGTTGATTGCCAGCCTGAGAAGCTTGCGGCTCTTTTCGTCCTTGCAGAAGGAAAAGGCGGAATGAAAGTTCACTTCAAACCCGGCATCCACTTCGTAAATCTCCCGCAACATATCCGACCAGGTGAAACTATTGGTTCTACGATCTATTTCCCATGTACCGTTACGTGCAACCCGTTGCGTCTCGTACAGAAACTTATCTTTTTCAAGCATCTGATCTGCCATTGCAGCAGCATACGCCCCTATGGCTCTGTTGGCTGACATTTCATACAACATCATAACAATCTGCTCTACAGCTCCTTTATCATTGACGCAAGGATTCAGTATCACATCAAAATACCGGTCCTGTATATAGCGATCATCGCGGCACTTAACGGATTCTATTGTTCTTTTCTCTTTGTGTATATATACCTCATTCAGCTGTCCGGTTAAATCCACCTGGCTGGTTTCAAAAGCTTTTAAAACATCAGGTGCCAGGCAGGCTTCCCCACCAGGTTCAGCGTTGACCCCTAACAGCTGCTTCGCCTCCTGATTCAAAAACCTAACTGCGAAACTATTCCCATACGGCTCCATAACAATGATCGGAACAGGCAGTGCTTTAAAAGCGTCCATTTCAGAATCGCAGGTTATTGTCTGGTTCATAACTTATTTCAGGCATCTGTGGTATTTATTTCAATTTGACATTTACCAACCGAGTATTTACCCGCGCTATACCCAATAAAGGCTATTTTTACAAAAGGCATCTGGCAGCAGGCATTGTTTTGAGGTATAACCAATTGAATTCAGGGCCACTGCTAATTTAGGCCTTTTTCATAATTTTTCCCGGAAAAGTTACCATCAATGAAACTTGGGGTGAGCGCGTTAAAAGCGTATCTTTAAGATATGTCTCAATTCAAACCGGGTGACAAGGTATCCCTGTTACCACCTTTTATTACCACTCATGTATATACCGTCCTTTCCATTGATGGGGGCTACTTCACGCTGTTCAGGAAAGGGGCACACAGGAACCTCATCATTTTTGTCAAGTGCATCCGGCAAGCTTTCTAGCCACACATTGACGCTCAGCCCACCGCACTTAAGCTCGCCGGGCCTTTTCTGACATAACGGGTTATTTGAAACTAAAGGGCGGTGTAGTTCCGCCAGGGACAACTCATAGAGGCCTTCGCAAATAACAATATGAGCATTCTTGCCTTTTCGATGGCGCCGGTTTGCTGATCAATACCCGGTATCTTGGCCGGATTGATTGTAATAGCGGCGAGCGCCTGCTCTGTTATAAGGCCAATGCCGCAGCCATCCCTGCATTGAAATCGAGGTTGCGGTCAAGGGGAGTAAGTAATGAAAGGCCCGGCCGGATTGCTGCTGATAGCCATCGAAAGAATCGGGTGGGTTGCCGGCCGGGACTACTACAAAAATCGTATTCGCCAGCACTTATTTATTTCTGTTCAACTTTGCGATTGCTTGCTGCGTAACCGGTGTAAATAAATTGACCAGGTTTCCGTCAGGATCGCGAAACAACAGCGATTGGTTGCCCCAGGGCATGATCGTCGGTTTTTGAATAAGGTAAGGCTGTAACAGATCAGCCAGTCTTTCATATTCTTTTTCAACATCATCTACCATAAACTCTATAAAAACATTGCGATTGGTAGACGTTGCATGAATCACTGCTCCACCAAAAAACTGTAATGTTTGGGTGCTGCCAATTGCCAATGTGGCTGTTTTTGTTTGTAATTCGGCAAAGTCCGGTGTGTATTGTACGACGGGTATTTCTGTAACCTGCTCGTAAAATTGCACCAGCCCTCCGATGTTTTCAGTAATAATGCGAATGGATAATAGATTCATGTATTTAAAATTTAAATGAATCCGCAACTTATTTTACCTTTAAGACAACAGTATGTCAGGAGTGATCCTATTTTTTTCTGATAACCTGCAATGTCATCCGGCAGACTTCGCATGAACGACACTCCACTTCTTTGGCTTAGCCCCCAGGTGTCTTTCAAATAATCTCCCAAAATAACTTAAATTGCTAAAACCTAATTGATACGCAGTTTCAGAAACGGTTAATCGTTCGTCTTTAAGAAGTCTCGCAGCTTCCTGCATCCGCAAAGATTGATAATAGGGATACAAGCCTTTTCCAAATACCTGTATAAAAAGTCTCCGCAGCTTCATTACATTCATTCCACTTAGTATTATTAATTCGTCCTGAACAAACGGCTTGTCCACCGAAGAAGCAATACGGTCTCTTACCCGATACACTGCTTCAATTTCCTGTTTTGTCAGATCCTGATGCGAAATATCTTCCCTGGTGAGCAGATTTTTAAAAAAGTAAAAAATTAACTCAAGCGACTTTAACTTGTAGTATGCCTGTTCTGGTGTTTTCGCTAATGCTGTATTCGCAACTTCTTTAACAACAACTGCTATTTCGGGAGACATAAACTCTTCGATACAGAACGTTTTGTTATGGTTAAAAAGATAATCGAATTTATGGTGATCTTTACCCAGGAAATTTTTTAAATACCCCGCAGTTACAATAATCGTAACCTGCTGGATATTTATGTTTTCAGGAAAAACAACCTCACTACCCAAATGTAAAGGCTGCACACGCACA
>JBQGCI010000138.1:0-6308 GCA_052038405.1 Acinetobacter pittii
CGGTGCGTACCATTGTCCTCAACATTAACCGGGGTATTTAATAATTCTTCTATTCGCTCGACAGCCGCAGAGCCCGCCTGCACATTAAAGAACGAGGTTGATAAAGCCTTGGCAGGATTGATCATCATTGCGAAGATGGCAATGAATGCGATCAAATCGCCTGCTGTTAATGAGTTGCCGTTTAAAATAAGATTGGCCCCAAAATATATAATAATACATCAAACCGCCACACCCAGCAATTCGGTAAGCGGAGAAGCCAGGTCTCTTCTGGCGGCCATTTTCTTATTGATGCCCAGTAAGGTATTATTTAGCGTTACAAAACGATTATTCAGGATTTTTTCAGCACAAAAGGCTTTAATGATACGAATGCCCCCGAGTGTTTCATCTAAAATAGATAAAGTGTCTCCAACCCTCGACGCTGCAGCATTACTCTGCTTTTTAAGGGTACGGCTAATGCGGCCAATTATAAAAGCAGTTGCGGGTAACAGAATCAGTAAAAACATGGAAAGGCTGGGACTGATGCCGATCATCGCCACCAGATAACTGATCACCATGATGGGGTCTTTGATCATACCCTCCATGGTATTGATAATAGAGCTTTCAACAAGGGAAGCATCGTTGGTCATCCTCGTCATAATATCACCCTTACGCTGCTCCGAAAAATGCCCCACCGGCAACGCCAGTACTTTCGCATACATGTCATTTTTCAGATGGATAATAATGGAACTTCGTACAGGCACTGATAAAAGTGAAGAAAGATACAGGAGCAAATTTTTTAAAAAGATGGAAACAATCACCAGAATACAACATATTAAAACCGCCTGCATCTGCTGGCCATCATTCACCAAACGTACCAGCTCCTGGCCCAGCAGGTCTCCTCCCGGGATTTTCTTCAGGATGTTTTGTCCGCCGATACCCGACTCCTCGAAGATCAATGACATCAGAGGCGCCAGCATTCCCAAAGAAACCACAGACAGCGAAGAGCCCAGCACGGTCAGCGAAATGTAGAGGATAATTTTACCCTTGTATAAACCTATATACTTAAATATTCTACTGAATTTTTTCAATTGATTTTAATTTTTAAAGCCCACAAAGGTAAACATTTACCCATTGTGCGGTCATAAAGAACTAGTAAAGCTTATAAGTTAACCGGTAATGGTCCTATTTCGTCTATAATTTTAAGAAGGCTCAGACATGGCGACCCGGCATATGCCTCGTTGGGAAACGTACAGTTTGTCATAAACCTTTAACCGGCAGCATTTTTGTTAACTTTGAAGTGAAATATGTTAGAAAAGAAGAATATTATACAAGACCAACAAACGGCCGTTATTGTAGGTGTGGTACAAAAAGATCAGACCGAACAACAGGTGAAAGATTACCTCGACGAGCTGGAGTTCCTGGCGGAGACCGCGGGAGCAGTAACCCGTAAGCGGTTTATTCAGAAGTTGCAGCACCCCGATTCCCGCACTTTCGTAGGGAAAGGCAAGCTGGAAGAGATCCGGCAGTACATCTCATTCAATGGCATCGACCTGGTTATTTTTGATGACGAGCTGAGCGGCGCGCAGATCAATAATATACAGAAGGAGTTAAAAATAAAAGTGATCGACCGCTCAGATCTGATCCTTGATATTTTTGCCCGCCGTGCCAAAACGGCGCAGGCGCGCACCCAGGTAGAGCTGGCTCAATACCAGTATATATTACCTCGATTGCGTGGTATGTGGAGTCACCTGGAAAGGCAGGGAGGAGGTATCGGTTCGCGCGGACCCGGTGAAACAGAGATTGAAACAGACCGTCGTATTGTTCGTGATAAGATCACCTTACTCCGTAAAAAACTGGCTGAAATAGATAAACAGGCTTTTACACAACGTAAAGACAGAGGTGAATTTATTCGCGTAGCGTTGGTGGGTTATACCAACGTGGGCAAAAGTACTATTATGAACCTGCTGAGCAAACGTGATGTTTTCGCCGAAAACAAGCTGTTTGCAACATTGGATACCACAACGAGTAAAGTCGTTTTTGAAAACACGCCCTTTCTTTTAAGCGATACCGTTGGTTTTATAAGAAAACTGCCCCACCACCTCGTAGAAAGTTTTAAAAGCACGCTGGATGAGGTACGCGAGGCGGATATTCTCATGCATGTGGTAGATATTTCGCACCCCAATTACGAAGACCAGTTAGCGGTGGTGAATAAAACCCTTCAGGAGCTGAAAGCGTTTGACAAGCCGACAGTTACCATTTTTAACAAGATGGATCTTTACGAAACGCAGACTTTTGATGAATGGCTGGGAGACGAAACAAAAGAAGAGATATTACGCGATCTGTATGACCGCTGGAGCAATGAACTGCAAGGCAACGTGGTATTTGTATCCGCAACAGAACGGCGTAATGTGGAGGGCCTGCGGGAGACGATTCTGAACAAAGTGAAGGAACTATACGCGATACGCTATCCTTATAAGACGATGTTTTATTAGCAATTAGGGAGTAGCTAGCGGGGAATAGGAATTGAGTGATCAGTAATGAGTAAGCAGCTTAGATTCTGTTTTTTGCCACAAATAATTAATACTCGGACTCCCGGCGCCCCAGCTGCCCGGCGGGCTGTGCGAGCAACAAAAGAAGTGCAATAAGTAACGCAACTACTTTGTCCTGCATGAACAAAGAATATACCTGGCATTTATTTGCCCTGCATTTAAACGAAATACCCTTTAACCACGAAAACCTGGCGGAAATAAAAGTAGCCGGGAAAAAGATCTGCATGGCACGTGTGGCAGATAAAGCCTTTGCCTGTGCAGCCCAATGCCCGCATGCAGCCGTGCCTTTGGCGGGCGGCTACGTAAATGTGCAGCAACAGATCGTATGTCCTTTGCACCGGTACAAGTTTAGTCTTGAGAATGGGCGGAATGTTTCGGGAGAAGGATACTATCTAAAAACCTACCCCGTTGAAGAAAGAGAAGATGGCTGGTACATCGGCCTGTAGAGCAATGCCCTACAAACTACTTCTTTTTCACGTCGTCTATCTTCGCCTGTATATCTCTCCAATCATAAATCTGGAAAACCTTCCCATTACTCATAGCAACAAAAAATCCTTGGGGAAACAGGTTTCCAAAAGAAAGGCTGGTAGCATCTGACCCATCGCTTTCCAACGTGTTGGTTTTAACTTTGGCGATCAGCGGATGATCATTCACTTTGCCTGCAGCTCCCTCCCGGGGATAAATCATAAAAGAATTGTCCTGCTGATTGGACACCAAAATATATCCGGTTGTGGCAGTACTTTTATAAATGGAAATACCTTCATGGTCCCCGGCAAAACCAGTTGTGGCAAATAGCGCCAGCTCCCGGTTGCCTTTAACCGGATCAGCATAGTATTTTCTGACCCCCACCTGCTCATCGGAGTAATAAACATATCCCAGTTCATTATCTACTGCAATAGACTCTATTTCCTTTTTACCGCTATAAGTACCGAATTTTCGTACTACATCTCCTGTTATGAAGCCATCCTTAGACTGCTTTAACTCATATTGCCATATATAAGATCCGCTGGGGCCCGTTTTTCGCCCTACCATAACATATATTTTACCATCCGGAGCTGTGTAGATGGCAATGCCCATTCCATCGCGGCAGCCGGCACAGGTATCCGTTTCAAAAACGGGAATACCTCCGTTATCAATGGGCTGCAGATCGGGTAAAGAAAAAACCCTTATGCTATTGGCTTTTCGTTCGGTAAAAATGGCTACATCCACGGTACCATTTTTATGTCTTAAATTGTATGCAACATCGATATTGTTCGGCCTTTTCAAACCGGTAACTTTTTTAACCGTTTGTCCCTTCAGATCAAAAGCATAAATACCTCCCCCTTCTTCTTTATCAGTACCTAAGATCAGGGACTGCATGCTGTCTTTCGGGTTGCTCCATATAGCAGGATCATCGGTATCAAACGCTGTGGTATCGGTAATATATAAAGGTTTCAACACAGTATTATCCAGCCCACTACTTTTTGGGGTTTGAAAACAGGAAGGTAATCCGGCCATGCTGAGAACCAGAGCTGCAGCTGCCACATACCTGTATAAAGGCTTATAAAAATATTTCATTATCCGGTTTCGAAGTTTATTTTTCGCCATGAAGGGAAGCTTCTCCATTATTTTGTTAAATCGAATTTCAATCCAAAATTATATCGCTGGCGATAGTACTCCATTTGCATCGTTCTGTCACTTACCCCCTGGTAATAACGCAACGGCTGATTAGTCAGGTTATTGGCTTCGGCAAAAAGTCTTAAATTATTAGTAATTTTATAAGATGCATTGGCGTCCAGGAAGAGCTGTTGATCATAAAAACGGTCATTGAAATTATCGCCACCCAATTCATCCAGGTAGGCCGCAGTATAGTTTAACGAAGCTCTTGCGGAAAAACGTTTATTCTCCCACGATAAAGAAGCATTGAACATATGTGGTGCAGTTCCTGGCAACATAATACCTGTGCGCAGGTCGCCATCCAAACTATAAATACCTTTTGCGGAAGATTTTGTGTGCGTGTAATTGGTATAAATACCGAATCCTTTCAGAAACTTACCTGGTAAAAAATCAAGCTGGCGCTGCAAAGCCACTTCTAGCCCGTATACTTTTACATTTTCACCATTGCGCGACTGGATCAAAGTCCAGTTGTCGCCGGCCTGTACCGGGTTTTGTAAGTCCGGGAAATCCGCAGCATATTTTTCACGGGTATAAAACTCATCCCTGAAAGTGTAAATAAAATTATCAATATTTTTATAAAACACACCTCCTGAAATAAGTCCCAATGATTTAAAGTAGTACTCAGCCATCAGATCAAAGTTCCAGGAATAGGAAGCTTTTAAAGCAGGATTACCTGCGGTGATTTCGTTATCATCCAGCACCGTACTCACAAAAGGAGACAGCGTATAATAATTAGGCCTGGCCAATGCAGTGGTTGCCGCAGCACGCAACACAAAGTTATCCATAGGCACATACTTGAATGTAAGGCCCGGCAAAACATTCAGGTAACTATTTTTAATGGAACGCTCGCCCACCAGGTCTTCTTCGTCCTGTATCACATTGCCCACATAAGTCAGGCTGGTATGCTCCAATCGTACACCGGCGACCATACTCAGTTTACCGGAAAAATCCTGGTCCCAGCGAACATACCCACCCACAATACTTTCTTTTGCCTGGTAGTTTACAGCCAGGTATTCATCCGGCGCATCTTCAGCTGCAAAGCGTGACGCATCATTGAAATTTAAGCCACCCAGGAAATCCTTTGAAGTAAAAGTACCGGGAACATACTTATTGTCGGGGCTCCAGTTCCTACCATCCCAAAGGACGGTACCTACGTCAGCCAAAGTAGCCATCTCTCCATTCAACGGCTCGTATTGGGTAAACTGGTTATCCCGGTCTTTATTTTTAAGGCGCAATCTGCCTCCAAACCGTAACCTGCCTTTTTCTCCGTTAATAACACGCACCGGTAAGCGGAAATTAATTCGGGCGCCAAACTCGTCTTCCTTGGTATTATCTGTATTCTGGGTTAATTCGCCGAGTTCATAATCACCCAAAGCCGGAGCTGTCATTACGCCGGGCAAAGGGTACTTCATCGATCCAAAATCAGGACTGAGTTCAACCCCGGATGCTTCGTAGCGGATATACCTTTCGTCAGGCCGGTACTCGCGGGCAGCAGAGTAGCTGGCAGACCAATCCATATCTAATAAGCTGCCAAATAAATGATCCCCCCGTAACGAGTAGTTCTGAACGGTTTGCTGTTCTAACCTTGCAGATTTAACACGGTTATTATCAATACCGCCTTTGGTTTGTCTTCTTTGCTCACCGGTAAAGCCAATAATTCTTTGTTCATCATTCGCATCATAAATGGGTTCTATATCTACAGTAGCCAGGCGATACCGGTTTTCCCAGTCATCTCTCCAGTTATACATAGCATTTAAAGAAAGCCGGTGCCTGCCGTTAAATTTATAATCAAAAGATCCGGCTGCGCTACGTCGTGTGCGGGTAATATCATATTTGCGTATATCGTGTTCTTCCAGGTAAATATTACCAAACTCATCTTCTTTCCATACTCCTTCTACGTTATCAGAACCATATTTATTGGTATTATACGAACCGCTTAACACCATACCGAATTTATCTTTAAAGAAGCGGTTACCATATACCAGTCCGCCGGAAAAGAGACTACCGTTCCGGATAGGATTCAGACCGCCTGATAATGTCGCTGAAATACGTTCACCGTTGGAAGGGGCACGCGTGATCAGGTTTACGGATCCTCCGATTGCATCTGCGTCCATATCAAGTGTC
>JBQGCI010000139.1:0-12364 GCA_052038405.1 Acinetobacter pittii
TTTAGAGAATCTCAACACCACCGATGATCACGGCATGCATATTGTGGGCGTGGCCAACGATCAGAACGGTAAGGAATACTACGTGGTGAAAAATTCCTGGGGAGAAAGCAACGACTTTAAGGGATTCTTATACGTAACCAAAGCCTACGTGCAATACAAGACAACAGGTTTAATGGTAAATAAAAAAGCACTGCCTGCAGGTATTAAGCAGAAGATCGGTATCTGATATTTGTCTATAGATGATTGATGCCTCCTGTTAATTTGCAGGAGGTTTTTTTCAGTAAGCAAACGCTGATGTTTCAATAGCTTTCCTGCCCGCTGGCACCGGCATTTGCTGCCTCCGGAACGGATATCGGGGTTGATATATAAAGCATGCTTATCGTACCGTTGGTACGCAACCCCACATCATATCAACAAAAGAAGTCGCATAAGCCCGTTTCGGGAACGTTTGCGTATATTTTCACGGGCGGTTTCGCTAGTAGAAAATTTAATTGTGATATATTGGAGCAACATAGCTTCCGGCCTTTTTATTAATTGCCAGAATAAGAAGGCGTCTCAGAATGGGTAATGTTGCTATGTTGGAAAACTATATTATATCTAACGTAAAGCTGTCTAAAAATGGAAAATTATTCCCGAAGGTCATTCCTTTATTCATTAAGTATGCTGGCTGCAGGCACAGCGTTAACCAGTCCGCTCTATGGATTCAGCACAACTAAAAAGTTAAAACTTGTATTGGTAGGAACCGGTGTGAGAGGCATCTCATTCTGGGGTAAAAGGCTCATTGAACAGTATCCCGATAAACTGGAATTCGTAGGCCTGTGTGATATCAATCCGGGCAGGGTGGCATATGCCAAAAAGTTTATGGGTGCATCCTGTCCGGTATTTACCGACTTTGATAAAATGATCAGAGAGCAAAAGCCCGATCTGATTATTGTTACAACAAAAGACGCCGTGCATCACGAGTATATCATCAAAGGGCTAAAATATGGATGTGATGTATTAACCGAAAAGCCATTAACGATTGACGAAGATAAATGCCGCCAGATTCTCGCCGCAGAACGTGCATCCAATAAGAAGCTGATCGTTGGGTTTAATTATCGTTGGGGGCCTTATGTTACTAAGATAAAAGAGCTGTTGACAGAAGGCGCTATTGGTGAAGTAACTTCTGTTGATTTCAACTGGTATCTGAATACCCACCACGGAGCTTCTTATTTCAGGCGATGGCATGGATTGATGAACGGCGGCGGATCTTTATGGGTACATAAAGCTACGCATCACTTTGATCTCCTCAATTGGTGGCTGGATTCTGATCCCGAAGAAGTATTTGCCTATGGAGCGTTGGAGCACTATGGTAAAAACGGTCCTTTCCGTGCAAAGAATTGTCGTACCTGTAACCATAAAAAAGATTGCAAATATTATTGGGATATCACAAAGAGTGCTCATGATATGCGGCTTTACGTGGATAATGAAAAGTATGATGGCTATTTGCGGGATGCCTGCCTGTTTCGAAACGAAATTGATATCTACGATAAGATGTCGGCTCAGATTAAATATGCTAATAAAGCAATCGTTAACTATTCCCTTACTACCTATTCACCCTTCGAGGGATGGCGGTTGGCATTTAATGGTCAGAAAGGGCGTATTGAAGCCTGGATGGATATACCGTTCTTCAAAAATGAAAACCTCAGCCAGGCTGAATTACATGCTGCCGAAATGAACCAGAATTTAAAGGAAGATATGGCAGTAGAGCCTGTTATCTTGTTTAAAAACTGGGAAAATTATAAAACCATTAATGTTACCAGCGAGCGCGGTGGACACGGTGGTGGAGATAAAAGATTGCATGACAAGATTTTTTCAAACCCTGGTGCAGCCGACCCGCTAAAACATTCGGCAGGTGTAAGGGATGGTGTGATGTCTGTATTAATTGGTGTGGCCGCAAGAAAGAGTATACAAACAGGTCAGCCTGTTAAGATTTCAGGTCTGACAGATTTGAAACCTAC
This sequence comes from Acinetobacter pittii, assembly GCA_052038405.1. Taxonomy (GTDB): domain Bacteria; phylum Bacteroidota; class Bacteroidia; order Chitinophagales; family Chitinophagaceae; genus Niabella. The sequence goes on from JBQGCI010000139.1 coordinate 2,001, forward strand.
ACCCAACCGGGTGTAGCAGGGCATCGATAATCAGGGTAAAACTCCGGTTGCAGATCCGCTGCAACCGGAGTTTTTTTATGCTGTGAATAGTATTCCGAATAAGGGGATTAGTAAATACCGGTATGTATCTATAAACTTTCAAAGCTATGCTATTTCCGATGCCTGCTCTCTAAAACCTCGAGTACATCTGCAAGCGAAAAGCCTTTGGCTTGTAATAACACCAGGTAATGAAACATCAGGTCGGCTGCCTCTCCCAGGAACAAATCGCTGTTATCGTCTTTACTTTCGATCACAATTTCTACGGCTTCTTCACCAACTTTCTGTGCAATCTTATTAATACCCCTGGCAAACAAGGAAGCGGTATAAGACTTTTCGGACGGATTATTCTTCCGGTCGATAATCACTTTTTCCAGTTGCTGCAGAGAGAATGAATCATTGGCTTTCCCAAAGCAGCTGATATCGCCCGTGTGACAGGTGGGGCCCTGTGGTGCTGCCTTAATAAGAATCGTATCACGATCACAGTCCACCAACACTTCTTTCACCAGCAGAAAATTGTTGGATGTTTCTCCTTTCGTCCACAAACGTTGTTTACTGCGACTAAAAAAAGTAACTCTTCCTTCTGCCTGTGTTTTTACAAAAGCTTCTTCATTCATAAAGCCCAGCATCAGCACGGCCAGTGTTTGTACATCTTGTATGACAACCGGCATCAGGCCGTCGGTATATTTAGAAAAATCGGGAGACATAGTTATCGATGATTTGAGATTTGTTATTGAAGTTCTGATATAAAAAAGCTGTTGGGTGTATGCTGCCAGCAGTGTTTATAGCCGCACAGTGATGTTTTCTTTTCGAAGGTACTCCTTTAAATCCTGTATTTCTATTTCTTTAAAATGAAAAATGCTGGCAGCAAGAGCCGCATCCGCGTAACCGTGCGTAAATACTTCTTTAAAGTGTTCCAGGGTACCTGCGCCTCCGGATGCGATAACCGGGATGTTCACCGATCGACTGATTTCAGCGGTAATGTCAACCGCGAAGCCGGCTTTAGTGCCGTCATTTTCCATGGAAGTTAAAAGAATTTCCCCGGCTCCCAAATCCCGGCATTGTTGTACCCATTCCGTCGCAAGGAGGGGGGTTGGTGTGCGTCCCCCATGTGTTACCACTTTCCATATACCATCAAAAAGCTTGACATCTACCGCTACTACCACACACTGACTTCCAAAATTTTTAGCCAGCTCGGAAACCAGTTCCGGGCGTTTGACCGCAGAAGTGTTTACAGAGATTTTATCAGCGCCGTTTTCCAGTAAAACAGAAACATCGTCTACGGTGTTAATGCCGCCGCCAACAGTAAAAGGTATATTGATATGAGTGGCAATCTTTCTCACCAGCTCCGACAGGGTTTTGCGTTTATCTACGGTAGCCGTAATATCCAGGAATACCAGCTCATCAGCTCCTTCCTGGCTGTAGCGGATGGCCAGTTCTACCGGATCACCAGCATCCCGTAACTCGAGGAAGTTGGTGCCTTTTACGGTACGTCCGTCTTTAATATCTAAACAAGGTATGATTCTTTTTGCGAGCATTAAAGCTTGATTTATCTGATGTCACCCTGAGCCTGACGAAGGGTGCTTTTAAATCCAAACATGGTTCGTCGGCCTCACCATGACATTTATTTTCGATCTAATTTACTATTCTAAAAATGTAGTTCTTTTTATTCACTCCGTGCAGTAGTAGTTATGAACAACTATCCGGAGATATCGTCAGAAACGGGTTTCTTGATTGATTTTTTTTAAATCTTCTAATGAGATACGGTTTTCATAGATCGCCTTCCCTACAATTGCACCCGAACATCCTACAGCCCTTAGCGTTTCAAGATCTTTCATTGAACTTACACCCCCGCTGGCGATCAGGCTGATGCCTTCTACATGCTCCAGGATCTTTTTGTATAAGTCATCAGAGCTGCCTTGCAGCAAGCCGTCTTTGCTGATGTCGGTACAAAAGAACTGTTGTACCCCTTTAGATGCATAGTTGCGGATAAAGTCGATAATGTTGATATCAGTAGCGACCGTCCAGCCTTTGATCTGTATTTTTTCATCCAGCACATCAGCACCTAATATGAATTTTTCAACGCCATAAGCTTTGAACCATTCGGTAAGCAATGCCTCATTTTTGACAGCAACGCTTCCTATAGCTGCATAAGCGGCTCCCGAATTAAAGGTAACTGCCAGGCTTTCATTAGAGCTGATGCCGCCACTGAAATCGATACGGAGTCCTGTTTTCCCCGCCAACTGCTCCAGCACTTTCCAGTTCTTCACTTCTCCGGCTTTGGCTCCATCCAGGTCTACCAGGTGCAGTCTTTTTAAACCTGCGTCTTCAAAGCTTTTGGCTACTTCCAACGGGTTTTCATTGTATATGGTTTTTTGTGTATAATCGCCCTTACTAAGGCGCACACACTTACCGTCTATAATATCTATTGCTGGTATAATTTCCATTTTTTGTTGATTCAGTTTTTTTTCCATTACTATAAAATCCTGCCCTGATGCCTGCCAGGGCTGGCCCGTAGTGTGCATCCCCATTTTTTCATACAACCGGGTAGCGCTTAATCGGGCATTGCACCAAATCTTTTGCGCTCTTTTTTGCTGCGCCAGCTGGTAGATGTAATTTAGCAATGCCGTTGCCAGGCCTTTTCCCTGCCAGTCTTTGCGGGTAGCCAGTTTGCGAAAACGCATTTCCCGCCCTTGCTGAAAAACCGATACTACGGAAACCAGTTCGCCAGCTTTATAAATACCCAGATGCAGGCCCTGCTCATCATCGCTTAATTTTACTACATCCGGCGGGTAGTCTGGATACATTACTTGATGTCGTAATAACCATACTTCGGGTAAGGGTACCTGTCTTATATCCATATTACAGCGCTAAGAAGTTTTTAAGGATCTGTTCGCCCGTTCCCGCACTTTTTTCGGGGTGAAATTGTACGCCATAAAAATTGTTCCTTGCCAACGCACAGCTAAAGTCATTTGCATAGTTAGACGTAGCTATGGAACACGCACTCAACCCGGCATAGTAACTATGTACAAAGTAACAGTAACTACCGCTGGCAACTCCTTTAAAAAGCGGATTGTCTTTTACATGTATTTTATTCCACCCAATCTGAGGGATTTTCAAAGTATCACTGTTGAACTTTTTAACTTCAACATCAAACAGGCCCAGGCATGGAGTATCGTTTTCTTCGCTATGATTACAAAGTAGCTGCATACCCAGGCAAATACCCAGTAAAGGTTGTTGAGCCGACCGGATCACCTGGTCGAGGTTGCGTTCCTTCAGGTAATTCATGGCTGTGCTGGCTTCCCCCACGCCAGGAAAGATAATTTTATCAGCAGACAATATCGAATCCTTATCGTCGGTAACTAAGGCCTGTACACCGATACGCTCCAAAGCAAAAAGTACTGATTGTATATTACCTGCGTTATATTTTACAATAACCACTCTATCGCCGTTTCCGGCATTGGCGCCCACACTGCTACTTGTATACGCTGTCATAATCTTAAAATTATTATGGATTCGCTGGTAAACCAGTTAACCTGTTAATTTACAAAACCCCCTTCGTACTAGGTAACTGTTCGTTACCGGGTACTCTTTTGATCGCCATTTTAATAGCTTTTGCCAGGCCTTTAAAGATGGCTTCTATTTTATGATGTTCATTTTCTCCTTCGGCTTTGATATTCAGGTTGCATTTTGAACCATCGCTGAAAGATTTAAAAAAGTGATAGAACATTTCTGTAGGCATTTCTCCGATCCTTTCCCTTTTGAATGCAGCATCCCACACTAACCAGGGCCGTCCGCCAAAATCGATCGCTACCTGTGCCAGGCAATCATCCATAGGTAACAGGAATCCGTAACGTTCTATGCCCGCCTTATTACCCAGTGCCAGTTGAAAAGCTTCTCCCAGGGCAATGGCAGTATCTTCTATGGTGTGATGTTCATCAATATGCAGGTCTCCTTTGGTGATGATCTTCAGGTTGATACCACTATGACGACCCAGTTGGTGCAACATGTGATCAAAGAAACCGAGCCCCGTTTCTATTTCGCAAATGCCGGTTCCGTCAAGATTGATCTCTATATCAATCTTGGTTTCGTTGGTATTACGGGTGTGTTGAATCACACGTTCTTTCAGCTGTAGAAAACCGTAGATATCTTCCCAGCTTTTGGTCTTTAGAACGATGGTGGTTTCCAGTTCCTTCAAGCTGTCTGAAATTTCTGCTGAGCCTAAAGCTTCGTCGATATTCAGCCAGATGCCTTTACTGCCCAGGTTTTTGGCCAGTTGTATATCAGTGATCCGGTCTCCAATTACATAAGAGTTGACCAGGTCGTATTCCGGATTATTGATATACTTTGTGAGCAAACCGGTACCGGGCTTACGGGTAGGGGCATTATCTGCAGGATATGTTTTGTCGATCAGAACTTCATCAAAAAGAATTCCTTCACTTTCGAGGTTACGTATTACGAGCTCCTGGTAGGGCCAGAATGTATTTTCCGGAAAGGCATCACTACCCAGGCCATCCTGGTTCGTGATCATCACCAGCTCAAAGTTCATGTCTCTCGCTATTTTTCCCATCCAGGTGAACACGCCGGGGTAGAACGTTATTTTTTCGATTGAATCCAGCTGGTAAGTGGGTGGCGCCTCGTTAATTAAGGTGCCGTCTCTATCTATGAATAAAACCTTTTTCATTCGTTAATGGTTAATATTGATTTTGGTCGAATGCCTGCCTGTTGCAGACAGGGAACTTAGGTATAAAATTTTCATTACTGTATTATTTTAATAATGAAAATTTTATAATGAACGTTTCATCTTTAAACAGTATAATTTTTTAGTGCTTCAATCAATGCGTGGTTTTCAGCAGCTGTTCCTACCGTAATGCGCAGGCAGCCCTCACATCCTTTGGTGGTATTACGGTTTCTTACAATAATACCTTTGGATTGCAAATAAATAAAAACATCATGGGCATTTGTTATTTTAACCAGCAGGAAATTCGCGTCTGAAGGATAAATTATTTCCACCAGCGGAATTTTTGCTAATTCTGTTTCCAGCCAGCTGCGTTGCTCAATAGTTGTTTTAGTCCATTGATTTACCTGTTGCACATTAGTTAAAGCCTGTAATGCCAGTTGTTGTGTTGCCTCATTAATGTTGTATGGGTACTTGACATTATTCATCAGGTTGATGATCTCTTTGCTTCCAAACGCAAGGCCCAGGCGCAAACCCGCCAGTCCCCATGCCTTGGATAAGGTTTGCATAACCACCAGGTTGGGAAAATCCATCAGTTGTTGCACAAATGTTTTCTGACGGGCATAGTTGATATAGGCTTCGTCAATAACTACGATACCATCGAAGTTGTGCAGTATAATTTCAATATCCTGCCGGGTAATGCTATTGCCTGTTGGATTATTCGGAGAACAGATGAAAATGATCTTGGTGAACTCATCTATGGCGTCTGCTATGGCCTGTATATCCATCTGGTAATCGCTGCCCAGCGGAACCTCCTTTACTTTGATATTATTGATCGCAGCGCATACACTGTACATTCCGTAAGTAGGAGGCAGCGTAATAATGTTGTCAACACCCGGTTCGCAAAATATACGCATGAGTACATCAATAGCTTCGTCACTGCCGTTGCCTGCAAATATGTTTTCTGCAGGCACTCCTTTAATCTCCCCGATGCGTTTTTTAAAGCTTGCCTGTAGAGGATCGGGATATCGGTTCAATAACTTATGTAAGTCGCCAATATCCAATGTTACCGGTGAACCTAAAGCATTTTCATTGGCATCCAGCATCACGCTGGCTTCCCCGGTAAACTCATGCCTCGCTGTTGTATAGGGTGCGAGGTTTTTAATATTGTCTCTTATCAGGTAGTCTAAATTGAATTCCATTTTTGTAAAATTAGTCGTTCATACTTAAGGATCGTCATAGCCTGATCTTAACCGCGTTGCTATGAGCCTGTAACCCTTCGGCTTCGGCCATTGTAGTAACTGTTTTGGCGATGTTATGTAAACCGTCTTTAGTTAATTGCTGGAAAGTGATCTTTTTATAAAAACTATCCAGAGAAACACCACTGTAAGCGGTAGCATAACCGTTGGTTGGCAGGGTATGATTGGTGCCGCTGGCATAGTCACCCACACTTTCGGGCGAATAGCTGCCCATAAATACCGAGCCTGCTGTGGTGATCTGCTTTAAAATAGTGTTGCTGGTTTTGCAGGCCAGTATCAGGTGCTCGGGGGCGTATAAATTTGAGAATGCAATAGCGTCACTTACCGTATTTAATACTACGAACCTGGCATACTGCAGGGCGAGCAGTGCTATATCCCTGCGGGGAAGTTCTGCCAGCTGCAAGGTGATGGCTGCCTGTACTTTCGTTGCGATATCGAGCGTGGTACAGACCAGTATTACCTGTGAGTCAGGACCATGTTCTGCCTGCGCCAGCAGGTCGGCTGCTACAAATTCCGGTACCGAGGTTTCGTCTGCAATAACCAAAACCTCTGAAGGACCCGCAGGCATGTCAATGGCTACTTTGGTTTGAAGGATTTGCTTGGCTGCAGTTACGTACTGGTTGCCCGGGCCGAAGATTTTAAACACAGACGGGATCGTTTTCGTGCCGTAAGCCATGGCAGCAATAGCTTGCGCTCCCCCGGTTTTAAAAATTTTGCTGATACCGCAAACAGATGCTGCATATAATATGGCGTCATTTACCTTACCGTTTTTATCGGGCGGTGTGCATAAAACCACCTCCTGGCAACCGGCAATCAAAGCGGGTACACCCAGCATTAAAACTGTAGAGAAAAGGGGCGCCGAACCCCCGGGGATATACAGGCCTACCTTATCAATAGCCCTTGATTCTCTCCAGCATAGGATACCTTTAGTGGTTTCGGTTTTCACCACAGCCTGCTTTTGTGTAACATGAAATTTATGGATATTATTTTTCGCCTGCTGTATGGCTTTCTTAAGCTGGGGAGCGATATTTTTGGTGGCTGCAGCTATTTCTTTAGGCGACACCTGCAGGCTTTTCAGTATTACTCCGTCAAACTTTTCTGCATAACCCTTCAGGGCTGCATCACCATTGTTGGCAACATCATAAATGATCGCATTAACAGTAGCTTGTATCGCATTGCTATTTTGCAAAGGACGCTGGCAAATAGCTGGCCAGGCCTTGGAAGAGGGATATTTATAGAGTTTCAAATTATGGGTTTTATTGGTGAATACAGATGTTTGACAGCATCATTATTCTTGCTGGTAATCTTTTAACCTGTCACCTTTAAACTGGTTACTTATCTATTTACTCAATGATCTTTTCAATGGGTAAAATCAGAATACCTTCTGCACCTGCCGATTTTATTTTTTCGATCACATTCCAGAAGTCATTTTCGCCAATTACAGAGTGAATGGAAGACCAGCCTTCTTTCGCCAAAGGAACTATGGTAGGGCTGTTGATACCTGGCAGGTATTTGCAGATTTTTTCGATGCTGCTGTTGGGGGCATTCAGTAAAACATATTTATTGTATTTGGCTTTTTTTACCGAACGGATACGGAATAGCAGCTGTTCCAGAAGTGCCGTTCTTTTTCTGGAAATATTTTTACCCGAGATCAGAACCGCTTCCGATTTCAGGAGGGTCTCATATTCGTACAATTCATTGCTGAAAAGCGTACTGCCGCTGCTTACCAAATCACAAATAGCATCAGCCAAACCTATACGGGGGGCTATTTCCACCGAGCCACTGATTTCATGAATATCAGCTTTTAACTTATTTTTCTTTAACCATGCCTGCAGTATAACCGGATAACTGGTAGCAATTTTAATCCCGTCTAAGGCCTGTATGTTTTTAGGCTTTTTGCCCTTGGGTAATGCAATAGATAAACGGCATTTTCCATAACCCAGGCGTTCAATAATTTCGGTTTCTTTATTTTTTTCAAGTACCACGTTCTCTCCAACAAATCCAATATCTGCTACACCGTCCTGTACATACTCGGGAATATCATCGTCACGCAAAAACAGTATTTCTGCATCAAAGTTTTCAGTACTTATTTTTAGCTGGTTATTCCCTGCGGGTACGCCTATACCACATTCTTTCAGCAGCTTAAGGGAGTCTTCACTGAGTCTGCCTGATTTTTGTACCGCGATTCGTAGCTTTTCCATTTTTTTGTTTTTATTTTTGATCACCTGGTTTTAAAAATAAAAAAGGCTTACAAACTGTAAGCCTTTATATAAGTTGATACATAGCACCACCGGCTTACTGCTGTAAGTTTGCAAAATGATGGTGAATATGTATATTGTTAAGTGTCATTGCGCGGCAAATATAGAAACTAATTGAATAAAATAGTAAACTTTATTTGAAAAAGATGAAAATTATTTACTTCACTGCCGTATTACTGCTGAGTTGTAAAAGCTATGTTCAACGGGTGGCAAGCGATAAAGTGGTTATCGGTTACAGATCCGATATTTGTCATTATCGGCTTTTTATCCGATATTTTGTTATATCGGTGATATGAACGATATTTAGGTAATGAATAAACCCAGGGTTCCTCAACAAAGAGGGGAGGATTTGATCAGATAAGTTAAAAATGAAACTGAAATGACGGCCGTAATTACAGGCGATATTGTGAATTCAAGAACCGAAACGGCTACTAAATGGCAGCCGCTGCTAAAAGCCGTGTTAAATCAATATGGTAAAGAACCGAAGAACTGGGAGATATTCAGGGGAGATAGCTTTCAGCTTCGACTGATGCCCGATAGTGCTTTAATAGCGGCAATACATATAAAAAGTACAGTCAGGCAACTGGCGAACCTGGATGTGCGCATGGCAATAGGAATAGGCACAGTAGATACAGATGCCAAAAAGGTAACTGAAGTAACCGGCGATGCATTCATTCGTTCGGGCAGCCGTTTTGATGAAATGGGAAAGCAAATGCTGGTGATAGATACAGGACAACCCGATTTAAATGAGACGTTGAATTTAATGATCAGCCTTGCACTATTGACCCTGAACAGCTGGACCGAAACCGTGGCAACGGCTATTAAAACCAGCATTGAAAACCCTCACAAAAATCAAAGCGAACTGGCCGAATTGCTGCAAAAAACGCAAAGTAGTATCAGCGAAGCTTTAAAAAGGGGAGGATACGATGAAGTTAAAAAACTGAATAAATACTATCAATCCAAGATCGGGCAGCTATGATAACACTTTTCCTGAAATTACTGCTGGTACATCTGTTAGGCGACTTTGTCTTTCAGCCAACATCCTGGGTGACTGATAAAAAGAAACATAAAAATCGGTCTCCCTACTTATATATGCATCTTGCGGTGCACGCCGTTCTATTGGCCATCGTATTACAATTGGATACGCAATACTGGCTGGGCGCTTTATGCATTTTAATCAGCCATTATCTGGTAGACTGGGCAAAGCTGGAGCTGCAGGGTAAATGGAAGGAAGGCTATTTGTTCTTTGCAGACCAGGCAGTTCATATAGCCGTGTTATTAACGGTGGCGCTACTCTATACCAACCCCGAGTTCGACCACCTGGTTTTTTATTCTTCCACCAACCTGCTGTTGCTATGCGCTGTTATTATCGTTACCTATGCCGGATCTGTAAGTATGCGGGTTATCATGGACTACTGGAAAGTAAAAGATGATGAAGCTGCAGATTCTTTGACCAGGGCCGGAAAATATATAGGAATGATCGAACGCCTGCTGGTCTTTTTATTTGTCATTTTAAACCAATGGTCGGCCATTGGCTTTTTAATCGCCGCCAAATCCATTTTGCGTTTCAGTGATTTGTCTAAGGCGAAAGACCGGAAACTTACAGAATATATCATAATCGGCACACTGTTGAGTATCGCCATAGCAATTATTACAGGATTATTATATAAGTATGTGCTCGGGCTTATAAATTGAGATGATCAGAGGCCAGGCGCAGAATACCAATGCCGTCGAAATTTGGGTTTTGTTTAAAAGGAAAATTCTGATCTTCAGCACAAGTTTCTTTATCTTAGCCGCCTTTAAATATTGTTATGTTACAAATTACCAAGCCTATAGCATTTATCGACCTGGAAACTACCGGGGTTAACCTGGGAACCGACAGGATAGTGGAAATTGCTATTGTGAAGCTGCTACCGGATGGTTCTAAAACGGTAAAAAGAAAACTAATCAATCGAACTTGAAAGGTAAATCTAAAAAGAAAAAAAAAGTCGCTGCTGCAAAAGAAGATGAAATGGGTCTAAGAGTAAGTAATTCACTCCCGTCCGATCCTGAAGAACCGATTGAACGAGCAAAGAAAGCAGCTGCTTTTGCCTGTGGTGAAATTCTCGACAAAGATTCTTAAATTTTTATTTT
>JBQGCI010000140.1:0-4096 GCA_052038405.1 Acinetobacter pittii
GAAACGATTGCGTGGTATTTAATTTCCCTGCGGGCGACACGGTTATACACCGGCCGGAGTTTGAGTCAGCAAACCCATATTATGACATCAAAAGAAGAGCCGCAACAGGCTCAGAAACGGATCAGTATATCCTGAGCAATCCAGATGAGTTCCCGGTGGTCTCCCACCCCCTGGACAAAACAGATAATTATATCAAACGTTGCGTGGGCATTGCCGGAGATTCATTAAAGATCGTAGATGGAATTGTTTATATCAATAATAAACCTGGCTACGTATCTCCTACTGCTGCTACCTATTATACCTTTAAAACCAAAAACAACCTGCAGATAGATGAGGATTTTTTAAGAGATGCAGGTATTGCCCTGAATATGGAAAGTGGCAGTCCTGATTTCAGCGCATGGCAGGATGGTATTTACCATATTAACCTGACTCTTCCTGAGCTGGAAATACTAAAGAAACTACCCGCGGTAGACGCATCCAGTATCATCAAAGAAGTAGCACGCGGTGATGCAGGATCGGAAAGTCTTTTCCCCTATTATGATGTTGCCCATGCCTGGACGGTCGACAATTACGGATCGATCTGGATACCTAAAAAAGGAGGCAGTGTAACTTTAAATGCCGAAACCTACCCTATGTATGAGCGTGCCATCAGGACTTATGAGGGTAATACCCTTGAAAACAGGAATGGCGCTTATTTTATCAACGGGCAGCAAACCAATACATATACGTTTAAAATGGACTACTATTGGATGATGGGTGATAACCGTCACAAAAGCCAGGATAGCCGTTTCTGGGGCTTTGTTCCCGAAAGCGCGGTGGTAGGAAAGGCCTGGATGATTTGGTTCAGCTACGATAACGGCCCCAGGTGGAAGAGACTGTTTAATATTATTAAGTAGGGAGAGCGATCACAGAAGATAACAGATGACGGTTGATCGTTCATAGCAGCGCTATTTCTGAACCTGTAAGAAATGCTCCGTTTTTCTATTTATAATTGAATCCCCATAATTAATTAAGACACCTGTTTTTCTTTAATCTCCAAGACGCAAGGGAGCAAAGCAGTTGCGGAGGATCGCATCTGTTTACTGATTTGAGCTTAAAATCACGAGCTAGCATCTTCCCCCTCTAGGACCGTCTATGGTCTATCATCTATAGACTATCAACTATTTTCACTACATTCGCACCGCTTTTAACAAAGCCAGCGCCTGCCTGTTGCAGGCTGGTTTCCCGGGGTGCCTATTCGCCAGCAGGCGAAGAAGCTGAGATAATACCCGTAAACCTGATCAGGGTAATGCCTGCGCAGGGAAGGAAGAGCTTATTTTCTTATCCTTTCTCATTTCAGCATTTCCCTCTCATTAATTTTTTAACCCGCCTGCCATATGGCATGGCAAAAAAGAAAAAACAAATGAAGAGGATTCTCATGTTCATTGGCCTGTCGTGCACAGCCGGTTCATCTCTTTTCGCTCAAAGGGATAGTATCCCGTCAGACAGTGCTCAGCTTTTGACTCCTGTTGAGGTACGGTCTACCCGGCTCAATGAAAAATCGCCCTTTGCTGTCAGCAACATCGGCAAAAAAGAAATTGCCAAACAAAACCTGGGGCAAAACTTTCCTTACCTGCTCAACCAGATACCCTCTGTTGTCACCAGCTCCGATGATGGCGTGGGCGTTGGCTATTCTTCCATGCGGATCAGGGGTACCGACATAGCGCGTACCAATGTCACTTTCAATGGGATTCCTGTTAACGATCCCGAATCGCAGGGTGCATTCTTCGTTAACTTCGGCGACATAGCCTCTTCCACGAGCTCTATTCAGCTGCAACGGGGTGTAGGTTCCTCTACCAATGGGGCCGGCGCATTTGGAGCCTCATTAAATATCTATAATATCCAACAAAACAAACAGGCTTCTGCCAGCATCAGCAATGCCTATGGTTCCTTTAATACCTGGAAGCACACACTGCAAGCCGGTACGGGCCTGCTGCATGGCGGTTTTCAGTTTGATATACGTTTATCCAAGATCAACTCAAACGGGTATATACAGCGTTCTAACAGCGATTTAAAATCATTGCAGTTTTTAGCCGGCTGGACCTCTAAAAACGAGATGACCAATATCAAATTCAATCTCTTATCGGGTAAGGAAAAAACCGGGCAGGCATGGAATGGTATCGGCACTATTTTCTTCGATGGTAAGGGCCCTGACGGTCTAAGCTATAGCGATCAATTAGACCTGGCCGGCCGGCGCACGAATACACTGGGTAAAATGGCCAATGGAAACTATTATGACGATCAGACTGATAATTATCAGCAGGACTACTACCAGCTATTCCTGAATCATAAATTCAACCCTTACTGGTCTTCAAACCTAAGCTTCTTCCTAACCCGTGGTAAAGGTTACTATAATGAATATAGAGGCGGCGATGCATTTGCTGACTATGGATTACAAAACCCTGTGATCGGAGATTCGGTCATCACATCAACCAACCTTACCCGCCAGCTTTGGCTGGACAATCATTATTACGGAACCGTATTTTCTGTAAACTATAGCAGGAATCATACAGATATCAATATTGGGGGCGCTTATACGCAATACGATGCCAAACATTATGGATTTATAAGATGGGCAGATGTTGGCGTGCCTGTCAATTATCAATGGTATAACCTGCCTGCTTCCAAAAACGACTTTAATATTTACGCAAAGCTGCAGCAACAGATCATCAGCAACCTGTATGGATTTGTTGACCTGCAGCTGAGATCAGTGGATTATGCGATTGAAGGGTTCAGGAAAAACCCAGGCTTACGATCGGGCGGTCAATACACTTTCTTTAATCCTAAGGCTGGCATCAGCTATATTATGAAGCATGCCAATACGGCACAAAGTAAGATATACGGATCAGTAGCTGTTGCCAACAAAGAGCCTAATAGAGACGACTTCGAAGCCAATACAACCGAAGCGCCCAAACACGAACAGCTTACCGATTTTGAATTAGGCTACCAGTTCAATGCCAAAAAGTTTGAAGCGGGTATTAATGGTTATTACATGAAGTATAAAAACCAGCTGATCGGCACCGGCAAGATCAATGATGTAGGCGCCACGGCCCGTGTGAACGTGGACGACAGTTACCGGGCTGGTATTGAGCTGACTGCCGCCTATCACCCCGTATATTGGCTGCAAGCCAGTGCCAACGCCACTTTCAGCAGGAACAAAATAAAGAACCTGGTACAGTATGATGTTGACTATGACAATGAAGGTCAGATCAGTGAGTCATTCAGCAATACCGATATCTCTTTCTCACCAAATACCGTTGCCGGAGCCGTGTTGACATTCGAACCGTTTACCCAACCAGAAAGTAAGCAGCGCTTTTACGTTGATCTATTGGAAAAATATGTGGGCAGGCAGTACCTGGACAATTCTCAAAACAAACTCAGGAGCATTAATCCTTATGCATTAACAGATGCCAGGTTTAGATACCAGTTTTCGTCGAATGTGTTCAAGGATATCAGCATTATACTGATGGTCAATAATATCTTCAATAAGAAATATGAAAACAACGGCTATACCTATAGTTATTTATATGATGGTGTAATGACTACAGAAAATTATTACTTTACACAAGCCGGCACGAACTGGAATGTGGGAGTAACATTTGGTTTCTAAAATAAGAAGACCTGCGGAACCAAGTAGCTCCGCAGGTCTTTAAATAATATTTTGTTTCAGTAAGTGGTACTTTCCTTACTCTGCCTCAAAAGCATCCCTCCAGGCCAGAACACCCCCTTCTACATTCACCGTTTTTTTGAAGCCCTGTGAATCGAGGTACAGACAGGCTGCTGCGCTTCTTTTGCCACTGCGGCAGTGAATAATAATTTCTTCGTCTTCTTTGCCTGCAAGTGGCCCCAGGTCGCCGTTTTGTATATTGCCGAGGGGAATCAAGGTTCCACCTATATTATACTCTTCATATTCAGCCGGCTCGCGGCAATCGATGAGATTTACTTTTTCACCATTGTCAATTTTTTCTTTTAATTGCTGAACGGTAATGGTTTCCATAATATTTAAAGTTTGCTTTTTTAATATTCACTATCTGTACTGTCAGGATCAGAAAGGTTA
>JBQGCI010000141.1:0-9058 GCA_052038405.1 Acinetobacter pittii
TACCAGTACCATTGGTTTTGCGGGTTTGATGAAAGAAATAGCTGCAAATGCAGCAACTAACAGCGCCAGAAGGACAAGTTTTTTATGCATGACACATATTGTTTAAATAGATATATATATCGACTAAAGTAATGTAAATTATTATGACTATCCACATTTTTTAAACCGGAAATCTCATGAAACTGAATACTAGCAGCACTTTAGCTATATTTGCAGCGCAAAACGTACCTATTTTATTAAATATAAAGATGAAACGCCTCACCAAAATATGGGACACATGAGAATTCAATAAGCGTTACATCCTTTAAAATGCAAAAATTAAAAACATACGGATGAAAAAGATCACTTTTACACTTCCCGCAGAGGCACTGGGTAATGCAACCGGAGCCGTTTTACTTGGAGACTTTAACGACTGGAATTATGATAAAGGCATTAGCCTTAGTGTACAACCCGACGGCAGTTTAGCTGCTTCAGTTGAACTGGAGGCTGGCAAAAGCTACCAATATCGTTTTTTATTGAGCGACGGTACTTGGGTCAACGACTGGGCTGCTCAGCAATACGTACACGATGCTGCATTCGGTGTAGAGAACTCCTTAATTATAGTTCCTGCAGAAACAATAGTGGAGAAGGTAGCCTCCATTGCTAAAAAAGTAAAAGCCGCCGTAGCGCCTAAAGAAGCGGTAACTGCAACGGCAACCAAAAAGGCAGCAAAAACAGCCGTTCCTAAAGCGAAAAAAGAAAAGGAGGCTACTGTTGCTAAAAAAGTGAAAGCTGAAGTAGCGCCGAAGGAAGAGGCCGCTAAAGCTAAAACAGCTGCCCCCAAAAAGAAAAAATTGAAGTAGCGGTAAAAAACGACCCTATTAAACTGAAGACACCGGCAGTAAAATTGCCCAACTGTTAGCAGCTGGCAATAGGGGTACTTTCGCTGCGTTAGGTAAAGCAAGGGGTAAAAAATTAAAGGCCATCTCAGAGGATACAGCTCCACCACCCGCTCCATGGCCCAAAGCTAAACTGGCTGCGGCTGCAAATAGGATGAGCTGGCTGCTTTACAGGAACGCTGATCGGAGGAAAATATTTTTTATGAAGTAAAGAGTAAATTGGATCGGGTATCGTTTTACTTTTTACTTCTCTTTTCTATCTTTTTTTAGCACTGTAGAAATAAACTACCTGGAGGCTTACCAGTAAAAGTATGCCTACCAGCTGGTGAGAGATGGCCAGCACTAATTTATCTGGAGTAAGGTAATTAATCAACGTAAGTATGCCTAACGCTACCTGAACCAGGGTGATCAACAACGGCATATTGCGCAACTTATATACAACAGAACTCCCTGACTGCCTATAAAGCAGTACGGTGTAAATGATTACCAGAAACGTTATTATATACGCTAAACTGCGGTGTACAAACTGTATCGCTAACAGGCTGTGCAGCAGGCCTCCATCGCTCATATCCGGAATAAACTCTCCGTTGATGGAGGGCCAGGTGACGGATGATTTGGCCGCGTGCGTACCCGCCATAAACGCCCCGTAAACAAGCTGTACCGTTAATAAGGCCAACAACAACCAGGTAAAATTCCTGATGGCTGGGATATGTGCTTTCTTAAAATCGGGCACCGATAATTTCATCGCAAACCAAATTACATATACCAATAAAACCAGGGCCGCTATAAAGTGCGCTGCCAGCCTGATATGGCTTACATACACAAGATCTGTACCGACACCACTGGCCACCATGATCCAGCCGATGGCCCCCTGCAATGCTCCCAGTAAAAATAAAATAATCATTGGCCACAGCATGCTGCGATCTATTTTCTTTTTGTAAATAAAATAGGCAAAAGGAATAATAAATACCACGCCCATGAAGCGGGCCCAGTTGCGGTGTAACCACTCCCAGAAATAGATCAATTTAAAATCCTGGAGCGAAAAATAGTTGTGAATGTACTTGTATTGGGCGATCTGTTTATACTTTTCAAAAGCCAGATTCCAGTCATGTTCATTCATGGGGGGTAATGCGCCCAATATAGGTTTCCATTCGGTTATAGATAACCCGCTCCCGGTAAGTCTTGTTATTCCACCCAGTAGTATCTGGATAATGATCATGCCCGCTCCTATAAAAAGCCATATAGCTACGGGTCTGTGCTTTTTCAAATCCATAATTGGGCGCAAAATTATAAAACAACTGCTATTGTACTGTAATAACTTAACAACAAATGCCCGATCTGGTTGGCACCGGCTTAAAATAGTTCCCTCATCTATCCCTCTCAGTCGTTATCCCCAATTGAAAAATATTCCATTCGCCATAACCCTTTATCTTTGCGCCCTGAATTTAGACGCCCGCCGGCGCGTATAACTGGCAATTGAAAGAATTAAAATAAAACAAAAAATGAAAGCATATACTTTTTTAATCAGATACAGGCTGCCGATCTCAATAATTGTTTTGCTGGCAGGCATCTTTACCAATTATGCAGCGGGTTTCTGGCCGGCATTTCCGCTGTACCTGATCGCAGCTATTCTGATCTTCAGCCATTTCTTTTTTGGTCCGTTAAGACTGATACAGGAGTATATGGAAAGCGGTGATATGGATGGCGCCGAAAAAGTGTTGAATTCAATTAAGTTTCCCAATCTTTTGTATAAGCCCATCCGCTCTGTTTATTATACGCTGAAAGGTAATATTGCCATGAGCAGGCAAGATTTCGATAGCGCTGAAACGATGATGAAAAAAGGACTGGACTTAGGTATGCCGATGAAGGAAGCCGAAGGCGCCAGTATGCTGCAAATGGGTATGCTGGCGATGCAAAAAGGTAATATCAAGCAAGGAGAAAGCTATATTCGCCAGGCCATCAGAAAAGGTTTGCCCGACAAGGAAAACGAAGCGGCAGCCTACCTGCAAATGTGCAGCATTATGATGAACAAACGCGAGTTTCGCGCGGCAAAGGATTTTTATCGCAAAGCGAAAGCCTGCAACCCTACCACCCCTCAAATAGTAGATCAGTTGAAGGAAATTGGTAAGTATATTACGCGGATGCCCGGGTAACTGATATAAACTCATCCATAAAGAGGCCGCTCCATATTTTGGGGCGGCCTCTTTTATTAAACTGCAACTTTAGTTCATTTTAACTACCGGAAAATACCGTCGCGCCCTTCTTTAAGTTCAAAGTCTGTTTCCCACTGGTTGGGTTTTACATTTAGCTTTCGTTCCACATCTACAATCAGTTCCGGCTGCTTTCGTTCTCCAAAAAACTGGCCGGGATCCCACTTGATATTCTTGTTCGTATCGTACAATACTTTCATATCGTAATCGCCGGGTTTATATAACTTCAATTCGATAATCCTGCTGGCCGTTATGGGAAAAGAATTAACAGTAACATCGCCCTGGTTAATCAGTAAAACCGGGTTACGGTTTAAGTCGACGTTTACAAAATTGATCTTTACCTGGCCATAGTCGTTGAGCGACATGGTTCTGAACCTTACCGTATCCTTCCTTACGATCTGCCGGTCAATGCTGTCTGATGCAAAATCTTTCTCCAAAACCAGGTAATAAGTAGTGTCTGGCGTCCAGGCCATATTCATAGTAACAACACGCGCGGTACTGTCCATGGTAAATCTATACCCCTTCACCGGTTTCAATGTACTATCCATGCTCAGCAACATTTTCGAAGTATCGAAAGTTTTCAAGGGATTTTCAAAGGTCATTGTAAATGCAGAAAGCAGATCCTGCTTCCCGGCATCCAGGTTATTTTTATATTTCAATCTCTTCTCTTTCCGGTCTATCTCATTTTCTTCAGGCTCCGTCTCTTCTTTAGGCTTATCTGCCTGGTAGGCCCACATAATAACCGGGGCGGGCGGTTCGGGAGCAATAGTTACAATTGAATCGGCAAATGCAAAAACCTGTTCGCCATTATATAAATAAGAGCCGCCTTCATCTTTCATCGCAAATAACCGGTATTTGCCAGGCGCCAGGTAGCGAAAAAAGAAAATACCACTACTGTCTACCGTTGTTACATACCTCGGGCGTTCCTTTACCACGGCACTATCATCCAGGTTGCTGTACAGCATCACCGATAATGTAGAGTCAGCCTTGCCGGTTCTGGCCATTTTCACCCTTCCACTCAGTTCCATGGAATCGATATAGTTACCGGTTGACACTACGTATAGCAGGTCTTTCCCCTTATTGCCCTCATTCAGATCTTTAATCGCATTGGCGAAGTTGTATACATAAGTAGTATTAGGCTGCAGGGTATCCTTGATCTTAACCGTTACCACTCTTAATTTCCGCGTAACATCCGGCATTATTTTAGGCAACGGAGAAACGATCAGGTTTTTATAAATATCATTCAGCTCTACATATTCATCAAACGCTATTATGCTCTCTGTTTGACTAAAGTTGAGTGTTTTATTTTCAGGACTAACCCCAATAATTACCGGGGGCAAAGAGTCCCTTGGCCCGCCAGACGGTGGCACCACGCTGGCGCAACCCGTTTCTGATACTAAAAAAGCAAAGGCTGAAACCACTACTAAAACAATGGCTAATAAATTTGTAGCGCGCATATAAAAGCAAACATAAAGCGTTTTTAGACAACCTGATCCCCAATTTCCAATTTTTAATGTTCCATTAGCAAGCTCATTTTATCTTTGCAGGATGCAATTTTCGTCTGCGCTGTTAGAATCCGCTGTTAATGAATTTTCACGCCTTCCCGGTATTGGTAAAAA
The DNA here is from genome assembly GCA_052038405.1 of Acinetobacter pittii. GTDB lineage: Bacteria > Bacteroidota > Bacteroidia > Chitinophagales > Chitinophagaceae > Niabella. The sequence continues at coordinate 4,708 of JBQGCI010000141.1, forward strand.
AACGGCTCTTCGGCTGGTATTACATTTATTAAAGCAGGAAGAAGGACAGGTAACCCAGTTTAGTGAAACCATCGCCCGTATGCGGAGCGAAATCCGCTTTTGCAAAAGGTGCTGTAATGTAGCCGATGGAGAGCTGTGCACTATTTGCAGCAATAATTACCGCCAGCAGCAGCTGATTTGCGTGGTTGAAAATATACGTGATGTGATTGCCATAGAAAGCACCCAGCAATTTAATGGCACTTACCATGTTTTAGGAGGCGTTATATCACCGCTAGACGGTATCGGTCCCGATCAGCTGAATATTGACGTACTGGTAGAACGAATAGACCGGGAGCAAACCGAGGAGCTGATATTTGCCCTGAGCCCCAATATCCAGGGAGACACCACTATTTATTATGTGCAGAAAAAGCTAGGCGGTAAAAATGTGCGCATTACCACTATTGCCCGGGGTATTGCTTTTGGAGGAGAGCTGGAGTATGCAGATGAACTTACATTAGGCCGCAGCCTGCAAAACCGATTGCCGGTTGAAAAATATATGAACCGGTAACTCAGTTAATGGCTGTTCCGTTCTTCATTTTTTGTAGCATGGGTTCCCATTGGGAAGCAATACTCAGCTGCTTTTCCTTAGCCTTTTTTATTGCCAGGCGCTCCATTTCAATTGCCTGCTCCCTGTTCCCCAACCTGTAAAGTAATAATGCATAGGTATGGCGGTTCATGTAATCGGGGTACAAAGCTACACTTTGGGCCGCCCAGTTAACAGCCCTTTGCAGATATTTCTTTTCGCGATCTATCCTGTAAAAATAGCTTGCTGCGCTGTTCAGATAGATTGCCTGAGGGCTTCTTACCGGTACGCTCACCGCCTTGGCAGTATTCAATTGCCGAAGTCTTTCAGGTAACTCCGGGTCGATTGCATGGGTACTATCGTTGGTAGTTTTAATACCAGCCTGCTTAGACGCGGCAGCGGCATAATCATCATTAAATGCGGCAGCTATTTCCATATACCGCGCCGTATCTCCTATATGAAGATAGTAGTTCATTAAAACAGTTCGCTCTGCGTATAGTTTATCTTTTTCAGTGTTGCAGGTAAGCCTGGCGAATTGAACAATACGCCTCATATAAGTTACATCCCGGTTAGCGATAGCAATATCGGTGGATTTCTTAATGATCCGCTGGTTGATATCAACCCGTTCCTGCAAGAGCATAGGCCACCATGCTTCTGAAAAATTCGGGTTATTTACCGCCTTCTGGTACGCATTACTTCCAAATGCAGGACTTTGCCGCATCAGGAAGCGTACAGATGCGGTATTAAAAGAATCGCGGGGAAGCGAATTGATGAACTCCGTCAGTAATAGTTTGGTGTCCATACCGAGATCGGTTTTTGCCTGTATCAACTTTTTCAGGTCCTCAATATTTTTATGACCCTTATCAAAATAAGTTTTTTCAATTTGTTGAACCAATGCCCGGTTCTGATAGGTTTTAAGCGCATACTTTATTACAGAATCCACTGAAACCGGCATCGGCGACTTTAAAAAGGGAAGCAGGCTACCTTCTTCATCTAAAAAATAAAGACTAAAAGGAACTTTTGGGCTTACCCTATCCTGAAGAATGATGCGATCCTTACTCTCCAGCGAAATCTTTATGCTGATAAAGTGATCGTTAAGCAACCGGGCTATATCGGGTTTTGAGAGTGTTTTAGGTACCAGCTCATTCCATTTCTCATTGTCCTCCAGCTCATAAAACAAGAGAACAGGTTTCTTGAATGCGGATGATTTTTTAAGTGCCTGCTTGTAGCTCCAGTCCTCAAACAACTTTTCCTGGGCGTGAATCACTGAAGACAAGAAACCGACAACTAATAGCAAAAAGAGTCTAAGTGTTATCATGCAAGTCAGCGTTTTATTTGAGCAAATGTAACAGGTTGCCTGCGGTATGCTTTTACCTTTCGATTGTGTTTATCCGTTGCCGGATTCCATTTCCGGCTGTTTCTGACAATGCTTAACGCAATCTGATCAAAGGCGGGGTGAAAAGGTACACTTGTGTACGCGTCCTCTATATTACCTTCGGTATCCACTATAAAATCTATGACTACCGTAGCCCTGTCCGAATTCTCAATTTTGTACCCTTCGGGCAACTTTAAGTTTTTCTCCAGGTATTCTCGCCATGCTACCGCACCGCCGGGAAAAGAAGCATCCTGCTGGGTATTCGTAGTATCTGTAAGCGCTAACCCGTTTTCGTCATAATACTTCCTGTTAATAAATTTCCCGTTTTCGTACTCCTCAACAGAACTTTTGTTGCCATTCGAATGATAGTAGACCCAGGTACCGTTCTCTTTTTTTCCCTGGCTATAGGTTCCCGTGGCCGACAACATCCTATCCGCATACCAGAATACGCCCGTACCCGCCCCATTCTTATCTAATACCGTAGAATCAATTAAAACCCCGGTATCGTTCCAGCCGAGTTTTGTACCATAAATCAAATCATTTTTATAAACAGCAGAGTCTGCCAGGCGACCATTTTTATGATAGCCTACCCAAAGCCCTTCTTTTTTATGATCGTTAAACCGACCGGTTCTTTGGAGCCCTCCGCCCGGATAATAATAGGCAAAATGGCCATTTTCCGATTTACTGGTAGTATCGGCATACAAGCCTTTTCTATATAGTTTTTTTTCGGGTATATAATAATCCGTCCTACTCCAGCCAGAATCTGTTTTAACCATAGAGCAATAGTACCTGGCCTGCATGGGCTCACATTCCTTCCATTTCATATCATAAAACTTTTCCAATGTCTGAGCGGTTAACGATTGACTCATGAATAAGGCAAGCAGTGGTACAATATACTTCATATGTCAGGATGGTTTCGTGTAATTCAGATACAAAGTAAACGATTTACTGACTCAAAAAAGAAAAGCTGGCCGGCAATAAAAAAATTAAAGCCATTTCTCATACAGAAGGAGTGTTTTGCCTCCTATTTTTGCTAAACTCATTTTTAACAATAACGGTTCTTTAAGCATGCAGTACCAGCTTCTGAACGTTCTTACTGCTTTTTTCTTTTTGCTTTTAACTGCCGCATCTGCCCAAACCAGGCACCAGTTCACTGTTATTACAGAAAACGACAGCTATCTTTCGGTGAGTAACGACGGTTATTATACCAATGGTATTAACCTGGCGTATCAATGGCGATCAACCACCCCCCATAAAAAAAATGACGAACGGATCAATGGTATATCCATAGGCCAGCACATTTATACTTCCGGATTTTCCGGCGAAACCAGGGCAGATCGACTGGACCGGCCGATTGCCGGATACCTCTATGGCAGTTATCATCAGTCGCTCTACAATTATAAAGAAAGGTTGTTAAGATGGGGCGTAACGGCAGGTGTTATCGGTCCCGCTTCATTTGGAGAAGACATGCAAAAGATGGCTCATCGCATTATGCAGATCTATAAACCTACTTATTGGGAGCGCCAGTTGCCGAATTCGTTGGGTTTAAATGTTGAACTGGCATGGTCGCCCCAATTGGGTTCATCGCCCCCATCGCTTAAATGGGATTTTAAACCGCTGCTTTCTGCAACGGCGGGAAGTATTTTTACTAACGCAGGCGTGGGAGGGGCCCTGCTATTCGGGCGGTTCAATAAAAACAGCGCTTCAGCATTCTGGAATAATCATAAAGGGCAAACCAAAGCTGAGAGAGAATTTTTTGCCTATTTGTTCCCTATGATCTACCTGAAGGGATATGACGCCACCATACAAGGCCGCTTATTTAACGATGACCCCAGACGAATACCGGGAAAGCTAAATCCAGTCTTTATCCAGTCGAGGTTGGGCCTGACCTATGCTACGAATAAATTCTCTTTGGGCGCGGCCGCGGTTTACGAGAGTAAACAATCTCTCATGCAACGGTTTCCTCATTTATATGGCAGTTTAAAGGCAAGCCTAATGTGGTAATCCAACAGTTGCTGCGAAAATATTTGCCAAATAAAAAACTAATGCTATTTTTACAGTGTACTACTTAATTAGTACACTGATTAAATTAACTGACACATGCATAATGCCTGTTATTATTTTCCTAACGCCAATTCAAGGCAAAAGACGCCCTTTACAAATTATAACTCATTCATTACAAACCTTTAGAAATCGTTAACAATCAGACTGCTTATCTTCCAACTCCAAAAACTAAAAATATCTTGAACAAGAAAGTATTGCTGCTTATTTTTCAGCTAGCCAGTGTTGCAGCTTATTGCCAACCGAAAAAAATCTATTTGAGCCCTAAAGCTGCAGGAGGAGCCAACCAGTCGGTTTTTATAGATTCACTGCAATTCTACCCCCTGGAAAAAGTCCAATCGGCTTCGTGGGGA
>JBQGCI010000142.1:0-7081 GCA_052038405.1 Acinetobacter pittii
CTACGGCGAAATGAATGCAGGCTTTACCGGAGACGATGTAAAAGGCTTTACCCGTATATTTGGCAATCAGACAGCCATTTACCACCTGGTAAAAGAAAGCGTGAATCAAAAGAACGCAAGCGAATTTTAAGAATAAGATCACAGATAATAGGTGACAGTTGACCGATGTGAACCGTAGCTGTCAACCGTCATCTGTCGGCAATCAACTTCATAATTATGATAAACGTTGGAATCATCGGCGGCGCGGGATATACCGGAGGAGAGTTGATCCGGTTATTGATCAACCACCCGGGAGTGCATATTGCTTATATTCACAGTCGCAGCAATGCAGGTAAATATGTTTATGAAGTACATAAAGACCTGATTGGCGATACGGATCTTCAATTCACCGATGCTGTTTCACAGGATATCGACTGCCTGTTCCTTTGCCTGGGCCATGGCGAATCTACCCGGTTCCTGCAGGAGCAGCCTATCAACGGGTCAATAAAAATTATTGACCTGGCTAACGATTTTCGATTAAGAAAGGATAACATACAGGCGGCTATCAACCGCACTTTTGTATACGGTTTGCCTGAGCTAAACAAAGAAGCCATCAGGACAGCTCAAAATATTGCCAACCCCGGCTGTTTTGCTACAACTATACAGCTGGGCTTATTGCCCCTGGCAAAAGCAGGGCTGTTAAAAGATATTTATACAACCGGCATAACCGGCAGCACAGGTGCAGGCCAGTCTTTAAGCGCCACTTCTCATTTCAGCTGGAGGGCTAACAATATTCAGGCGTACAAAACTTTAACGCACCAGCACCTGGGAGAAATAGGTGAGTCCTTACATCAGCTGCAGGGTGATGATACGGATTTCGATTTGAGCTTTGTTCCCTGGCGTGGTGATTTTACCCGCGGTATTTTTGTAAGCTCTACGGTTACTACCGATCTGGCTTTGGAAGAATTATATCCCCTGTTTGAAGATTTTTACAAAAACCATCCGTTTACACAGGTAAGCCGCACATCGGTTTTCTTAAAGCAGGTGGTAAACACCAATAAGGCTGTTGTTCATTTAGAAAAAGCAGGCAACAAGCTGGTAGTGCATTCTGCATTGGACAACCTACTGAAAGGTGCCAGCGGGCAGGCAGTGCACAATATGAACCTGGTATTTGGTTTAGACGAAGCATTGGGATTACGGTTAAAACCGGCTGCTTTTTAGCAGATTCGTTTTATTACCGGCCGGCGGTTGTTGCATGTGTTGATGATCTTAACGCGAATCAGTAATTTCACGGTTGGGAGGGATTTATTGACTTATGGCTAAATATGAACGGCTAAAAATCGGTCGCGGATATATCAGCGGCTATTGCTCCATTTTTCTTTCAATTCTGGCGCTGGGAGGTATGCTGTGCTTCCGGTATCCCGAACAGTTAACTACACCTGAGTTCAGGGAAGTATATACCGGTGAAAGCATGGCCACATTGATTGCAGCAGTGGTGATTGCAGCTTTCTTTTTCGCTTTGTTGAGCCTCATCTTAAGCAAAAAGGTCAAACTGGCCGCAATAGGGACCGGTTTATCAGGCATTGCAGTGCTATTAGGAGCTTTGGGTATGGAAGGTCGCAGCGTTGAAAAAACGTCCTGGCACATAGGGCTGGATTGGTTGCTGTTAGACCTGCTGTTAATGGCTGTCATCTTTGTGCCGCTCGAATTATTCTTTCCTAAACGCAATCAGCAATCGAGGTTTCATGAAGAGTGGAGAACCGACCTGGTGTATTTTGCTATCAGCCACTTGTTCATTCAGTTTTTTGGTGTGGTAACCCAAAAGCCTGCCATGTTGTTCTTTGGCTGGATCGGCCTGGATAAAATACATGCCTGGGTAGCGGATCTTCCTTTCATTTTAGGCTTATTGCTAGCATTCTTTGCAACCGACCTGTTTCAGTACTGGGCCCATCGTATTTTCCATAATCATGTGTATTTATGGCGGTTCCACTCAGTGCACCATTCTACACAAAATATGGACTGGCTGGCGGGAAGCCGTACCCATTTTATCGATATATTCTTTACCAGGGCCATGACTTTTGTACCTTTGTATATCCTGGGCTTCTCACAGCCCGTGTTTAATGCTTATATTATTTTTATTGCGGTGCATGCGGTATTGATTCACGCTAATGTTCGGATCAATTTCGGCTTCTTAAAATATATCTTTACAACACCTCAGTACCATCATTGGCATCATTGCGAGGATCCTAAATATTACGGTAAAAACTTCGCTTCTATTTTTCCACTTATCGACTGGCTCTTTGGTACTTATTATCTGCCGGGCAAAGAGTGGCCTGCAGGTACGGGTGTGCGCGAAGCGGAATACCCCAAAGGATTTGTAAAACAAAGTATTTACCCCTTTACTAAAAGTCCTTTTGATAGTAATTTGAATATGGATGAGCAGAGTGACCGGTAAATGCATTGCTGTTGCAGTGTGCGACGCAATTTTGATGATAGTAGTACTGAAGTTGGCTCTATAAAAGCTATTCAAAATAAACCTTAACGGTTTGGTATAACAGTTGGTTTTGCATAATCACCGAAGAACGGCTGGCTTTGTCTGAATAGCCTTTTAGGCCAAATAGCCCTGCAGCATTGCCCTTGTTGATCGCAATTTCAAGATAGTCGGCACTATTGAAAAGTGCCAGCTTTTCTCCTTCAGGAACATCGGCGTAAGACTCGCTGATTTTATTGATCATTTCATCTCTCAGAAAAACAATCTTAAAGCCCCGACCCTGTCGCTGGTCTTCGAATTGCATTTTCGTAATGTTTACTACAACGTTCTCAAAGTTGTCGATAAATATGATTTGTCCCTCAATAAAATTAGCACTCTCCAGGGGTAGCAGCGGATTTTTCTCTACGAAGCTTATATCTGGTATTCCTATTTTTTGAATAGACTCTCCATTGGCTAAACGGGCTATTGTTTCCGCTATCACCTTGGTACAATACAAAGTGTTTTTGTTAGCCGCTTTATCCAGTTTAATGCCCATCACCATATCCGGCTTTTCCTCCAGTATCATATTCAATAAGCCGTTGTCGGCGCAGAAGATATATTGGTTTTTGTGAAAAGCCAGTAAAAGGTTTTTAGGTTTTTTATCGAAGAGGTTTACCAGTATAATATGGTAAGTGAATTCAGGGAAATTTTTAAAAGCTCCCCGGCATACATAGGAGGCCTGGGGAAAATTAAAAGGCGCAATATTATGGGAAATATCTATCAGTTGCAGATCATTGCTTGCTTGCAGCAGTTGAGCTTTTATGGCCCCGATAAGGTAGTCGTTGTGCCCGATATCTGATGTAAGTGTTACAAAGTTCATTTAGGAGTTAGTGCCAATCCACTTCTTAATTAAGCGGTGCAATTTATATATTTTTTTATTATACGATACCGATTTGAGCCAGTTGTTGTCAGACCGCCTATTTTATAAGCTCTTTGTTCTTAAAATAGAACTTGTGAACCAGTTTATCCGCCAGTCCCGGGAAGAACTTATTCAGGAACACCGTTTCTTTACCGGTGAATGTCAGTACCAGGGTTCGTTTCTTTTTCCTGATCGCCTCCAGCAATAACACCGCGCATTCTTCTGCTGTCATCATCTTCCCTTCATCCATCGGGTTTTCCTTCTGTTGTTCTCCCTTGTCGTTCAAAGCATGATCTCTTATTTTAGAGGCGGTGAAGCCCGGGCTCACCCACATTACATGTACGCCATCATCCTTTAATTCTGTTTTTAAAGATTCCAGGAAACCCTGTAGGGCAAATTTACTGGCCGAGTAACCCGTACGACCCGGAAGTCCCCGATAACCTGCTATGGACGAAATGCCTACGATAGTGCCCTTGCTTTCGATTAAGGCAGGCAGTGCAAATTTCGTGCAGTAAATAGCGCCAAAGAAATTAATGTCCATCACCTTTTTAATCACATCCAGTTCAAGTTCCTTAAACAGGCCGCGCATACTGATACCTGCATTGTTAACCAGCAGATCTATCCGGCCGAACACTTTTAAAGTAGAATCAATAAATTTTTTGCAGTCCGCCTCCTGGCTTACGTCGGCCACTAAAGTATGCAAGGGGAGTGACGGGTGCTGTGCCTGTAATTCGTACAGTTTATCATGGCTGCGCCCGCAGGTAGCCACTTTAGCTCCGTAGTTGAGTAAAGTCTCTACAAGAGCCCTGCCGATGCCATCGGTGCCACCGGTTATAACCGCTACTTTGTCTTTGAAATGGACATTCATTAAAGGAGGATAAGATGATTTTGGCAAACCTACTTATAAAACGGCAAAAACCAATATAGACGGGCCTTTTGATTTTGCGGGTAAGCCGGAAAGATCAGTCGGTATTGATCAGCCTGCTCTCTCTGTATACATGGCTCGCGAGGCAGTTGTGTATCTGCCAATTAAGGTGCATGTATAATATGGTAAAAGTTGAAGGGGCGTCAGAGACGGAGCTTTCATTTCTTTACCGGATACCGCTGCAGGTAACTTATTAATCAACCGCGTCTCCAACATGGTTGTACGCAAATTCAAAACTTTTGGTATTGATCCCTGATCACGACGATCCGGCACCGGTAAAAATGGGCATTAAAAAAGCGCATTTTACAATGCGCTTTTTGAGTGATTCCGCTGGGGCTCGAACCCAGGGCCCCAACATTAAAAGTGTTGTGCTCTACCAACTGAGCTACGAAATCAACCTCTTGTTTTCCCGTTTGGGAGTGCAAATATAGAAACCTGCAGCCATTGCACCAAACTTTTTATAAAAAAAATCAAACTTTTTTTCTTCAAAGTGTTTTCGTGAAATAAGGCTACGCAACAGATGAAAGGAACTTTTATCTGTTGTCAAAGATATTGGAGCGCCTGACAATGGCTATACCGGCTGTGATCTTTATGGACTTATGGTGGCAGCACATTTTTCAATATCATGTTTTTATACGGTTTTCTTGTAGCTGCCCTGGGCTATCCCGGCATTGATAGGCTTGGTATACTTCTTTTTAAGGAAAAAAGTAGTTGCTTTAATTGTTTTGGGTAGGATTGTACACTGCGGGGCGAGGTTTAACAATTTTATAATGAAGGGCAAATCCATAGCAGGCCGCCTGTCAGGGAAAGTAATGATGCTGTTGCTATCGCAGCGCGGCATTATTCAATAATTCAGCAGTATCGCTTTGCAGAAAAAAACAGTTGCAGAGAGATATGCCATCCTATTTTTCGATCCGGATTCAAAGCAAGCGTTGATCAGGCTATCGAATCCAATTACTAAATACACACCAGAATAGCTGCTGCATGGAAATCAATTATGGCGGCCAGCCTACCATTGGTGGTCTGAAAAATTTGTTTTCCATTACCTATCTTTATGTACTAACTAAACATTATGATAGAACAGGTTCAAATAGGTCCTCTGCATTTTGAAGATTATCAGCAATTGTTGGTTGCTATGAAAGCATCTTATCCGGGATGGCAGGGAGGTTACTGGAGTTCCGAGGCGATACGGAATTTAATCACCCGTTTCCCTGAAGGTCAGATCGTTATTAAAGCCGGCGACGTAGTGGTGGGGTGTGCACTGTCCATAATTGTAGATTACCGGAAGTTTGGTGATGAGCACACGTACAAACAGATCACCGGCAATTACACTTTCAACACTCATAATCGCAAAGGGGATGTACTGTATGGTATTGAGATTTTTATACACCCGGAATTCAGGGGACTTCGGTTAGGTCGAAGGCTGTATGACGCCAGGAAAGATCTTTGCGAAAATTTAAATCTCCGGGCGATCATTTTTGGCGGACGTATTCCCAATTTCCATCAATATGCCGATGTATTATCTCCAAAGGAATATATCCAAAAGGTCAAAAACAAAGAGATCTATGATCCTGTGCTTTCTTTTCAGTTAGCCAATGACTTCCATGTTAAAAAAGTATTACACAATTATATGCCTGAAGACGGGCAAAGCAAGGAATTCGCCACACTGCTTCAATGGTTCAACGTATATTATGTTCCCGAACTGAAAAGCTTATTCAACGTCAAAACTTTTGTAAGGATCGGATTAATTCAATGGCAGATGAGGCTATATAAAGACATTGATGAGATGTTCAGTCAGGTAGCGTATTTTGTTGATTCCGTTTCCGCTTATAAAAGCGACTTTGCCTTGTTTCCTGAGCTTTTTAACGGCCCGCTGCTGGCGGGTTTTAACCATCTTTCAGAAGCCGACGCTATGCGTGAACTCGCAAAGTTTACCCCGGAAATCAAAGACCGGTTTCGTGAGCTGGCTATAAGATACAATGTTAATATTATTACTGGAAGCTTGCCGAGTATCGAAGAAGAAAAACTGAAGAACGTTGGCTTTCTGTGTCACCGGAACGGGTCGATTGATCAATACGAAAAAATACACATTACGCCGGATGAAGCCAAACACTGGGGAATTCAGGGAGGTAATACGCTCAAGGTATTTGATACAGACGCCGGTCGGATTGGCATACTGATTTGTTATGATGTTGAATTCCCGGAATTAGGCCGGTTACTTGCGGAAGAGGGTATGCAAATTCTTTTTGTTCCGTTCCTGACGGATACGCAAAACGCCTATATGCGTGTCCGTTTATGTGCTCAGGCCCGTGCAATAGAAAACGAATGCTTCGTCGCCATCACCGGCAGCGTAGGCAATCTCCCTAAGGTTGAAAACATGGATATCTCTTATTCGCAGGCGGCCGTTTTTACACCCAGTGATTTTGCCTTCCCATCGAATTGCATTAAAAGCGAGGCGACAGCCAATGCAGAGATGATATTGATTGCTGAAGTAGATTTGTCGTTGCTACACGAGTTACATAGCTATGGAAGCGTTCGGAATTTAAAGGACCGAAGGACTGATTTTTATCAATTGAAGCTTAATACCGCTACAGGCATTACTGATGAAACCCAGCCGCAGCTATGAGTTTGACAGAAGGCCCCCGGAGCCGTATTTTTTTGAATGTTTTGTTTCATGACGGCTGGCTGGCCTGTTTTATAAATTACGGGTATTTTATTTCGTTAGTTAAGACAAAGGGCTGTTCGTGGTGAGCAGCCCTTTGTGGTTAGAAAATTATTCGCCCTCAAC
>JBQGCI010000143.1:0-5588 GCA_052038405.1 Acinetobacter pittii
ATTTACAACGCAGAAATAGAATTACCCGCAGATCGGGAACCATCAGGAGTTTATTGGCGGAAACCGTATTGACACCCGACGATTTTATTCTTCCTTTATTTATAACGGAAGGACAGGATGTAGTAGAAGAGATACCTTCCATGAAGGGATATTACAGGCGTTCGTTGAATAAGACTATTGAAGAAGTGAAATTGATGTGGACGCTGGGCATTAAAGCCGTGTTGTTGTTTGTAAAAGCGTTGGATGAGGTAAAAGATAACACGGGCAAAGAGGCCTGGAATCCTAATGGCTTAATGCAGCGGAGTGTGAAGGCGATTAAGGATGCAGTACCTGAAATGGTGGTAATGACAGATGTGGCTTTGGATCCTTATTCTGTTTACGGGCATGATGGTATCGTAGATATAGAAAAGGGTACGATAGTAAATGATCCTACCGTAGAAGCATTGACTTTAATGAGCTTATCCCATGCAGCTGCCGGGGCTGATTTTATAGCGCCCAGCGATATGATGGATGGTCGCATCGGAGCATTCAGGAAGGCGCTGGAGGAAAATGGATTTACTGAAGTAGGAATCATGAGCTATAGCGCCAAGTATGCCAGTTGTTTTTATGGGCCTTTCCGGGATGCTTTGGATAGTGCACCCGGCTTTGGTGATAAAAAAACTTACCAGATGAATTATGCCAATCGACTGGAAGCGATCAATGAAACCTTACAGGACGTGGAGCAAGGTGCCGATATTGTAATGGTAAAGCCGGCAATGGCTTACCTGGATATCATCAGGGAAATAAAGAATAATGTAACGGTACCGGTAAGTGCCTACCATGTAAGTGGCGAGTATGCCATGATTAAAGCTGCTGCTGAAAGAGGCTGGCTTGATGAGAATAAAGCGATCCTGGAAAGCCTGACTTCTATTAAGAGAGCCGGCGCTGATTTAATAGCTACTTATTTTGCGGCAGATGCCGTTAAGTTATTGAACAAGTAATGAGCCTGGTAACAAAATATAATATTCCCGGTCCGAGGTACACGAGTTACCCCACTGTTCCCTATTGGGATGAGGCGTCTTTTACCACAGATCAGTGGATTGCAACCTTTCGTAAAAGCTTTCAGGAAAGTAATGATAAGGAGGGTGTTAGTGTTTACATCCACCTTCCTTTTTGTGAAAGCCTTTGTACTTTTTGCGCCTGTCATAAGCGAATTACAAAAAGGCATGATGTAGAAAACCCGTATATCGATACCTTGCTGAAGGAATGGAAAATGTATGTAAAGCTTCTTGGCGAACGTCCTCGAATAAAGGAACTGCACCTGGGCGGCGGCACACCTACTTTTTTTCAACCTCAAAACCTGCATCGCCTGCTGAAAGGGATATTTGCGCTGGCAGATATTGATGTTCAGCCGGAATTCAGTTTTGAAGGACATCCCAATAACACAACCCGTCAACACCTGCAAATCTTGTATGATTTGGGTTTCAGGCGGGTGAGTTTTGGTGTACAGGATTACGATCTGAAGGTGCAGAAGACCATCAATAGAATACAACCCTTTGAAAACGTTCAGGAGGCTACCCGAACTGCCAGGGAATTGGGATATGCCAGTGTTAGCCATGATCTTGTTTTTGGTTTGCCGCATCAGACCTGGGAGAGCATGAAGCACACGATTGAAAAAACTATATCATTGAAACCCGATCGTATCGCTTTTTATTCCTATGCACATGTACCCTGGGTAAAAGGTGTGGGTCAGAGAGGCTTTGATGAACAGGACCTGCCTGGTCCGGAGTTAAAAAGAGCTTTATATGAAAATGGTAAGCAGTTACTGCTCGATTTGGGATATGTTGAGATAGGAATGGATCATTTTTCACTACCCACAGATGGATTGTACAAGTCTGTGTTGGATAAGACAATCCATCGTAATTTCATGGGGTACTCTTCCTCTTCCACCCAATTAATGATTGGATTAGGTATGTCTGCGATCAGCGATAGCTGGTATGCATTTGCGCAAAATGATAAGTCGGTTGAATCATATACGGAAAGGATTAACAAAGGTGCGCTAGCTGTTTTTAGGGGACACATATTGAGCGGGGAAGATCTTGTAGTAAGAAAACATATCCTGAACCTGATGTGTAATTTAGAAACGTCGTGGCAGGAAGAAGGTATGCAATTGCCGGAGATGCCAGATATACTGCAACGTTTGCAGGAAATGCACCAGGATGGCTTAATTGAAATAGAAGAGAATCATTTGCTGGTGACAGAAAAAGGCCGCACTTTCGCACGCAATATTGCGATGGCGTTCGACCTGAGGTTGATACGCCGGCAACCGCAAACCAGAATATTTTCAATGACCGTATAAAACCTCATCATGGTTATAAAAGTGCCGATCAATAAATCAAAAGCCATCAAAAGATTTATATTTTTTGTGATACTGCTGTTGATATTTACCCTAATGGCAATACAGCCCCGATTGTTCACAAATAGCAGCAGCACCGGTTTTATAAAAGGTGCCGGCTATACCGGCTCTTTTATTTTTATTATAGGGGCAGCATTTGTTGCCCAGAAAGTTTTTGATAAAAAGCCGGGGCTGGTGATTGATAACGAAGGTATTGCAGACGGATCTTTGGGCGTAATGTTCCCGAAGGTAAGCTGGGCAGCAGTTGCAGAGATCCGGCACCTGGAGAGTAATGGCGACCAATTTATAAAGCTCACCATTAAAGATCCGGAAAAATATATGGCTACAGAAGTGAACCCATTGAAAAGAAAAATGCTGGAGATGAATTATAATACCCTGCGCACGCCCGTTAATATTGCCGCTAGTCGATTAAAAATAGATTTCCAGGAATTATATACACTTATAAAGAAGAAACGCGAAGGGTTTACAAACATTTGATCGTACCAGTTGTATCCGGTCATGAATTAATTAAAGCATAAACAATTATGTATACTTACCAGTCAAGCAGGGATTTATTCGAGAGAGCGCAGCATAGTATCCCGGGTGGTGTGAACTCACCTGTTCGGGCATTTAAAAGTGTGGGTGGTACACCTCTGTTTATTAAAAAAGCTAAAGGCGCTTATTTGTATGATGCGGATGATAACCGGTATATAGATTATATCGCATCATGGGGACCTATGATCCTGGGCCATGCCTATGAGCCGGTGGTTCAGGCAATATGTGAACGGGCTCCCTACTCTACTTCTTTTGGGGCTCCGACTGAGCTTGAAATTGAGATGGCTGAACTGATAAAGTCTGTTACACCTAACGTAGATCTGATAAGAATGGTGAGTAGTGGAACAGAAGCCTGTATGAGCGCGTTGCGTGTGGCAAGGGGCTACACCGGACGTAACAAATTTATCAAATTTGAAGGCTGTTATCATGGGCATGCCGATGCATTCCTTGTAAAAGCCGGAAGCGGTATGGCTACTTTTAATATACAAACGGTTCCGGGCGTAACAGCTGCAATTGCTAACGATACGCTTACCTGTGCCTATAATGACCTGGAAGCAGTGAGGAAACTGGTTACAGATAATAGGGATGAAGTGGCCGCTATTATTGTTGAGCCCGTAGCCGGTAATATGGGCTGTATTCTCCCTCAACCAGGTTTTCTGGAAGGGCTGCGGCAGGTGTGTGATGAAAATGGCATCGTATTGATCTTTGATGAGGTAATGACGGGCTTTCGTTTAGCGCTCGGCGGTGCACAGGAGAAGTTGGGAGTATCCGCTGACCTGGTAACTTATGGAAAAGTTATAGGGGCAGGTATGCCGGTAGGGGCTTTCGGCGGAAAACGTGAGATCATGGAAGTGGTAGCGCCACTGGGTAATGTTTACCAGGCGGGTACGCTTAGTGGCAACCCGATTGCCATGATCGCCGGTTTTACATTATTAAATGAGATGAAATTAAATCCCTCCTTGTTGCAGGAATTAGATAGTAAAACGCTGTACCTGAAAGAGGGGTTGCAAACAGTTTTGAACAAATGGGGCCAGGCCTATTCTATCAACCATTTAGGCAGTATGATCAGTGTGCACTTTGGGCCGCATCCTGTAACTGATTTTGCCAGCGCTGCATCCTGCGATATTGAAAAGTTTAAGCAGTTTTTCCATGCGATGCTGAAACGGGGTATTTACCTGCCTCCATCTGCTTATGAAAGCTGGTTTTTAAACAACGCATTAAGTTATGAAGATCTTGACAACACAATAAAGGCAACAGAAGAAAGCCTGGCTGAATTGTAGTGTGAAAAAGACAACATTGAGCGATGGGACAACTCAAGCGGGTTGTCCCGTTTTTTATTTGTGTTGGGTAATATAATCCGGTGAAGCTGTTGTGCATCCCTTTAATGATAGCATACTGGGCGCCCTTGGTCGTAGCGCAGGCGCTTACTATCTGAACTGTCTGCATGGCGCTAAAAAAGAAAATGGCATTCATAAGCCTCGAACGGTAAAACAATTTCAAACGTTGTACTTTAACAGATACTTGGGCTCTCAAGCAGAAGGTTTATCTTAGTGCTCTAACGTGTACGCCGTTCATCTTTAATGATGTTTGCTTGCCTGGCCGATCGCAGATAAGAGTAAAGCCGGCGTTAACCCTAATTTTTTACGACGATAGTAAATTATTTCCCAATGTCGCCCAACACAAAGAAAGGAAGAAGAAGTTTTCTGAAAAACTCATTTACACTTACCGCCGGTGGCATCATGCTACAAGGGGCTCCTGTTATTGTTCCCTCAACGGTGTTCGGTAAAAATGCACCCAGCAATAAAATTAATATCGCACAAATAGGTTGCGGACGTATTGCCCGCACGCACGATCTTCCGGAAACTTTTAAGAACGAAATCGCCCGTATTGTTGCCATTGCCGACGTAGATCAATACCGGCAGCAAAAGGGAAAGGAACTGATCGAAGGGTGGTACGCAAAAAAAACCGGGCAGGCAAACTATATCCAAGTAAAGCTATACGACGACTATCATGAGATTCTGGCTAATAAAGATATCGATGCAGTTATTATCAGCACGCCGGATCATTGGCATGCACAGCCTGCTATGGAAGCGGCGATGGCCGGCAAACATATTTATCTTCAAAAGCCCACTTCGCTTACGATAGAAGAAGGAAGGCATATGAGCGATGTAGTGAGGGCTAAAGGTGTGGTTTTTCAGTTGGGAAGTCAGCAGCGGTCAGTAAATCCCTGGCCACAGTTTAAAAAAGCCTGTGAGCTGGTACGCAATGGTCGCATCGGAAAACTAAAAGAAGTGCATGTAGGGCTGCCTGCTGATCCTCCGGGTGGTAAAACTGAAGAAATGCCTATCCCTAAAGGACTGAATTACGACAGTTGGTTGGGGTCTACGCCGTACATCTATTACACGCAGGACAGGGTGCATCATCCTACTGATTTGGATTCAAGGCCGGGCTGGTTGAGACTAGAACAATTTGGCGCCGGTATGATCACCGGGTGGGGCGTACATCATATCGACATCGCCCATTGGGGTATGAATACAGAATTAACGGGGCCGATCGAAGTAAGTGGCTCGGCGCGATTCCCTAAAGCAGGCTTGTGGAATGTACATGGAGATTATGAGGTGGAAGCCAAATATGCGAATGGCGTTACGATGTATGTTAA
>JBQGCI010000144.1:0-3464 GCA_052038405.1 Acinetobacter pittii
GTATTTTGTGCGTAAGCAACTACCAGGATCTTATTGAAACTCCTTTCGGCCGGAAAATTTGTTTGGGATTAGGTTTATTTTGGGCCTGTCGCCTAGCAATCCAGTGGTTTGGCTACTCTCCAAAATTATGGAGAGGCAAAAAATTTGAAACGGTCATACACATCATCTTAACCATTTTTTGGATCTATCTCAGCATTGTTTTCCTTTCAATTTATTATGTTTTTTAATTCATACGATATCCTTCCTTATCTTCAACCCTGAAACATAAAAAACAAACTATTGATATGCTACCAACAATCAATCCGGCAAAAACAAAAGCCTGGAAGCAATTATTAAATCATGCTGAAGAAGTAAAGCAATGGAATATGCGGCAGCTATTTTCAGAAGATGCGCAGAGGGCAGCCAGCTTTTCTTTACAACATGGCGATATTTACTTCGATTATTCGAAGAACAAGATCAATGCAAAGACCTTACAACTGCTGCTATCTCTTGCGGAGCAGACCGAACTGCCTGCGGCTATTAAATCGATGTTTAGTGGCGACAAGATCAACCAGACAGAAAACAGGTCCGTACTACATATTGCCTTGAGAAATTTGGGCGGCAAAGCCATTAAAAGCAATGGTAAGGACGTGATGCCCGAGGTAAGAGCCGTGCAAAATAAAATGAAAGCTTTTTGCGAGGCTATTCATTCGGGTAAACATCTGGGCTACACCGGTAAGAAAATCAAGTCCATTGTTAACATCGGTATCGGTGGCAGCGACCTGGGCCCATTGATGGTAACTGAAGCCTTAAAGCCTTATACCGTAAAAGGAATTCAAGCTCATTTCGTTTCAAACGTAGATGGTACCCATATTGCAGAAACCCTGAAAAAAGTAAACCCCGAAACCACTTTATTCCTCATTGCATCCAAAACTTTTACTACCCAGGAAACAATGACGAATGCGTTAACAGCCCGCGACTGGTTCCTGAAAAAAGCAAAAGACCCGCAACATGTGGCGAAGCATTTTGCCGCTTTAAGTACCAATAGCGCCGCCGTTGAGAAATTCGGTATTGATACCAATAATATGTTTGAGTTCTGGGATTGGGTGGGAGGCCGTTATTCTTTATGGAGCGCTATTGGCTTATCTATTGCCTTAACTATTGGCTACGACAATTTTGAAGAGCTGTTAAAAGGAGCTCATGATGCCGACGAGCATTTTAAAACCACGAGAAAACTGGAAAAAAACATCCCGGTAATGATGGCGCTGGTAGGGCTCTGGAATACCACCTTCCAGGGAGCGCAATCGGAGGCTATTTTACCTTACGATCAGTACCTGCACCGTTTTGCTGCTTATTTCCAACAGGGAAATATGGAAAGCAATGGCAAAAGCGTTGACCGTAGCGGGAAGAAAGTTTCCTATCAAACCGGCCCGATCATTTGGGGCGAACCCGGTACCAACGGCCAACATGCTTTTTACCAGCTGATACACCAGGGCACCGAAATCATACCCTGTGATTTTATCGCACCGGCTCAAACCCATAATCCCATCGGCGACCACCACGAGAAGTTGTTAAGCAATTTCTTCGCCCAAACGGAAGCGCTGATGAATGGAAAAAACCTGGCCGAAGTAAAAGCAGAATTAAAACAACAAGGGCTGGACGCTGCAGCCATCAATAAGCTGGCGCCCTTTAAAGTATTTGAAGGCAACAAGCCCACCAATTCGTTTTTAATTAAAAAGATCACACCATTTACATTGGGTCAGCTGATTGCTTTTTACGAGCACAAAATATTTGTGCAGGGTGTTATCTTCAACATCTTCAGCTTCGACCAGTGGGGGGTTGAATTGGGCAAGCAACTGGCCAATAAAATATTACCTGAGCTGCAAAACAGCGATAAAGTAACCAGTCACGACAGCAGCACCAATACTTTAATCAATTTATATAAGAAACTGAGGTAAAAAAGAAACCGTATTTGTTCTTTTAAAAAAAGCTGGTTGCCCCGCGCTGCCAGCTTTTTTATTATAAAGTGAAAAACTTGTATGCAATCAGGCATTTCCTTGCATCATAACCGAAACTGGAGTATGAAAATACCTGCATTCTTACTTTTTAGCCTGGTATCGATGACATCTTATGCTCAAAATAACCAGGTACAAAATGTTATTGGCCTCAATCCTTCCGCATCGGGAAATCTGTTGGACACCTCCAATATGTACAAGAGCCCGTACGGGGCTGTAGCCAGGTTAACACCGGACAATATGCCTTGTATCATACCCGATGCATTTTCGGTTCCCATTCCCAATGCCGCTAAAAACGGGAAAAGGCCTGTGGAAATCCCTAACTTCTGGAAAGGAGCCCCCTGGAAATATCGCGGCAAGCCGAATAAGTACCTGCCCGTTCCGGAAATCCGACTCCAACCCAAAAAGTTTTAAGCCGCGGGACCGGGAAAAAAGAAATTCCGGCAACGAAGCCTTAGGCTGATAACAAAATAAACTCAAATTCCGTACGGACCGTATAAAATACAGAAAGTCCCGGCTGGTATAACTCGAATTGAGCTTTATCCACCAACCATAAGCGCTTTGTGTTTTTTACCCCAGGTATCCAGTTGCCGGATGAGCGGCCCCAGGTCTTTACCTATTTTTGTAAGTTCATATTCTACGCGCGGCGGCACTTCAGCGAATACCGTACGCTTCACGATCTTCTGCTGTTCCAGTTCGCGCAGTTTCAGGGTCAGCATACGTTCAGTAATACCCGGTATTTTTTTCCGGAGCTCGCCAAAGCGGTGTTTACCGAGTATGAGATAAGAACAGATGGCCAGTGTCCACTGGGTTCCCAATATGCTGGCCGCATATACTTCCGGGCAGGCATCATTCATTATTTTTTTATTCTCGAAATTGGTTGAACTTACTTTTATTTGCCCCATTACTTACTTTTTTTATAGTACCCTACAATCTGCTGCAAAGATACCATCAACACGGTTACCGCATTAATTTTGCAACATGAAAACGTTGATCATTATCACGCACCCCGATATAGACCATTCAGTTGTTAACAAAAGATGGATGGAAGAACTGAAGAAATACCCCGACCAATTTACCCTTCATCATCTTGATGCTGTATATCCTCATGGGATCATCGATATTGCCTCCGAACAGGCGCTGGTTGAAGAACATGAACGAATTATTTTCCAATTTCCTTATTACTGGTTTTATGCACCTCCGCTTTTAAAAAAGTGGTTTGACGAAGTGCTCCTGCACGGCTGGGCTTATGGCAGTAAAAGCGGCTACAAACTGCAGGGGAAAAAGATCGCGCTGGCAATGAGCATTGGCGTGGACGAAGAAGAATATGCACCGGGCGCACGCTACCGGTATGATATAAAAACACTAACGGCACCGTTTGAGTTGACATTCGAATATGTCAAAGCCGATTACCGGCCGCTGTTTTGTTTCGACGGGGGGGGGTACCAGTTAAACACCGAACCCCGGGAG
>JBQGCI010000145.1:0-22862 GCA_052038405.1 Acinetobacter pittii
CGCATGTGTTAAAGATAGCCGTTTCTGTATTTATTAGTTTGTTCTGCATTGCAGCAGTTGATATTTTATGCAGCGGGCCAACTAAAAGAGCATGATCTATTATGGCCGGAGCCAGGTTACCTCACTCTTTATACTTTGACAATCTGCTTTTGACATCTCCGGTAAAGAAGTCCGGCTGTTAAATCAGGCCGGGACTTTTTATCTTTACTCAAAACACATACCATAACAGCATGAAACATAAATTGTTTGTAGCCGCATCTTTATTTTTTAGTATGAGCCTGACAGGCCAGAATGCTGATGAGCAGTTTATCCGGAAAATAGCGGATGAAGTGCTTGTTAACAGCAAAGCCTACGATAATCTGCGTACGCTTACCAAAACTATTGGCGCCAGGCTGGCCGGATCGCCGCAAATGTATAAGGCGGAAGCCTGGGGTTACCGGTTATTACAGGAATCGGGAGGCGACCGCGTGTTGAAGCAACCTGTAATGGTGCCGCACTGGATACGTGGTGGAAAAGATGAAGCGACGGCCCTGCTAAATGGCAATAAAAAGAAATCGCTACATGTAATTGCGTTGGGCAATTCGATCGGTACCGGAGCCAAAATACTTACGGCGCCTGTGGTGCTGATCAACAGTTTTGACGAACTGGAAGCAAAAAAGGACCAGCTAAGGGGGAAGATCGTTTTTTATAACTATCAATTCAATCCCCGGTTCATTCGCACTTTTGAGGCCTATGGAGATGCGGCCAGGTACCGTTCACAGGGACCTGCCCGGGCTGCCAAATATGGAGCAATAGGTGTTGTTGTGCGTAGCATGAGCCATAGTGTAGACAATGTGCCTCATACCGGAGGAACGCGCTATGATTCCATGTATGCCAAAATCCCTGCAGTAGCGGTGGGCCTGCGCGACGCTGACTGGCTGGCAACCGAACTGGAACAGCAAGTTCCTGTAAAAATTTCATTGAAAACAAACGGCCATTTTCTGCCGGATGTAGAAGGGAACAATATTATCGGTGAGTTAAAAGGAACCGAATTCCCCGATCAGTACATCACTATCGGTGGCCACCTGGATAGTTGGGACAATTGCGAAGGCGCACATGACGATGGAGCTGGTATTACCCAAACCATTGAAGTTTTAAGAACTTTAAAAGCTTTAGGTTATAAACCCAGGCATACCATCAGGTTTGTATTATTTGCCAATGAAGAGAATGGTGTGCGTGGCGGAGACCAATATGCAACGTTGGCCAGGGCCCGTAACGAAAAACATATACTGGCTATAGAAAGTGATGCCGGTGGGTTTACTCCGCGGGCTTTTAGTATTAACAGCAGTGACGCTGTTTTTGAAAAGATTAAAAGCTGGGTGCCGCTGATCGGTCCCTACGGTTGTAATGAGCTGGTGCGCGGTGGAGGCGGCACGGATATAGCGCCGTTAAAAGAGCAGCTGGGCACGCCGTTATGTGGCTTTTTACCCGATTCCCAGCGTTACTTTGATATTCATCATGCCAGCACCGATACTTTTGAATCAGTGAATAAAAGAGAATTGGAACTGGGCGCGGTAAATATGGCAGCTTTGCTTTACCTGGTTGATAAATATGGGTTGTAAACGAATTGGATGATGGGCTAAACAATATTGAAAAAAAAGCCAGCCGTTTAAACAGCTGGCTTTTGATATCAAAGCTTAAGGTGTCGGTACTCTTACCGCATCCGGTAACTGGTATTCTATAATAAAGGTGCCTTCCATTTTAATAGTGAAAGCAAAACGAAGATTGGCAGTGAACAGGCCCACGGATGATCCGTCAAATATGATATTTTTTTCAGGAATACGATAATAGATCAGGTGCCCCCAGTCGGTACCACCGGCTATATATTTTGCCAGTGGGAAAGGAGCTACCTCGAAATCGCAAACCAATGCAGTATCTGTAAAAACAACCGGGTTAAATTTGGCGTAGCTTTCAAAAGTAGGACGATCGCCTCTTTTAATCACTTCGCCTTTCTTAGGATTAAAAGGGTTGCCGTTTTTATCTGAGATCTTCAAAATGATCCTTGCACCGTCTGCCGATACCCTTGTGAACTTTAGTAAGGGATTTCTTTTGGCGAAAGTAGTGCCGGCCAGGTCAAACGCATTGTTGACATTGTCTTCTATTAAAAACATATCTTCCTGCGTAGGATCTACCACGTGAATTCGTCCAAATGAA
This sequence comes from Acinetobacter pittii, assembly GCA_052038405.1. Taxonomy (GTDB): domain Bacteria; phylum Bacteroidota; class Bacteroidia; order Chitinophagales; family Chitinophagaceae; genus Niabella. The sequence continues at coordinate 2,194 of JBQGCI010000145.1, forward strand.
GGATAAACTCTTGAACCGGCACTGTTGGTCGCCTTAATATCAAAATTGTAGATGCCCAAAGGAATGTTCAAGGCTGCTTTATTAAAAGAGAGTTGTCCGCTTGCCGTATTGAAATCCATGGGCAGCACCGAAATCGTCTCTCTTTTAGCGTTTAACAAAGCAACTGTGGTATCCGTTTCAGCGTTGAAAGACATGCCGGGTTTAAAAACGGTAACGTCATATTTTGTCTTAAATGCTTCAGTTAAAGGCTTGCCTGAACTATCCCTGAGGTTTAAAAGCTCGAAAGTAATAGGCGGTGTAGAGCCATCAGCGAAAATTTTGGCTGATTGCACCAATGCCAGTCCTCTTTGTGCATACAAATCGGGCGAAGTATACCGGAGCGTTTCGCTTAAAAAACCTTGTTGTATTTTTTTACAATTGATCGCACCGAAAACAAGCAAGGTAAAAGCGGGTATTAAATATTTTCTCATTATTTACCTGTTTTAAATTTGAACTGAATATTAATGCCCTAATTAGCATTATTGGTATTAAAGAATAAACGGTGAAAGCCGTCCAATACATGCACTACTCCGTTTGTGGTAATAATGCCCGACGACTGAACATACACCACCCTGTCTACCTCTGCCACAGGAATGCCTTCCGGGTCAGGCACGTCAGCATCGTCGCCACCGATCACTTTCGTGTAAGTAATGTAATCTACATAATCTACGTATGATCCGTAGCTGTATGTTCTGGCAAGGCCCAGTTTAATACGGGTATTGGTCATATTGCCAAAGCTGGACTGATAAAAAGCGCCTTTAGTGGTTAATACATTTCTGCCCACTTTTTCGGGGAATATATAGGTCTTCAAAGAGTCCAGCCGCCACAGGGGAATGCTGTCCAGGGTGTAAGTGATGTTTTCATCACCCAACTCAATGGCCCTGATATTTTTCATTGCTTTCAGGTAATCATCTACTCCATAATTGGTCGTGGCAAAAAAAGTGGTTTGCTGATTCACGGCATCCTTGAGACCAGCCCTGTCAATCAGGCGAACCAGGGATGAAAAAATCGGCTTTGACTTCAGGTAGTCGTAAGTGGTCATATTTACACTTTCATCAGACTTACCACCGTCTACCGCGTAATCTTTTTTACAGGAAGTGGCCAGAAGAACAATTCCTGCGACAATGACTGTTAAAATTTTATTTTTCATTATTACAGTTTTAGGTGAATGAACGATCATTATACTTTACCGCGCCAGTATAATGTTTGTGTGAGGAATTTATTATCGTTAAACAACAGCGGATAAACAGGCCAGTAAAAGCCTTCACCTCTGAACCGGGTGTCACTCATCCAACCAATAAACTCCGTATACATCCTGGTGCGTAAGAGGTCGAAGTATACCTGCCCTTCCATATATAGTTCTTTACCTCTTTCCAGCATGTATTCCCTAGTCAAATTAAACTTGCTGTCTGTGGCGCTTACCCTGACTGATGCAGAATTATTCCTGTCTCGGAAGAAATTAATGATCTGTGCGGCAGTGGACAGGTCATTTTTATACAAGGCCACTTCTGCCTGTAATAAACGCATATCGCTCAGCCTGAAAACAGGGAGGTTATTGCTCAGATAGCCATTGGTACGGTTGCCGGGGTTACGGTAAATAATATTCCTATACTTAATGAGATTGGAACCTTGAGTACCGACTCTGACAAAATTGTTCCGGTACCTTACTTCTCCCAGATCGGCGCCGTTGCCACCCACTAATTCTAATTCATAATCGTCAATACCAGGGTTAAACACATATGCATAACCTGGACCCATGCCCGCATCAACGACGTTGGTAACGTCTGTTTCAACACCATCTATAATAGTGTAATATCTTGTGCCAACCACTTTCAATGAGAGAAACTTCCACTCTCCTGAAAGATAAACGAAGCCTTCTCCATACCCCGTCCGCTCTACGCCATAATGGTTGTCGATATACTGGTCAGGCACCCAGAACCTGGGGCTGAAGCCCAGCCCCTCTACAATAGAGCCGGTAAGAAATCCGAGGCCGATATGAAAGTAAGCTCCTTCCTGATTGTTCTCGCTCATGGCAATTTCGAAAATGCTTTCGGTAGAAGGATTAATAAACTGGTCGCCATATTTGGCAGTATCCACCAGGGAGTATCCGCCACGCGCTATCAATGCACTCAGGGTGGTATCCGCGTTGGTTACATCACTCATAATTGGTGTATCGGTATTAACATTCGTCATGGTTGCCCGCCAGAGATATAAGTGGGCTAGAAGTGCGTAAACAGATCCTCTATTGGCAGTAACGCCTCGTTCCTGCACAGACTCGTTGCCCCAGTTGAGCATTCCCATTGCCGCATGACAATCATTTTCGATCAGCTTCATAACATCCGCTTTAGCAGACCTGGGCAGTTGCGGCGCGCTTAACACATCGTCGTAAGCCTCGGTAACAATGGGCACATCACCCCAAACCTTAACCAGCTGGAAATAACTCAGCGCCCTTATAAAAAGTGCCTGCCCCATGATCTTATTTTTAAAAGTCTGGACATTCACAACGTCTTTTGCCAACTTCTCATCAGGTATGGATGGGATCTTTTTAAGAATGATATTACTGTAAGCAATGGTTTTATAGAATACGGTCCAGTCTCCCAGTGTTTGGATATTATATTGGAAGGTAAAGTCTCCCCCCTGTATGCCTTCCAATCCATCTCCCTCATAATTGATCGTAACATAGCTGTTGGAAGTGGTTTGTGCATCTCCATACATATTGTAGCGAAATGCATTGCCCTCATACGAGGAAGTGGCGGTAAAGGACGCCCTCAATAAGGAGTAATTACCTGCAATGGCAGACTCGCAATCCTTCGCTGTTTGCCAGAAAACCTGGTCGTAGGTAGAGTTTTGGGGTTCCTGTTCCAGTATTTTTTTACAGGAACTATTGCTGATAACCCAACCTAACATCAACAAGGTTAAAAAATACTTGTATTGAATTGTGTATTGCATTTTTTTAATTATTTAGAATTAAAAAATTCTATTGAAACACCATTGATTAAAACAGTACCTGCAGCCCTATTGTATATTTTTTAGGGATCGGGTAGCCATCGCCCGCATACTCACCATAGGAGTTTACGTTTTCTGCGTCAGGCAGTAATTTGGAAGCCTGCCACCTGGCGGCATTATCAAGTGTTCCAAATACCTTCAAGTTGCTCAGGCCCCATCTGCTGATAATGCGCGCGGGCACATTGTACTGGAGATTGATATTCTTGAGCCGTACAAAATCGCCCTTGGTTAAGAAAAAGCTTTGAGCAGACGTGTAGTAGTACAAATAAGTGCCCAGGTCATATTTCGCATACGTTGCCTGGTCTCCCGGCTTCCGCCAGATATCAATGGCGTCCAGATTGGGTGTGGAGTACTGAGCAAAATTGTTCTGCGGATCTCCGGATGTTGAGTTGCTGAACTGATCGGCCAGGAAGAGGTTTAAAATATCGCGTTTGAATACGAAATTGAAGAACAAGCCAACTGTGAAGTTTTTCCAGCTAAAGTTATTATTCCATCCGCCCGTAATTCTTGGGTTCGGATCACCCATGGGAATTTTATCCGGGTTGATGCCGCTGTTAAACACATCAGTGAAGTAATCTCCGTCAACATCCTGTACATAAAAAGAACCTGCGGTGAACGTACCGTTTGAGTTGCGGTATTTAGCACCTGTAAAAGGGTTAACAGGGATATCATCCTCTGTAGCAAAAACGCCCAGTGTGCGGTACAGGTAGAAGGCATTGATAGGACTTCCCACTGAAAGAATATGCGATTTATCAAACCGGTCGCCGTCCATTACCAGGTCTCTGTTATTGTTCGGCAGGTTCATGATCGCGTTTTTGTTATAGCTGATATTTAACCGGCTGAACCATTTAACCGGGCTGTTTTTGGGCAGAGGGTTCGCCGCCAGCGTTAACTCCACGCCGGCATTTCTTACGCCGATAGCGTTGGTCAAAGCTTTGGAGTAACCTGTTGTTACCGGCAGATTAACCGAGAACAATTGCAGCGAACTCTCTTTGTTGTACACGTCGATGGAGCCTGAATAGCGCCCTTTCTCTACCTCAAAGTCAAGACCCACGTTCCATTGTTTGGATTTCTCCCATGATAAGCTCGACTGTGCCGCACCATCTCTCAGATTGGGAGTAATAGCTGTAACGCCATTGTAAGAGCTCGCATCTATATTGCCAGGGTAAGAGCCGGCATTTACATTATAAAGATTGTATTGCAGATAATTCCTGGATGGCAGACTTCCAGACGTACCGAATGACCCCCGTATTTTAAAAAGGTTGATCGCAGCGGAAAAATTCTGGAAAAAATTCTCTTCGGACAGGATCCAGGCGGCAGAAGCTGAGGGGAAGAAGCCCCACTTATTACCCGCTCCAAACCTGGAGGATCCATCCCATCGTCCGGCAAAGGAGAAAAGGTAGCGATCCATAAAATCATAAGAAAGGCGGCTGTAATACGATAACAGACCATATGCCTGGTAGTCAGAATAACCCCTCAGGTTTTTTTGCAAAAAGCCCTGTACCACTTTGATATTGTCTGCTGAGCCAAAAGCAGCGGAAGTTGAAGTGTTTTCAAAAACATTGAACTGAATGTCCTGACCCATAACGCCGCTAAAATTATGATCGCCCCATGTATTGGCATACGATAGGTAATTGGATGTAAGCAGGTCTTCTGTCTGGTCGCTGTAAGTATAGGAGTAGTTACCGAGGAAACTTTCCATAGCGCTGGTCCGGTTATAATTTCTCCTTGATGTGGTATACCGGTAAGAACTCAGGGAGTTGAGCTTCAGGTTCTTGGTAAAAGCATAGGAGAGATTTAGGTTCATGTTAAAGACATTGGAAAGGTTCTTATCCAGGCTTTCGTCATATGCGGCCAGTATCGATTCCTTTTTGGCATCACTTAAATTAAATAAGGAGGAGGGCATATTGCCGGCGCCTAAACTAAACGGATTTATATTCAGATTTTCCAATCTTGGGTCAGCGCCCAAACCTCTGCTTCTGGTAGTACGTGTGAAGAATAAGATCGGGTTGATTTCCAGTTTTTCTTTCATGGCCCTGGTGAGCATATTTAACCGGGCTGAATACCTCTTGAAGCCTGTAGCTTTAATAATACCCTGTTCATCATAGTATCCGGTACTAAAACGATACGTAGATCCGTTTTCGTTTCCCCCCGAAAGTCCAAGATCCACATTGGTAATTGAACCTGGCTGGTAAAAGAGGTCCTGCCAATCGGTGTTGCCATTATATGCGGGATTCAGACTGTCTGTTAACAGATAGGGTAACTGTTGTTGTTGCGTGTAAGTAAGCTGATCCTGCAGTACCCTCAGTTTTTGCCTCCTTTCTGTAGTGCCAAGCGTTACCTCCCGAAGTTTAGGGCGTTCGGTATATCCGGTAAATCCCGACAATGTTACCCGTGGTGCTCCGCTGCGACCTTTTTTTGTAGTAATTAGAATGACACCATTAGCTGCTCTTGAACCATAGATAGCCGCGGCAGAAGCGTCCTTTAATACATCTATGGATTCGATATCATTGGGGTTAATGCCTGCCAGGTAGTTCATTCCGGTACCGGAGCCGGGAGTTACATACTCCTCGTTAGACTGTGGCACCCCGTCTACAACATACAAGGGTGAACTGATCACATTATTCTGATCCCATTGGGAGCTGACCAGGGAACTACCGCGGACACTAACAGCAGCCCTGGCGCCGGGATCGCCGCTAAAGTTTTGAACGTTTACCCCCGACAAACGTCCTTGCATTAGCTGATCAAAGCTCGACATCGGCAGGTTCTCTATTTCCTTGCCTGAAATACTGGCAATGGATGCAGTAGACTTTTTACGGGTTACTTTTTGATAACCGATGAGCACCACTTCTTCCATGTTGCTTTGGTCGGCATCTAATGTGATGTCCAGCTCGGTTTTCCCATCTGTACTGAGTGTTTTTATAGCGTAGCCAACAGCAGAAATTTCCAGGGTAGGATTGGGGCCCGTGACGTTTAGTGAAAAAGAGCCTTCATTGTCAGTGGGCACCCCCCGGCTGGTCCCCTTTTGAATAACTGTAGCGCCTGGAATTGGATTTCCTTTGCCATCATGTACCTTACCGGTAATAGGCGTGGTTTGCGCTAGCACCGCGTGTATGCCCGCAAGAAAGCATAGCATACACAGAAAAAATTGCTTTTTTTTCATTCGCAGCTTTTTTGTGTTTAGTAAATAAATGTTACAAGTGTGGGCAGATCTCTCGATGTAAAACTTTTCTCCCTACCAAAATATTAACATTATTTTAATAAAAGAACAATCATTTTAATTATTTTAAAAAGTGGGTAAGATCGTACCAGTGGCGGTTAAAATGCGGTTATCAATTTTTGCAGAGAGGGGAATTGAAGCACCAAGCTGGCATAAAATGCCTTTCATGGGAGGCTAAAGCAGGATTAGCGCAGGTGTTTTATATTTTGAAGAGACCTTGCAGTTCCTTATTGCAAGTACAGTCATTACCGCCTGTTTCATAAATCAGCTGGAAACCATTTTCATTTGGCTAAGCAGGTCGAGAGTATCTTTTCAGGGGAGTATGGGCGTTTATCAATAATTTTCAAAGGATGATGATTGAATAATGCAGTCGGGCCTGACGCAAGCAACTGCGTAAGGCCCGATTAGTAACTATTCTTAAAATATGGTGTTGAATGCCGGTAAAGCCGGCACACCACTGGCTACATGCTTACCTCTACCGATCCGCCCGACGTAGAGGCTTCCACTAATAGGCTTCCACTACCCAGGGAGCCTTTTACGCGGTCTTTTTTAACGGTGCCGTTAAAATTGCTGAGGTCGGAGATACGAACCTTGTCACCTTTGAGATCAAGTTGAGCGTTTTTTGTTTCCGGCATTTTTAAGCGGATACTGCCGCCGGAGGTGCGCAACTTAACAAATTCGTGAGTTGCTTTTAAGTCGGCTGTAATTTGCCCGCCACTGGTTCTCGCATTCAGGTTGCCGTCGATCTCTTTAAGATGTATGCTGCCTCCCGATGTCCCTGTATTGAAGTCCCCATTTATATGGGTAGCAGAAATGGAGCCACCACTGGTGTGTGCGCTTACCGAGCCTGAAAGATTCAATAAACTTATTGAACCACCCGATGTATGTAACTTCACCATACCCTCCATGTCCTCTGCTGTGATCTGTCCGCCACTGGTACTAAGGTCGATATTTTTTGAAAGATTTTTTACGGTGATGCTACCCCCGCTGGTTCTGCCTGTTACCGTTCCGGCAATATCCCGCAGGTTAAGACTGCCACCACTGGTTCGCAAATCGGCATCTACCTGGTTGCTGCTATACACAATAAACGAAATGTTCAGTGATGTTTTGTTCGACCATTTTATATTTTTTCTCCTGGCTGTGGCCGTTAAGGTACCTCCCTGCGAACGGATATCTACGTCGTAATATTCATTCAATATTTGTTGAATTTCAGATGAAGATTTCGGTTTACCCCAATTATTAGATGTGACATACATTTCTACAGCGCCTTGTGACTGACCACCTTTTACCTGTATAGCTCCTCCACTGGTTTCTACTTTCAGGTTTTTAATGGCATTAGCACTGAAAGATTCAGTGCGATAAGGTGACTCGCCGTTGCGTTTCTGGGCTATAACCACAATCCCTAAACAGAGCAATGCAGTAAGAAGGAGGCTTCTCTTCATAGAACAAGTTTTTTGAGTTAATAAGACGGTAAGCAATCAGCTAACCGACGACCGATATTTATTAATCGTGACAACCCACAAAATGTTACACTTACGCTATTTAAGCTCAGGATCACTCATCTTCGTCCTCAGAATTTTCATCCAATTTTACGTATAAGTAATTATCTTTTACGAAATTACACCAATGGCAATCGGCTTTGCCACAGCCTCTATAGAAGTCTTTTGCCTGTATTTTATCCCAAACGGTTTTTATCTGGTTTTTTACCGTAGTTACGTCGTTCGGCTCAATAACCACCTTCAGTTTCTGGAAATGATTATTACTGTCCGGTTCAATAAAATCAAATTCGGTGCTCACCACGCGCCAGTCCTTTAACTCATAATTGTCGAGCAATATTTTATAAAACACTGCCTGTCTCCAGTAATCTCCGCCATCCGGGTTTTTCTCTCCCGGGGCTTTTAATTTAGGTAGCGCATTGTCTACATTACCCGTTTTATAATCCACCACATTTACTTCCTTGCCGTTAAACTCCAGTTTGTCCAGTTTTCCTTTTAGCGGTACCCCGTCCACCACCACACCCTTAATATTGGTTTCTACCGACACTACTTTGTTCCAGGTATTGATATATTTTTTATAGTAGGCTGGAATGATAATAGCGCCTTGCTCCATACGCCGGGCATAGGCTTCCCTGGTGAAGTTCTGGCGATGCCGCGTCATATACCAGCTAAAATCATCGATCATGGTTTCAACCGGTGGAAAGCTTTCCGTTTCTCTCAGTTTGCGGAATAACCTTTCAAGTGCGAAGTGGATGGCGCTTCCGAACTCTGTTGCTTCGTTTTTCCCGGAAGGAATACGTAAAAGATTCTGGTAGTAAAATCTTAAAGGGCAATTGAGGTAAGCGCTTAAGGCCGTAACGTTCATTACAAACCTGGATAGCAGCCCATCAATAAAATCATCTTCCAGGTTATCGATAACCGGTTGTTGCCCGGTGAACAGCAGGTGTTGGAACTCGATCATCTGTTCGGTGCTGATCTGTGGTTTTTGCACGGTTAAGGCATGCTGTTCCATGATCTCGGCAATAAACATGGAGGGTTCTAATTCCTTGCCATCTGCATTTAACTTCGCATAAGATATGTACAGGTATTTTTCTGCGCGGGTAACCGCCACATAGAATACCCGGCGCAACTCTTCTTCGTCGCTTGATGTAGCCTGCGAAGAAAAGATCGTTGAAGGCAGCTTGTAACCCCGGTTCATTTTTCTTTTCTTCTCCCAGAAAGAAGCATTGGAGCCGGCCAGGAAAACATATTCAAATTCCAATCCTTTACTGCCGTGTGCGGTAAGCAGGTTAACGCCTTTGTCATTCCCGGTGGTTTTAACTAACGGAAGGGGAATGTTCTCGTGCTCCATCAGCTGTAATAACTGCACCAGGCTTGCGAGATTCATGGAAGGCTTACGCCGATGCTCCTCTTTGATAAAGTCGTAAAAGGCCGACAAAGATTGCATCAGTTCTACCTTCAAAGGACTGTTCATGACGTACGTAAGTACGCCGCCATTGCGGATAATATTATCCAGCAACTGTTGAATAGTTAAGTTAGGAACATCTGCTATCAGCTGCTCGATTACAGCTGAACTACGTTTCAGACTGGCGTGTAGCCCTTCATCGAACAGGTCTTTTGCCGGCGCATTGGCCTTCTCAGATAGTAATTGCCTGAGCGATGTACTTTCACCTTTAAATCTTTTCTGGTTGACTTCTACATTAATTTTTGCAATCTCTATGGGTGGATTTTTATAAAAATCAAAATGCAATATTTCAAACAGCAGCTCATCTCCTCCAAAAGGAATATCGTGTTCTGCCTCCAGGTAATACAATAAAGTGATGATCTTTTTTATGAACGGGCTTTGTAATAAGTTCGTACTACGTTTGCTGTAAAAGGAAATGCCTTTTTGCCTCAGGTAGTCGGAAAGCTCTTCCCCATATTTATTTTCTTTATAGATGATAGCAATGCGGCCCGGTTGAGTGCCTTGTGCAATCAAAGCCTCTATTTTGAATACAATGCCCGCCATTTCATCAGCCATGGTGTTGTACTCAAAAATTTCAGGCGTGTGTTGCAATTCGTTAATGGCAACATTAGCAGCGATCAGCTCTTTGCTGAGTCCGGGTATTTGTTTGATGAGCCGTTCTTCGTTCCGATTGATCAGTGTTTTCGAAATATCCAGGATGGGCTGGATACTACGGTAATTACTGGTTAATACAATCTTTTTAATATCGTTTTCATACTGCTTTGCAAAGTCCAGCATGTTCTGCACATTCGCCCCCTGGAAGCGGTAGATACTTTGATCGTCATCACCCACCACAAATACATTGGGTTGTTGCCAGTAATTGATCAGCAATTGTACAATCTTGTTTTGGGTGCCGCTGGTGTCCTGAAACTCATCGACCAATATATATTGATATTTTTCCTGGTAATCCAGCAACAGGTTTTCATTTTCTTCAAATGCTTTGATCACCCAGTTGATCATGTCATCAAAATCATATCGTTTATTTACCCGCATGATCTCCTGGTAGTTCTCGTATTCGCCAATGGCTGCACGTAATTTATCCATGCGCTTTAGCTCATCAAAGTAGGCCGGCTTACGATCTCCTTTTTGCCATTTTCCTGCACGGGATGTTTTATATACGTAGGCTTCATCCTCTGCCAGTTCCTGTATATAGGCGTCGATGCGGTCGCTGATATACTCGGGCGTCCAGCCCTCCCGCTTCATAGCAGAAAATAAGTTGCTTAAAGGATCCGCTTCAAAATATACATCGCCCCGGTATCTTTTAAGCGGGTGTTCTTTGGCGAATTTATCGATGAGTTGTTTAAAGTACTCCACTTTTTCCAGGTCAGAAACAGGGTCCAGCGAGGTTTTTTCAAACAGGGAAAGATTATCCTGTATTACATCGTTGCAAAAAGCATGGAAAGTATATATGTTCACTTTATAAGCATCGGCGCCTATAAACTGCTGCAGTCTTTTGCGCATGGCTACCACACCGGCATCAGTGTATGTTAAGCAAAGTATATTTTCGGGTAAAGCATCCGAATCCAATAGTATTTTCCCGATCCGTGCCGCCAGTATCTGTGTTTTACCGGTACCGGGCCCGGCAATTACCATCACAGGGCCTTCGAGTGTATCCACTGCTGTTTTTTGTTCGGTATTCAGGTTTTTGTAAACTTCGTTAAACTGTTTTTCCAGTTTTTCTTTAATGATAGGCATGCGGCAATTTAGTGGAAAAGCCGCAGAATTAAAGCGGCGTATCCTCAATCCTGCCAATGACGGTCTGCTAATGGCATATAAATATAAAAGCCTCTTGCCCGGTGGTCAGGATAAGAGGCCTTTTTTAATTTGAGTTACTTTAGTAATGAGGTGCTTTATCTGTAAGCGCATGAATAAATGCGATCAATTGATGTTTTTCTTTAGGTGTCAGGTGCAGCGGCTCGTCAGAAAGGGTCTGGTTCTCTACCTGTAAACCGAGCCCAATGCCGCCTCCCTTGTCATAAAAATCAATCACTTCCTCCAGCGTTGTATAAACGCCATTATGCATATAAGGTGCTGTTACCGCGGTATTCCTGACCGTAGTGGTTTTAAATCCATGCAGGTAAGGCGCAACATTAATGATCTGATACCTGCCGCTATCGGTGTCTATTTTTTTACCGTCAGCCGTTAAGGGTACGCCCAATACCTCACTTTCTGTTTTGGCAAATGCGGGAGGAACCACGCCATTAAACAAAGGGATAAAATGGCAACTGGCGCATTTTGCTTTACCGGCAAAGAGGTTAAAGCCTTTGATTTCTTCCTGGTTCATCGCCTGGTTATTCCCTCTCATGTACGCATCAAACTGGCTGTTCAATCCTACCAGGCTTTTTACATAGCTGGCGATAGCAGCAAGAATACTTTCTTTTGTAACCATATTGACCTGGTAGGCATTTTTGAACTGTTTCATGTACGATGTATCACTTGACAGGGCTCGTATGGCCTGGTTAAGATCGCCATGCATTTCATCCTTATTGCTGATCACATCGCTCGCCTGATGCTCCAGGGAGGGCGAACGGAGATCATAAAACATGGCGGTTTGCAACGCTGCATTCAGTAAAGTAGGTGTATTTCTTTGTAGTGTTTTATTGGCGTCAAGTGCCCGGTTTTTAGCTACTCCGTCGGTGAAATACAATGCCGGGTTATGACAGGTGGCGCAACTTCTTTTTTTAGATGTTGATAATATATTATCATAGAAAAGCGTTTTTCCCAGTGCTATCTTTTCGTTCAGGCTCGGGTCTATGGAGCCTGATTCCTGGAAGTAGGTGTCAAATATCCCTTCATCAAATAAGGTAGGAGCGCTGGATTTTAACAGCCCTTGCAAGCGGATCGGGGCTATACCTGCCTGTTGCTGCTGTACCATGAGCGTGCGCGTTATAGGATTAGCGTAATCCTTTATAAAGACCATTCTATTGAACGTGTCGAAGTCCGGATTGTGGTTGAGATAGCGAACTGCCGCATTTATTTTTTTATTTAAATCGCTCCGGCCTTCTAAGAAAGGTGTAATGGCTGTTAACGCGCTGAGCGATACAGCCGCTTCGGAAAGGCCTGTTTTGACAGCAGGCGCGTCAAAACCGGTAATGCCCAGGGTAACAATTCTGAATACTTGTTTTTTGATAGCATCATATAACTGTTCCTGCGTAAAGCCGCCTGCTTCTATATTATCTTTTATAGAAATACAGTGACTTTTTAACAAGGCTGTTTCGTGCTGTAAAGCAGCATAATCGATCGTGTCTTCCAGGACTAACGCTTCCATTACCTGCAGGCCATGGGGCTCCTGCACCACTACTTCCGGCTGCTCTATCTCCGGTAAAGGTGCCCCGTTTACAAAACGAGCGATCGAGGGCATATAGTACTCTACCATCCATTCAAATTTTTTGTATTTACTCCTAAGGGTTTTGAAAACACTTACCAGCTTTCGCTGTTCTGTGGATGGGGCCAGGAGGGACTGCAGACTATCGGTTACATAAATTTCGAAATCATCCACCTCGGCGGTAATATGTTGTCGCAGTTGGGCTATTGCCTGTTCTTTCTTACCGCAACTTAAAAATTGTATGGATAGAATAGCGACAATGGCGACTATTACTAAAAAAATCTTCTTCATTATAAATACATAAACCTTGCCCGGTTAAGAGGGCAAGGTTTTTCTGTTGATTCAATAAAATATTATCTGGGAACGTTGGTTAAAATAACCGTTTGGCCTCCCTCCTTATTGGTGCTGCCTCCGCCATCAGGATTTACAAATTTGTCTTTCTGCCAGGTATGCGGGTGAATATTCAGTATAAAGGTGTTAGGCACACCTATCTCGTTGGAGATATCTACCATGGCTCCAAACTCCCAACATCCCAGTCTCCTTTCTGTATTTTGATAAAAGCGGCTTACCCAGGCTGCATCATCTCTTTTATGGTCCATATTCAGGAACGGCTTGTAAGTTTTATTAGCAATACTATATTGCCAGATATAGGAATCATGCTTAGCTGCCGTGTAATAAGAATCTCCATCCTCCTGTATGTAAACATAGTTCTCCGTTACACATAGGTTATCCGGGTTGATCAGGTCATTGCCGGGGTTAGAATCACCTTCGGCAATGACTTCTATTTTGCCTTTGGTAGGATCAGCGCTGTCCAATACGATTTTATATACTCTTCCCCACATGGTGTAACCAGCCTGCGGGTTTATTTTATCAGGAGACTGACCGGTAGCAGTAAAGTAAACCTCGCGATTGTTTTGTGCACTTCCTTTCCTGTAGTCGATATCTTCTACCCTTGAAAAGCGAATAGCTTTCAAATCATTTACCGTAGTGTTGATCTGGGCGCCTGTTAAGCTTTTTGCATTGGGTATTTCCACAAACTCTACATCGTAGCTCTGACCTTTTACGATATCCGTTTCAACCTGGTTATTATCTTTTCTTTTTACAGCATATAATTTACCGTTTTGAAGATCTCCTACCGTATTAGAAACGTACATTACCAGCTGGCCTGCGCTTACATGACCGGTTTCCCAGCTTTGATCCTCACCCATGATAACCACGGTTTTACCGGGAAAGGCCGCTTTAGGAAGGGGTACTGCATTTTCCATAGATGCTTTTCCCAGTGCAGGTAAGGTTCTGTCGGTTCTTCCTTTGTCAGCAGCAGATGCCAGGGGATTGATACCAATTATCATGCTTTCTATGCCCGACTCTTGTGCTGTTAAGAACATCGGGCCGAAACCATGTTCTTCGGTAGTAGCCAGGGTAGCGGAGCAAAGTCTTTTGGCGCCACCGGTATAGTCAATGATGTATTCACCTTTAACAGGTTTTAAGTTTTTGTCCAGATAAACGCGGGAAACCGATTGATTGATCTCGTGGTTATTCAGCATCATATAGCCTTCGCCGTCAGGGTTTCTCATAAAACCCGCACCGTCAGGCTGTGCGCCATAAACAAAGCCCGGGCTTTGTTCCAATACGTCTTCACTGCTGATTAAGGGGAATATATTCACCCCTGTAAAACCATTCATCATGTAAACCAGTGAAGGAGTGGCAGATTGGGCTTTGATGGTTTCGGGTGGTGTAATAACAGGCGCATCATTGTTGTCTTTCCTACAGGCAACAAAAGCTGTAATAGCGGCGGCTATTATAGCTGCAGGCATAATAAGTTTTTTCATTTTCGAGTTGTTTCGGCAAAACAATGATTTTTAAAGCCTAAAGTGATTAAGCCAGTTTGAATAAAAGGTTAGCTAATTGTTAAGCCGCGTATATAGTGCCTGATCAACTATAAGCGGGCAGCCTATCTATATATCATTCCTTTTCTTCAGCTCCAGGTACCGGTTAATGGTATTTACGGTCAATTGCTCGGGTGTGGTCAGGATACTCAGTATGCCGTTCTGGTGCAGCTCTTTCACCATTTGCTTTTTCTCGAATGCAAATTTTTCCGCAATGGTTTTTACATATACCTGCTCCAGGTCTGCTGCATGCGAATGGATCAACTCTTTAATAGCGGTATTTTCAAAGAAAACGACCAGCAGTAAGTGGTAATGGGAGATCTTTTTAAATGCAGGCATTTCGCGTTTGAGCCCTTCCAGCGATTCAAAATTGGTGAACAGCACCACCAGGCCGCGGTTGGTAACCCGGTTGCGTATAGTGGCGTACAGCTTTTCATAATCAGCTTCCAGGAACTGTGTCTCCTGCCTGTACAGGGTCTCCAGTATCAGGTTCATTTGTCCCGGCTTTTTATCGGCGGGCACAAAGCTGTCTATTTTTTCAGCGAAAGTGATCAAACCGGCTTTATCCTGTTTAACCATGGCTATGTTGGATAGTACCAGCGAAGCGTTGATCGCATAATCCAAAAGGGTCATGCCATCGAAAGGCATTTTCATTACCCTCCCTTTATTAATCACACAGTAAATTTGCTGGCTTTTTTCATCGGTGTAATTATTGATCATCAGGCTGCCCTTACGGCTGGTCGCTTTCCAGTTAATGGTGCGATAGTCATCGCCGCGTACATATTCTTTTATTTGTTCAAATTCCGAACTATGTCCCAGGCGCCTCACTTTTTTAATACCCGCTTCCTGCAGGCGGTTGCTGATAGCCAATAGCTGAAACCGGCGCATTTGTACAAAGGATGGATATACTTTTACAGTATGTTGGGCGCTGATCGCATAGCGTCGCCTTGCAAACCTTAAAGGGCCGGTTACGATCACATTAATAGCATCAAACGTATATGCTCCGCGGGTTAGAGGTTTTACCTGGTACGAAATAGTTGCTGACATCAAAGCCGGTATGCGGATGATTCGTTCCCAGTCCCTTATTTGCAGCTGAACCGGTAATTCGTCTATAATTAAGGCATTTACGGGAAAATGATACCGGTTGGAAATAAACACAGAAACAGGGTTTTCATCGCTGATGCTCAATCTGTCCGGAAGTTGCCGGGTAGCCACAATGCCGCTTTTTTTAGAATACAGTAGTACCAGGTCGGCAAGAACCGCAATCGACAACAGTAACAAAAGCAGGGATGCTATGTTGTAAAACGGGTCAAAGAAATAGCCCGCCATATAGAGCACCGAGCAGGCCCCGCCAATGTAGTATACGATTTTATTTAGATAGAAAGATTTCAAGTTAGTGAGTAGTGAATAGTGAGCAGGCAGTAACTTTTCTTTTTTTACCAACTATCTCGGAATTTCCAGCCCGTTGATGATCTGCCTGATAATTTCATTTTCATTCACACCTTCCATTTCTTTTTCGGGGGAAAGAATGATACGATGGCGGAGTACCGGCGCCGCTACCCTAATAATGTCCTCAGGTGTTACAAAGTCCCGTCCCTGTATGGCAGCCGTGGCCTTCGATGCGTTCATGATCGCCAGCGAAGCCCGCGGGGAAGCGCCCAGGTAAATAGCTTTGTTGTTGCGCGTCTGGTGCACCAGCTTTGCTATAAAGGCGAGTAGCTTATCTTCAATTAATATTTCTTTTACCTGCTGCCTGAGCTGGTTGATCTGGGCGCCGTTCAATGCAGCCTTCACACTTTCCAGTGGGTTGCTATTGCCCATTTTGTGAAACAAGGAAAGTATTTTTAATTCTTCCTCTTCCTGGGGGTAAGGCACTTCAATTTTAAATAAAAAACGGTCGAGCTGGGCTTCCGGCAGCCGGTAAGTGCCTTCCTGCTCCACCGGATTTTGAGTAGCCAGTACCATAAAGGGGGCATCCATTTTATAGGTTATGCCATCTATCGAAATTTGCCGTTCCTCCATCACTTCCAGCAGGGCGGCCTGTGTTTTAGCCGGGGCCCGGTTGATCTCGTCTACCAAAACAATATTGCCAAATACAGGCCCCTTCTTAAATTCAAACCGCGCATCAGAGGGGTTGAAAACCGGCGTTCCGATCACGTCTGAAGGCATCAGGTCGGGGGTGAACTGTATACGCGCAAAGGCCGCATCCACCGCTTTAGCTACCAGTTTGGCCGTCTGTGTTTTAGCAACGCCCGGTACTCCTTCAATCAATACATGGCCATCTGCCAGCAGCGCTGTGATGATTAACTGAACCATCTCATCCTGGCCCACAATCACTTTGCGTATTTCCTCCATAATATTTACAACCGCCTGGTTCAGCGTGGTTAAATCAATGCGGTTTTCAAAAATCGGTTCTGCCATAATTCAATTTTTATTCGTTGTTATGAAACGCTTCAATATTTTTTTGCAGGGCGATCAACTCGGTATCGCTGTAATATGCTGCATGGTTGATACGGCTTATCTGTATAACAATATCTTTAATTAAAGATTCAGATACCCCTGATTTGTAGCTCAGCTCTTTCACGAATTCCTGGTCAGGGTTTTGCGCAAAGATCTGGTACCGGCTCCTGACATGTTCCATAAAGTAGGCGCTCATTTTCTGCGCCAGGTTGCCGTGGTCTCCCCGCTCGTAGTATAATAACCCCATTGTTTTTACAAATTCCAGGGAATCGTTAGTGGGACTGCTGATAATGGGAATCACTCTTTGCCTGCGGCGTAATTCGGTTAAGGTATAAATAAGCAGTAGCGCTAATGCCGTTAAAACGCCGGCCCTGAAGTAGTTGTTCTTCATGATGAAGCTGAACCATTCTTTCCTGTTGTTATTTTTTGCATGAGGCCGTCTGAAGTACTCATCCCATACTACAACGGGCGTGGCAGATGGAAACAAAGAGAAAATTTTTTCGAAGTACCGGATATTATCATTGTATAAAAGAAAATAATTACTAAAAGCGATGGGTGATGTATGAATATATAAGTGACCGTTTCCTTTTTGTAAATGTATAAAGTTCGGTTCGCCGTTGGTTCCATATCCCAATATCTCGGAAATACTGCTATCTGGCGCGGTTAAAAAGCTTTCGATCCTATATCCCGGATAGCTGAACTGCCGCTGGCCTTTGAATGGCGGCGTGCTGATGGCAGCTTGCATAGAATCGTTGTAATATTCAATTATATCATCATCCTGGTAATTACCTTTTTGCACATTTGTTCTTATAAAGCGTGACAGCTGGGTATTACTGCTCAAAGTGCTTATAAATACACGGTTGCCTCTTTGGATATAATCTATCAGGTCGTCGATTTCATAGTCTTGTGGAAAAAATTCCTGCTGAACGATAACGTATAACTGGTTCCGGGGATTGTGGCCGAAGATCTTGCTGTCGCCGGGATATTCATAATTTATCTTAAACCTGGCCCCGGGAAAGAACTTTTTTAAGCTTTCATGCAATACAAAAGCGCCATACGGGTTTTTGTCTCTTTTATCCAGGGTTACTTTCAGGCTTACCTTCCTGTTGGGGGGCGACGAGCGCAACACCGTCAGGTAGATGATAACAGACGAAATCAAAAGGGCCGTTAATATATAGGGCAATGCTTTCTTCACTATCCGCCGGTTTTTTTATGAAAATTAGCAAATAGTTGATGGATCTGGTCATACTGATCCCGGCTAACGGGAAAGAGTCCATACCAGCTATACTCGTATTGCCGTGTGAGGCTTGAAAAATCTGAATAATGGGGCGTCGATCTCATCTGCAACAGGTAGTCGAAGTTGGTTTTATCCGGCTGATAATGAATCATTCCTTTTTCTGACAGCGTCTTTAGTAATTGAAGGTAGTGAAGTCTTACCGCCAGCCTGTAGTTGTTGCTGCTTAGGGCTTCTTGTATAGCCGCCCCGTATTCAATAGTAAAAATATCTTTTGATAACGCTTCCTGCGCAACTGATTCAACAGCAGCGGGCTTTTTTCTAAAGAATAAAAGATGATGCGCTTTCAGGTACCAGCCCAGCAGCAAAAGAAACAGGATAATAGCTACGTATATCCATAGTTCACCAACCGGTAAGCTCATTCGGGGAATATTCCGTTTTTCCGGGTCCGGTATGCCATTCTTTACATAGTCGAAGCTGTTGTCCTTTTTTAAATTTTCGATATAATTCGCGGGAAGCGAATGGTCCGGAATGGTTACTGTTCCAACGCTTAAAGTGTCGAAGGCATTGGTCTCGGCCCTGTGAAGAGAATCCTCATAAGACTCCTGGTTTTCGTAGTCTTCATATTCCTCTTCTGTTTGAAGGATGGTATCTGCAACAGGAGCCTCAACAAATGATAAGGAGTCGATGGCATTTGTTTGTGCCTGCCCGGTGTTACCCATCAGGACGGCGGTCAGCAGTAAAACAAATAACAAATGAAACCTTTTACAACTCATGGGGTTTGTTTGGTTGCCAGCGCTTTTGCGGTATCTTTTTTATGAAGCTGTACCGGGTAAATAATGAAGTACCATATCACGAAAACGGTGGAGGCTGCCGTTATAAATGAGGTCAGCCACGATGCATCATTGTACAGCCGGGTAATAAGCCCTTCAAAAAAAGCAGCGATAACAAACACAGGTACAATGCCTATCATGATCTTTACCCCGTCTTTCGCTCCTTCTCTAAAAGCCTCAATCCGTTTTTTTGTTCCGGGGAATAAAAAGCTCTTTCCAAGAATGAATCCTGCCATGCCTGCTACAATAATAGCGGTGATCTCCAGCATGCCATGAACAAAAACTACCAGCCAGAATTGAATCCCATACCCGTGTGACGCAAATAGCTGATCAAAAATACCGACCATTGCCCCGGTTTCTGCCAGCTTGTACATGGTGGGTATGCCACAGAAAATGCCCGATACAAAAAAGATGAAAGCGACCTTAATGTTATTGATCATAATACCCAGCCAGCTCAATAAAGGGTTACCTCCTTCATATATGCCAAAGGGATTGCCTTTTTCAATGTTCTCAATAGTTTGATTAACATAACTATCTCCGAAGAAATTACGTGCTACTTCCACATCCTGGCGCGAAACAAAAAAGCCGAGTAAAAAGAAAACGGTAAAAAGTACAAATGAGAATAATAAGGTTCTGTGATGTTTTCGGATGGTGAGCGGTAATTCGTATTTCCAGAAAGTTTTCAGGCGGCTGCGTTCTTCTTTCCGGTTGCGATAAATATCCAGGTACATCCGCGCAGCCAGCTTATTCAGGTAGTGAGTCGTTTTGCTGTTGGCGTAGAAAGTTTTGGCGTAAGCAAGGTCATCTACCGTTTGGGTAAAAGCACTGGCCATTTCATCAGGCGACACAGGGGGTTCCGCTTCATCCTTCAGCCAACGGTCTTTGTTCTTTTTGATAAATAACGCCTCTCTCAAATCAATGCGGTTAAAAATCTAAAATACAAAATTTATGAAGGCCGCAATGGTTTTTTTCCGTGGAGATGTTATACCCATGGCTTAAAAAACATAATAGCTGGTTTAACGGGGAAAATGCTTTTCAAAATAGGAGACAGTTTCTGCAATAGCAATTTTTATATCCTGGTACTGTATGCCTAATTCTTCGACAGAGGTTTTATTGCAGTAATAATTCTTTATGTTTAAGATTTGCATGTTATTGGAGCATAAGCTGGTTTTTATATGACACTTTCTAAGCAGATCTCCCATGCAACCTGCTGTTTGAAGCAGGAGGGAAGGGAGGCGGATCATACGCTGTTTTTGGCCGGTACGTTTTTTTAGCAGTTTAAAAAAATCCCGGTAGCTGAGGTTGTCGTTCCCTGCCAGCAGGTAGCGCCTGCCACTTTCGCCACGATGGATCATTTTTTCTATTCCTGCGGCAACATCTTTTACTGCCACGAAATTTTTACCACCAGGCGGATAAAAGAGCAATCTCCTGCGCATACCCATCAGTATTATGGCTCCGCTGCTGGGCTTGCTGTCGTAGGGGCCGATCATAAAAGTAGGATTAGCAATTTTCACCTGTATCCTGTGCGCTTGTTGCAGCAGGTAGGTTTCTGCTGCCGCTTTGCTGCGTGCATAGAATGACCGGGTAAAGGGTTTGCGCATAGGCCGGTCTTCCGGGGACTTACCATGCCGCTCCTCAATCCCATAGCCGATGGTATTGGCACTAC
>JBQGCI010000146.1:0-5639 GCA_052038405.1 Acinetobacter pittii
GCAGACAGCTTACAGGATAATGCGTATGAAAATATAGTAGGAGTGGGCGCCTATTTATAGGTCCGCATTCAAAACTCAACAAAATGGCTTTAAAGTATTTTTTAATTTTTGCGGGTGCCTTCCTGGCTTCGTCTATGATCATAATGGCTTTTATAAAGCCGTTAAGCAGCAGCTTTGGCAACTATGGCAAAAAGCCATGGATCTTCAATTTCGTTTCATCGGCATTAGTTTCCGGCCTGGCTTTCGCCACCACTTACATTACTCAAAACCTCTTCTCCGTATTCTGGATCCTTTCAGCTGTGTTCCTGCTATTCGGCATCATTATCGTCTTAATGGTCCACAAAAAATACTTCAGGGTGAGACATGACAACTGGGAAAAACAATTTATTGCTGAATTCCTTTTTGCCCTTTCGATCATACTTCTTTGTGTTGCTATCTTCTCCTCCCTGCAATACTTCATAAAAGATAAAGACTTTATGCATTTCCCCACCCTGCTGTGCATGCTTTTTCTTTTAATACCTTTTTTATTATTACACACTTTTGACGCAGCGCTGGCTATTCCCGAACCGGTTTATCAGTACTGGCGATACCCGGTCAATAATCCCGTTGAATTGCCTGATGAAGATGAAAGGGAACGGCTTTACGTAATTGGGCTGGAAATCCCCAAAAAGAGCAGCTCTCCCGAACGAACTTATTTTACAGTGAAAGCCCCTGAGCACATGAAACTCGGAGACTTGCTTTATCATTTCATCAACGATTACAATGAGGTGCAAAGTGAAACGCCCATACAGTACGCAGAGGGAGCATCAGTTCATGACTGGACGTTTCGCACCAAATCCAAATGGTACAATACCTCAAGGGTATTAGATCCGGCTTTAACAATCAAATACAATAAATTAAAAGAAAATTCCGTAGTAATCTGTGAGAGAGTTGTTGAAGTGTAGAAAAACAGCAATTAAAATTATGGAAAAAAATAACATATACCCGCATGTTAACTGGACCGATGGAATGAAGCTGAATAAAGACGCTTTTATTGCCCAGGACCATGCGCATACTTTCGACCTTTACAACCTGATCTCATCAACGCTCTCCCCTATAAGATACGGTATATTACCCGTTGAAGGCAGCTTTAATGTTCAGATGAGTACGGACAATCAAAACACATTACGTTTGAGTGTGTTATCCTGCAAGGCCATAACCATTGGCGGTGCTTATATTCATATCAATGCCACCGAACCCGGTAGCCATACCGATGCCAACCCGTCGATATCGTTGCCCCTGCCATCTTCAGCTACCGAAGTGTATTGGGTAGTACTTACATTACAGCCCTTCGAACGTATACCTTTCGGCTATATTAACCCGCAGGAAAATCCACCCCGTTTTCCCTATGTAAAACCGGACTATAGCGTACAGTTAATAGCCCATCACCAGCTTAACCAGTTCTCTCAAAATGCCTACTCTTTATTTATCGGCAAACTGGTTCCTGCCGGAGGGTACCTGCAGGTGGATACCGAATATATCGCGCCCTGCCTTTCTATTAGGGCTTCACAAGACCTGCTGGGCCTCCACTCTGAATTAGACAGCTTCCTGGCGAATCTGGAGCAGGCCTGCGCGCAAATTGTTCAGAAAATCTACAAAAAAAGCCAGCAAAACGAACTGGCGGAACTGGCTCAGTTTGTTTGTGACCGGTTAATGCTCTATTTGAGCAAAGCCCTTACCGATTTCAGGTGGCTGTATATTTATGATTCGCCGGCTAAAATGATCAGTGAGATCGCGGGATTGGCCAGGATACTTAAAAACATCATTGATCTTCGTACGGGTTCGGGTAAAGAAGAACTGATGAACTATTTAAGTGAGTGGAGCGAACTCAATCCGGGAGAGCTGGAAGCTTTACTCAGCAATATGGCCGTACTGCGTTACAATCATAATGATATCAACGAAAATGTAAACAGCATTATTCAATTTGCCCAGGTAATCGGCAAGCTTTTCCATACACTAAGTAGCCTTGAATTTATAGGCAAGAAAAAAGAATCAGGCATTTTTGTAAAAGAAGGGTATATCAACGATTCCGGAGAGAACAGCAATACCGCGAAGCCCAAGAGAAGATTTTTCGGATAACCTGGAATTATAAACGATCTATCACACCAAAAAAAATAGCAATCCATCCTATTAAAGAGATTAAGATGAAACCATTAAATGTTCAGGACAGACGAAGAGCCTTTCAGCGGTTTTTGGTATTCTTTATTCTTACGATTGCCGTGATCCTCACCGCGGTATTCTTCGGCATAAAGATACCTTACGCTGAAAACGAAAAACTACAGGAACAACTGGCTGTTGTTGATAAGGAAAATCATTTCAGAAATGATTTTAGTCTGGCTATGACTGAAGCACAGGCACTTTTGGATACTGTCAATATGGATCCCCAGAAGTCGGGCCTCCTCGACGGCAGGATCACGCAAAAGATACAGGAAATGGATGCCATGCTGGCTAAAAACGATATTACATCCAAAGGTCTTTACAGTCAGGTAATCAGGTCACTCAACAGCATGCAGTCTGACAAAAGGGGCCTGAGAGCCGCCAGTAATAAAGATTCGGTAGTGGCTATGTACAATATGCAGATACTGGAACTCAAAAATTCACTGGCCAAATGGCAGGAATCGTACAACCAGCTGCAAACACAAAACCTGATACTCAGGCAAAAATAATTGTGTAACAGAAAATCACTGACATGCATTCTTCACTTTCAAAAAGATGGGCCGGTATTGACATAAAAGTATGGGTATCGTTACTGATGTTAGCTGCGTTATCAGTGATGCTGCTGGCCTATAAAGTGGCAACCAATATACCCTGCCCTAACTTCACCATTAAGGCGAAAGGCAAACTGAGCCACCCTGATGCCGGGGGCACCCAAACATTTTATATTAACGAACAAGTGGTTTTCTTTACATCGGGCGCCGACAAAACCGGCAATATTGTATGGGACTTCAACGACGGTACAGAAAAAAAAGCCGGAACTACCGCGTCTCATGTATATACAACAGAGGGATATTACCTGGTTAAAGCCCTGCTAAATGGTAAATGCCTGCAGTCTTTTAATATTCGTATTACGCAAAGCAATAACACGCTTAATATCAGTGCGCCTGCACTGAGTCCCATTATATCTGCAGACCTTATATCTACAGGGGACGAGGCCCTCTTTAACACCAGCGCCATTGGAGCTAATTATGAATGGAGTGTGGAAGAGTTGCCTGCCATACCTGTTCAGACTGCTAACCCGGCAAAGTTTATTTTCACCAAACCCGGCACGTTCACCATCGTATTAAAAGTAGATAATACAAAGACCTATAAAAAAATAGTGCAGGTAGCAGATGCGGGCGCCACTTTAGAGCAGGCAGGAGCACTACCACCGGTTTCACCCATGGATGTGCCACCCATCCCCCAGGAGCCCTTACCGCTGGAGGATAAAAAGCCTTTAGATGACGACAAGCCGGACAATGAAGCGCCTGCCCCCGGGCCTGCTACTCCTGCTGCAAAGTCGTACGATCAGCTTCCTGAGCCTGAAATCAAGATGATGGTGCAGGGCGTTATTGATGGCAAAAAGAATATAGAGGACTTCAATAATATACTTTGCAACGGAGCCGGCACGAAAGTAATGGCCAACAATGAATCCACGACGTTTGCCGCGCTTTGCAATGATCTGAAGGAAAAGAAAGGTGTACTCCTACTTAAAAAGAAAAGGAAAATAGAGTCGTTCAAGGTAGTAAGAGATGAAACAAATGGCAACTGTGTAAAAATTATTTATATACAATACAAATAAGCTGATGCCCGACAATATCAAACTCCCTATACGTTTCCACCACTTTTTTGATAATAAAAAGTTGCCCGGTTGTAGTTTGCTGGACTCGGTGTACAGGAACCTGCACCTCATCATTACTACGGTACCAGGTGAAAACAAAACGGATGAACATTACGGCTCGTCTTTCTGGGATAGCGATTATGATATTCACCTGAATAATGATGTACGAAAAGAGCTGATCATCAGCAGCCTGAAAAACCAGATCAGCCGGTATGAAAAAAGAATTACCGATGTAGTACTGGATGTAAGCGTACGCTTATCAACAGCGATGGTTAATAATATGGAAGTTCAAAAAAAGAAGATAGAGATTATTATAAAGGGTAAGACCAAACGCAATATGGAAGCCTTTACTTTCCAGACAGGTTTCTTTATCAGTCCGTACACGCTGGATTAATTGATTTTGAGATCCGGTAATTATAAAATATTTAAACACTGGCAATGGAAGTACAAGGCAGGGAGCAGATAAAAGACCGGATGATACGCCTGGCAGCGGAGCACTGGAACCTGGAAGAGAGTGAAATTGAAGCCAATTTTGATCCACTGGTTGTGCTGCTTTTTGATGCGGTGGCCGGTGAGATAGAATCGCTGGGGCATCGTATCAAAGACATTCAAAGCAACCTGTTGAATGAACTGGCTGCATTAATGCTTCCCTATTCCCTGTTGAGGGCAAAGCCGGCATCCTGTGTATTAACTGCCCGGCCGGCTGATGATACCTGTTTGTTAAAAAGCGAAACTAATTTCAGTACCATCGCCAAAACATCCCGAGCCGATGAAGCCATTAAAGAGGCGGAGATAAATTTCACCCCCATTGGCGAGGTGAAACTGATAAAAGCCAGCCTGGGCTATCTGCGTGCGGGCAACCGTGTTTACAAATACCAGAATGATGGAAAAAAAACAGTTCAGCATCAGGATACTGCTACTGGTAGTATGATCCAGCAAATACATTTTACCATTACAGGCCAATCAGCCATCCGGTCTTTGGCCGGGTTGCAGCTATTCTTCGACCTGAAAGGGCATTCTGAAGCCAACAACTTTTATTTTGCATTACAGGATGCCTCTTTCACCATCAACCATGCCGATGTAGTATTGCAGAAAGGCTTTTTCAAAAATGCTCAGTATGAGACTTCAATAGGGGATGCTTTTAATAATGATACGGACTACTCGCGCAAAATACAAAGGGAGATCGCCGGCATATATAACAACCAGTTTTTTACAATAGATGAGCAGTATGAAGCGATAGCCATGCTACCCGATACACCTGCCATACTGCGGGATCTGCCGGACAAATTAGTACAGGAAATCAACAGTCCTAATACCGTTTTTTGCACGCTTTCATTGCGAAGGCCATTCAGCATAGAGATTACGGAACGGCTACAGATCGCGATCAATGCTTTTCCTGTCATTAACAGGAGAATGGAACGCATTTTTCATAAGACCGAGAGATGGGTGAATATTATCCCGTTACAACTTAATGGCACCTACCTTGATATGCATACTATTGAAAACATAAACGGAGTAAAGTACCGGCTGCAGAATGCCAGTTATGATAGTAAGGTGGAGGAAGGACAGGCCATTATACGAGCTGCCCGGGTGAGCAAGAGCAGCAGCAACGATATACGTAATACCCTGAAGAGCCTGCTGGAGGCGATTCGGGATGAGAGCGCTTATTTTAGCAGAACCAGCAACGACTTTATCAGCTCACGGCTTATTGACATTTCCAGAACATTAACCCGGCTGGAAGACCAGGTTCAGTTATCAAAGGACGAGAAACCGACCTTTCGAT
>JBQGCI010000147.1:0-3553 GCA_052038405.1 Acinetobacter pittii
GTACCGCTATGTATAATTTTAACAGCAGCGTAGGTATCGGGTTGGGAACATTCTTCAGTACGGAAGGCGTACGTTTTAAAGTGGATGAAGCGTCGGTTAACCGTTTCGAGCAGCGTATGAATTATGTACGCATTCCGCTGGGAGCCATGTTTACCTTCGGCGATCCTGCCAACAGAGTAAGGCCTCGTTTGGGACTGGGCGGTTCTGTAGGTTTTTTAGTGGGAGGCAAAACCTATCTAATTAATGAGGACGACGCTTTTGCCGGAGCAAAAACCACTAAAATAATGAGCACTAAAGTAGATGCAGGTGCCAATGCTTCGCTCGGCTTTAGCGTACGGGTGGCAGATGGTTTCCTTATCAACCATGATGTAAACTATTACCATGGTTTGGTCGAAAACAAATATGAAGCAAGTAATTTACCTTCTTTTACCCATCGGAATATAGGGTTAAGCATGGGCTTTAGTATTACCGGCGACGCGATGAAAAGATGGAAAGGAAAAATGAAAGGCATGCATCACAATTAAAGTACGTAAAGATATACATCAACTTATCCCTGAAAACTCAAAAGCCGCTATGTATTTACTACAAGCGGCTTTTTCTTTACCGATGGCCGCCATCGCATATTTATGCGATAACAGTTTTGGAATTTGATTTACCTTAGTGGTATGGTCTTCCGGCTGCTGTTATCTCTCGTTTTACTGGTTACTATCTGCAATACCGGGTATTCGCAACATTTTATTTTCAACCGCTTATCAATAACCGACGGACTCCTGTCCAATAATATACTTACAGTAGCGCAGGATCAACGCGGATATATATGGGTGGGTACGGAAAATGGGCTGCAGCGGTTTGACGGAACGCGGTTCAGAACTATTTGGAAGGAACGCGCCGACCAGGTACTTACCCAAAGTGACGGACGGATCTGGTTACGGTCAGGGAAAAAACTATGGATCATCGATCACCGAAATCTCGGTTTTAAACAAATACCTTATGAAGACAGCAAAAAGGTATACAGCAATACCGGACTCTGGTTGAAAAAAGATGCTTCAGGAAAAGTTTTCCTGCTGGTTACCGGACAAGGATGCCAGTATTTTGATGAAAAGAGCGCCGGCTTTTCCTATAAAAGCAATCCCTTTCTGCTCCCCCCTGATTTACAAGTAAGGGACGTTATCGAAGATCGGGACAGGAGCAGGTACTGGATCATTTCGGCAAATGATTTTGGCTACTTTGATAAGCAAACCGGGCAATACTACAATTTCTCAAATAATCAACAAGCCGATCCGCTTCTAAACAGCCTCAACAACAATACACCTGTTACCGGTTTTTTTATTGACCATCAGAAAAGATACTGGATCCAGACTCAAAACAAATCTACCCCGTCGTTCCGGTGCTATAACAGTATAACGAACCGGTTTATCCGCGACAGTTCCGGATTGAACAATATAGGAGCCGGAAGTTATTTCGAAGTATATGGTTTCAGGCAGCTGAAAAACGCCACTTTTGCTATTTACGGGCTCAATTGTTTTCGTATGTACAGTGAACGCCGGTTCAACGAAATCAAGGCTCCCGCCGATAATCCTTACGGCATTCACTACAACTCGGTAGAAGATCTTTTCCAGAGCGAAGACGGCACGGTATGGGTGGCAACAGACAACGGCCTTTACTTCACCAGCAGCGTTCATAAAAATATCCATGTAATATTTAGCCAGGAGAAAGGCCGGGCTTCTGTCAGCAGCCTGTATGAAGACAGTAATCAGGATCTGTGGGTAGGCACCTGGGGAAAAGGAACTTTTGTTTTTAAAAATCCCCAAAAAAATGATGGCGCCAGGGTGCTTGAACAAGCCAACCGGCTGGATGATTACACAAAACTGGTATGGACGATTTGCGAAGACAACAGGAAGCAGATATGGATCGGTTGCCACCAGGGCAGGCTGGTGCAATTTAATGCTGCAACCGGAAAAGCTATACTACACCGCTTTAAAATATTTAAAAACAGCGCCGTCCGACAGATCGTGAAAGATGAAAAAGGTTTATTGTGGCTGGGATTGCAGGATGGCCGGCTGTTAACCTATGACCCCTCTGTTCCTGCCCATCATGCTTCGTTTCGCGAGGTACTTTCTTTAAACGGCCCGGTTAGCCGGATGGGCTTTATCAATAAGCATCAGTTGTGGATTGCTATTCATAATAAAGGAATCCATATCATTGATATAAAAACCGGGAAACCCCTTCGTTCGCTAACTGTAGACCAGGCGCTGCCGGCCTCCATTGCCAACGCTAAAGAGCTGCTGTCTGTTAATGACACGTTGTGTTTAATTGCCGGAGAAAAATCAGGAACGTTGAATCCGAACAACTTCCGGATTGATTACAATAATTTCCCCGGTAGCCTGTTATCCGGAAGCATATTTACATTGCAAAAAGACCAGTATGGAAACTGCTGGGCGGGAGGCAGCGGCGGTATCTACAAGTTGAATATGACCAGCCGGACAATCACAAGGCTGACTCAGCAGGACGGACTTATTACCATTCACAATAACAGTTATGTTCCGGAAAGAAGTGTGCGGCTGCAATCTGGCTGGCTGGCGTTTGGCGGTAATCAACACCTGGTGATCTTTAACCCGGCCGAGTATAATAATTCGGCGGTTCCGCCCGCAGTAAACATTACCGGTTTTCAATTAAACGGAAGATACCTCCCTGAAGACTCCTTATCCTTACCCGGAGGCATTGTGGTACCTTATGAACACAGGGTTTTCAGCATCGAGTTTGCTGCTGTTAACTTCATGCAAAAAGGCAGGTTGACATACGAGTATAAACTGGAAGGGCTAAACGACGATTGGATCTCTTTACCCACGCCCACAGCCGTCAACTACAACTTTCTTCCGCATGGGCATTACCGTTTTCGGGTAAGAGTCAAAAACGAGCTGGGCCAGTATGCTCCTGTTACTACGTCATTACGCATCTACATCCCGCCTCCGTTCTGGAAAACAGCCTGGTTCTATATCCTGATCGGGCTAACCATTGCAAGCCTCCTGTTCTACCTGCACCGCTTACGATTACAAAAACTGCTACAGGTTGAAAAAGTACGAAGCAGGCTGGCGAGAGACCTGCACGATGATATGGGATCTACACTCAGCACCATCAATATCCTTAGCAATATGGCCTTGCAGCAACAATCGCTGGATGAAGCCAAAAGCAAAGCCTATATGAATACCATCAGCACGAGCACCTCCCAAATGATGGAAGCTATGGATGATATCGTATGGAGCATTAATCCTGTTAACGACAATATTGCAAAGATGGTGGCACGCATGAAAGAGACGGCTGGCGCCGTACTCGAACCCCAACAAATTGATTACCGTTTTGATGTTGCACCTTCTGTAGCCGATGTACATTTATCTATGGAAGCCAGGCGCGAAGTATTCCTGATCTTCAAAGAAGCCATGAATAATATTGTAAAGTATGCGGCAGCAACTCTGGTCACCTTAACCTTCAACAGGAAAGGCTCCAACCTTTTACTAACCATCGAAGATAATGGCGCCGGTTTCGGGATGGGCAC
>JBQGCI010000148.1:0-13807 GCA_052038405.1 Acinetobacter pittii
TGTATATTTTATTCTTCTTCCTGGGGTCCTTTGTATCCAGTCTGCTGGTCGAAACAATTATGCGCAGGAATGAACGGTTTGTTTATGTCATTCCGGGTCTTTTCGAAAGTTTTATATTATTGTGTATCGCAGTGGCCGGCCCTTACCTGCAAACGGGCTATGCCAATGTTATAGCCTGCGGCCTGCTGTTTGCAATGGGCCTGCAAAACTCGCTGGTGACGCGGATTTCAGGAGCTATGGTAAGAACTACTCACTTAACAGGCCTCTTTACAGATTTAGGTATTGAGCTCTCTCAGTTGTTTTTTTATAAAAAGAAGGAACAAAAGAATAAGCTTATTTTAAATATCCGGTTGAGATTGCGGATTATTACTTTTTTCTTTTTAGGGGGAATAGGGGGTGGTGTGTTGTATATGGCCCTGGGGTTTTATGCGCTTGTAATACCTGCCGCATTGCTGATAGGAGGGGTGTACTACGATGGTGTTAAGCTTCAGCTGATCAAATGGAAGCGCAGGCATGATAGACCGCAGAAAAGTTAAATATCTTTGCTGTAAGGGATCAGGATGTCTTTTCTTACCGTACTAACAAATTTTCTATTTTTAAACGATGAAAATTGAACACATTGCCTTTTGGGTAGAAGATCTTGAAACAGCAAAAGACTTCTATCAAACCTATTTCGATATGATCGCCAGTGATCGCTATCATAATCCCACTAAAAATTTCAACTCTTATTTTCTTTCCTTTAAAGAAGGGGGTACACGTATCGAATTAATGCATCGCCCGGATATCGCCATTTCTTTTGGCCAAAGGGGGCTCGTTACCGGTATTACACATTTGGCTATATCCGTAGGGAGTAAAGAGCAGGTGGATCAACTTACTGAAAGACTAAGAACAGATGGTTTTACCATAGCAGGAGAGCCGCGAACTACCGGGGACGGCTATTATGAAAGCGTAGTGCTGGATACCGAAGGCAACCTGGTAGAGATAACGGAGTGAAACATTGACGGGATTATTTTTGACGTAAACAATAAAGATTAAAATAATTTTCAGGTTGATTCGTCTACCCGGAAAAGCTTGAAACATGTCCCCAAAAATATTGATCATAAATGGCCATCCCAATAAAGAATCCTTATGTTTCGCATTGGCAAATGCTTATAAGGAGGGTGCCCTTCGCAGAGGCGCAGAAGTTCGGGAATTAGTTATAGCAGATCTCCAATTTAACCCCAACCTGCAATATGGATACCGCAAAAGGACAGAGTGGGAGCCCGACCTCGTCGCTGCCTGGCAAAGTATTCAATGGGCCGATCACCTGGTTTGGGTGCACCCGGTTTGGTGGGGAGGGCTGCCGGCTATAACAAAAGGCTTTATTGATCGGGTTTTCCTTCCCGGCTACGCCTTTAAGTACCGGGAAGGTTCGGTGTGGTGGGATAAGCTGCTCAAGGGTAAAACAGCACATATCATTACCACATTAGATCAGCCCGGAATTTACTATCGCCTGGCTTTCGGCAGGCCCAGTGTGAACCAATTGCGAAGAGCAGTATTGCAGTTCTGTGGTATCAGCCCGGTCAAAGTAAGCTATATAGGTATAGTAAAAACGGCTACCGAAGAAAAACGTTCACAGTGGTTGAAAGCCGTAAGGGAAATGGGTACCCGTTTCAAATAGTTCGCTTTGATTGAGTCATTCCTGGGGTATAGTATATAGACAACATGACAACTGCTATTATTTAATTCGTGTAAACAGTATCTTTATAAAAGTGCATTATTATACAATAATACTGGTAATCATGGCGTTAATGCTGGGTGCTTCAGCTTTTGCAGAGAAGCTGAAAGTTCCTGTGCCGGTGTTGTTGATTGTGGTAGGTATGACAGCAGGCTTTACTCCCAGTATGCCGGCTATAGAACTGGATCCGGAAATAGTAATGCTGATCTTTCTGCCGCCTTTATTATACGATGCCGCGTTTAATATTTCTGCCAAAGATTTTAAAACCAATATCAATACCATCAGTACGCTGTCAATAGGATTGGTTTTTATTACCACCGCAGGCATCGCCGCGGTGGCGCATTATTTAATCCCAGGTATGAGCTGGCCTCTGGCCTTTGTGTTAGGCGCTACGCTTTCAGCTACCGATGCGGTTGCTGCAATCGGTATTACCAAGGGACTGGGTTTGCCTCATAAAACCGTTACCATACTCGAAGGAGAGAGCCTGGTGAATGACGCTTCGGCCCTGGTGGCTTATCGTTTTGCTGTAGCGTCAGTTACGGGCGTTGCTTTTGTGTGGTGGAAAGCCCTGTTTGATTTCCTCATCGTTTTGGGTGGCGGTTTCCTCGTGGGTATTATCATCGCGAAGCTACTAGGGTTCGTGTTGCGCTTTTTCAGAGATAATGCGATGCTGGTGATCAGCCTGATGTTGCTGATGCCCTTTGTTACTTACCTGGTGGCGGAACATTTTGAAGTGTCGGGTGTAATAGCGGTTGTAGTATTAGGTTTGAACATGTCCTGGTTAAGCAAAAACAGGTTCCCCGAACCTATCAAACAGCAATCGCGTAGTTTCTGGGATGTCAATATCTTTTTATTAAACGGGCTGATATTTGTTTTAATAGGATTACAGTTTCCTTTGGTATTAAAGCGAATGGACACCAATCAGATATGGACCTATATCGGCTATGCAGCTATTATAACGTTAGTTACCTTCGTGATCAGGATGATCAGGGTATTTATGCAGCAATTTAACCTGCAAAAGGCTTTTGAGGGCAAGAAACGCATCAGCAAGGAGGCGCTCTTCGATTCCCGAACCAGCCTCATTATTACCTGGGCAGGGATGCGGGGCATTGTTTCGCTGGCCATAGCCTTAGGTCTTCCGTTGTTCATCAACAGCCACGAGCCGTTTCCCCTGCGAAACGAAATCATATTTCTCTCTATTGCCGTAGTGTTGTTTTCTCTGTTGGGGCAGGGATTGACATTGCCCTGGGTAGTGAAAAAGTTTGGCAAAGGAAAAGATGTAGCCATTAGATCGCCGGATATTGCAAAAGCGAATCAGAATGACCAAGTTTGGTAAAGCTGCCTATACTGATTAACTTAGATATATGAGCCATCTATTAGATATCCGTTGCCCCTCCTGTCAGTCGAAGCAGCTGAGTACCACCGAAAAAAGCAGTGGAAGGCTTACCCTAACCTGTCTGGCCTGCGGTTATGTGTTTAAAGCAACCGATACAGATACCACACCTCAAAAAATGGTTGAACAACCGCTAAATCCCGCTGTTCGCGAAGCAGGGACAACTCCGGCAAATACATCGCCACACCTGAGGGCACTCAACCAACGGATCATTGAAATAGCGCACTCAACCGGGAAGTTAAACGCTATTAAGTATTGTAAAGACAATACGGGTTGGAGCCTCGATCAATGTAAAGAATATGTAGATCAATGGGTAGATAAAGGGCAAATTAGCCGATGGGATAATACGATCTCCACTACTGCTGTATCTGGGGCTGAAGAAAATATTACTATGGCGCAGCAGGTTATTGAAATAGCGCGTACGAAAGGGAAACTGCATGCGGTTAAATATTATAAGGACCAGAGTGGCAAGGGGCTGAAAGAATCGGTAGAGTATGTTGATAAAATAGTGCCGCCAGGCGCCTATAAAAAAACAGAAGGTTGTTTTATTGCAACTGCCTGCTATGGCGATTATGACGCTGCGGAAGTACTGGTATTAAGACGTTACCGGGATGATGTACTGCAGCAAACAAAAACCGGCAGGTTGCTGATTAGTTTATACTATTATATTTCCCCATCCCTGGCCAGGTTGATACAAAGCAAAGCTTCTCTGAAACAAGTAATTCGTCAATATATTTTACAGCCTATTGTAAGGCGGCTGGCATAAAAATAATGCTTAACTAACTAACTCACTTTATGGTGATATTGTATACCTGATTTTTAATTTTGCTTTTTATTAATTCTAAACAGAACATGAAGTTTACTACAGGATTACAGAAACTACTGCCATTTGGCTATCTTTTTTTAATTGTGATGGGAGTGCTCAAAGAGAGCGTATTGTATTATCAGCTGGGCATTAATATCATGAGGTATTCCACTATCACAGATATTTTAATAAGCCCGGTTGAAGATCTGGTTTCGCACCCGCTTGTTTTCGCTGTCGTAATACTAATGGTAATGGGTGCTTATGGACTCCCTGCTTATTTGGCTAAACAACGCAGGGATAAAAAATGGGTGAGGAGAGTGGCAGGACTTAAAGATGGTGTGCACATGAATGATGAACAGACAGCTATGCATTTTACCAATATGTTTATCAAAATCCTGGTGTTTATTATGTTAGGATTTTTTTCCGGGATAGGTGTAGGTGAAGGCGCAAGGCAGGCAAAAAAAATAAGGGCTGGTGATCTTAACCTCGACTATACTATAAGCTTTGGCAATGGCAAAACAGAACCTGTCCACCTGATCGGCTCCAACAGTACTTATTGCTTTTATGTAACTGCCGGAAGCAAGCATATAAAAATTTCTCCTGTAGGTAGTATCGACCAGATTGAATTAACCCGTAATCACAGGTTGCAATAGCAGCAGGCTGTCCTTTTTTTCTAATCGTTGTTTTGGCTACAACATCCGTTGTTTTTACTACATGCCGGCCGTTTTACTGTATCATCTTTGTTGTGTTGATTTATTAAAATAAAAAAAATAAAAATGAAAACACAGAAAGTATGGTTGGTTACAGGCGCCTCTAAAGGATTAGGATTAAGCCTGGTTAAAAAATTGTTAAGCGAAGGTTACAGGGTGGCAGCCACGTCCCGCTCTTTGCAGGGCCTGGAGAAAGCACTCGGTCAGCACCCGGATTTGTTGGCTTTGGAAGTGGATTTGCTGAACGAAGAAAGCGTGGGTAATGCTATTGACAAAACAGTAGCGCAATGGGGCAGTATCGATGTGGTAGTGAATAACGCCGGTTACGGGCAGCTGGGCACCCTGGAGGAGCTGAGCGATAAAGAAGCCCGTGCAAACTTTGACACCAATGTATTTGGTGCGTTGAATGTAATACGTAAAGCCACCCCTTATCTGCGCAAACAGCAAAGCGGTATCGTCATCAACATCGCTTCTATAGGTGGATTAACAGGCGATTTTCCGGGCTGGGGTGTATATTGTGCTACCAAGTTTGCAATGGTGGGTTTTACCGAGTCTTATGCCGCAGAAGTTAAAGAGTTTGGCGTTAAAGCTACCGTAGTGTATCCCGGTTATTTCCGTACGAACTTCCTGTCGGGCGGATCTTTGAATACACCTGCTAGCGAAATTGAAGCCTATTCGGTGGCCCGGAAAATACAGGCTGCTCATGAACAGGAGATCGATGGCAACCAACCCGGTGATCCTGACAAAGCTGCTGATGCTTTAATCGCCTTGGCAAAAATGGAAAATCCTCCTGTACATTTGCTACTGGGTTCTGATGCATTTGAGCTGGCAGGCAAAACGCTGAAGGCATTAGGTGAAGAAATAGCGCAGCACGAGAGTATCAGCAGGTCTACTGATTTTTAATGAACACCAGGAAAAACAGGCGGCAGTACTAATACGGCTGCCGCCCTTTAAACATCATTATGAAAAATAGTAAGCTTTATACCATTGACACGATAAATGATTTTCATACCATTTGCGGGCTTCCCAAACCACAACATCCGCTGGTAAGCCTGGTAGACTATAGCCAGGTGGAATACCAGGTGGAAGAGGAAGAGATCGGCTGGGTACAGGACCTTTATTTTGTCGGGTTGAAACGAGATATACAAGGCAAGTTCAGGTACGGGCAGAAGCAATACGACTTTGATGAGGGATTGGTTTGTTTTGTGGCGCCTAAGCAATTGATTCGCGTGCATATTGATAAGCCTGCTGATAATGTTGTAAAACCTTCCGGCTATTTATTGGCTTTTCACCCCGATTTTTTATGGAATACCCCGTTGGCTAAAACGATTCACAACTACGACTTCTTTGGGTATGATGTAAATGAGGCTTTGTTTCTTTCTGAAAAAGAAGAGGCATTATTAATGGGACTTTTTAAAGGAATTGAGCAGGAGTATCAATCAGGAATTGACCAGTTTACGCAAAATATCATTATAGCCCAGATTGAAGTGTTATTGAACTATTGTGAGCGATTCTACCAGCGGCAGTTTATTACCCGTAAGAAGAGCGGACACCAGGTGCTGGAGCGGCTGGAGCGGGCGCTGGACGCATGTTTTGCCAGTGATGACCTGGTCAATAAAGGACTGCCTACGGCCCAGCAAATAGCTGCGCAGCTTCATATGACACCCAATTACCTGGGCAGCCTGCTCAAGTCGCTAACCGGGCAAACCACGCAACAGCACATTCATAATAAGTTAATTGAAAAAGCCAAAGAGAAATTATCCACCACGGCCTTATCCGTAAGTGAAATAGCTTATGAGCTGGGCTTTGAACATTCCCAGTCTTTCAGTAAATTGTTTAAGAGCAAAACCAATCTCTCTCCATTAGAGTTTCGCCAGGCGTTCAATTAGAAAAGAACAACGGCTGCGTCGCCGTTATTTTCATTGGCAATATAGTAGCTTGTGTTAACTTAGTAGCAAAAATAGCCTTATTGTCAAAACAAAATATATGAGCATGCAAACAGGTTATGTAGCTACTTATCAAACCATCATCAAAGCACCGGTCGAAATAGTTTGGGATGCATTAACGAATCCCGAATTGGTTAAGCAGTATTTTTTTGGTTCCGATCAACAGGGTGACTGGAGACCAGGCGGCGCTATCACATGGACCGGTGCATATGAGGGTAAAACTTATATCGATAAGGGGGTGATTCAGGAGTACATACCCAATGAAAAACTATCCTTTACTTATTTAAGTAGCTGGAGCGGTAAAGAAGATACTCCTGAGAATTATCTTTTTGTTACCTATGTGGTACAGCCGGTTGAAGAAGGCACAGCGCTTACGATTACTCAAACCAACTACGATGAAGAAAAAGCCAAGCACTCGGCAGAAAACTGGGGCCTGGTAATAGATGGGCTAAAGAAGATTGTGGAATAAATAAATTAGGGATAGTCATTGGGCAAGATCTATGTATTCAGCGGGCTCGGTGCAGACCGGCGTGTATTCAATAATATTGATTTTGGCGGCCTCGATATTACCCATGTAGAATGGATAAAGCCGGTACCTGATGAGCCGCTGGTTCATTATGCCCAACGTATGGCAGCAGACAGGATCGCTCCTTCCTCCGCTTTAATTGGGCTATCTTTCGGCGGAATGTTATCTGTTGAAATAGCGAAGCTGATTCCGGTAGATAAGATCATACTCATAGCTTCTGCCAAAACAAAAAATGAGTTGCCGCATGGTTTTTTGATGAAGTACCTGCTCAGGCTAAGGAAGTTGATTCCAGAACGTAGGTTGACGAGTCCCAATGCGATAGCCGATTGGTTTTTTGGTGCGAAAACAGCGGGTGAAAAGCAAATGCTTCGCGCGATTTTAAAGGATACCAGGCCTGGATTCTTCAAATGGGCCATTAATGCAATCATTCATTGGGAAAATGAAACGGTGCCCGCCAATAGTATCCATATTCATGGCGATAAAGACCGCATTATCCCCATAAAAAACGTCAAAGCTGATTATGTTATTCCAGGCGGGGGGCATTTGATGACGTTGAACAAGGCCGCTGAAATAGGACAAATTATCAGGTCTCAGTTTGAATGAAGACTTTGATACAACCGGTACTTATCCGTGCGAGAAGCAGGTTCTTCAAAAGCCGGTCTGATCGTAAAAAAGCTTAATAACTGATTGAATCAACGAATGGCAACTCAAAGGCTCGGATAATTGGCAGCGCAGCTCAGGCAGCCCAATGGTGCTGCGGGAAAAATGAATCAGAAATAGATCGGAAACAGGCAAGCTACCTTTTTTCTAAATGACGGAGCCAACATCCTTTAGTGATCAAAGTTTTGATAAAGTGTTTACGGTGAATGCCATCTGCTTCCGGAAAAGCCGGCAGCACTGTTGCTTGAGACATACAGCATTACGGCTGATAGCGGTTGGTTCAATATTACATTTGCTCAAAAATCATTGATGCAATCATGACGCTTCGTGAAATTTGGTTTTGAACTGTATGACTTAAAAGAAGTCGAAGAGCTGGTTGCTGAAACTTCCAGGAAAATAAATAGCACCGGACATCAAGCAGAGACCGCCAAAACTAAAACCGGTTGCCTGGCAGAGCGGGAGTTCACACTATAACGCTTGCTAAATAGTATTCTGGGTCCCCTTAAGTATGATGGTTAGAAATTTGTAGTAAAACATTTCTATATCTGGTCATTTAACTGTGTTTGCCGTCTTCCTATCTTTGTGGTATACATCGCTGCTACCACAGCTGATTGATAAATTTTATAGGTTATAACTACACATACATGCAGCCTCCTCCCATGCCTGCCAACGAGCAGGATCGATTAAAAGAACTCTATTCTTATAATATATTGGACACGGTTTCTGAAGAAGACTTTGATAATATAACTGAGATCGCTTCACAAATCTGCAAGACAAAAATTTCGCAGATCACGTTGGCCGATAGTGGCAGGCTGTGGTTTAAATCAAGCCATGGTTTACCCGGATCTGAGGTGCCTCGCCATCTTTCCTTTTGCACACATGCCATCAATAAGCCAGATGAGTTGTTGATGGTGCCCGACGCCCGGCTGGATGAGCGATTTTCCAATAATCCCTTTGTTACAGGCGAGCCACATGTGGTTTTTTACGCGGGAGTGCCATTAGTCAGCGAGAACGGATATGCACTGGGTAGTTTATGCGTCGTGCATGATCAGCCCAATGAGCTTTCCGATAGTCAATTGAAGTCGCTAAAAGCATTGTCAAGGCAGGCGATGCGCCTGATTGAGCTGCGTCGTAATAAAATTCAGTTGGAAGGGCTTACTAACAGGCTCAATGAAAAGAATAAAGCTCTTGAGAAGTTTGTAGGCACCGTAGCTCATGATTTAAGATCTCCGCTCAATAATATTATCGGAGTAGCTGATTTGTTGACTACTGCCTATGAGATGGAACCGGATGTTGTTGAATTGTTGCAAATTGTCAAAGGTTCTTCCTCAAAGCTGAAAGATCTGATCAGTGATTTATTGGAACAAAGCCGGTCTGATAAATTATTGTATGAAAGCGCTTCTAACGTATCGGTCGATGAATTGAGAACCGCGATAAAAGACCTGTTTGCATGTAACGATAAACGAATCATCAGTTTTAAAACTTCGCTCGATGTCATTCATATCAACAAAATTGCCTTGGAGCAGATTTTGATCAATTTGATTTCCAATGCCATCAAGTACAACGATAAAGAAGTGACGGAAATCGAAATCGGCATAGCCGATAGTAACCGCGAGTATCGCTTTTATGTAAAAGATAATAGTAAAGGAATTACTCAGGAGTTCATGGCAAAGGTGTTTGACCTGTTTGAAGCGCAGGAGGCAAAAGATAATTATGGCGACAAAGGATATGGAATGGGGCTAGCCATTGTCAGGGACCTTATTCATAAAATGGGCGGTACCATTAGCCTGGATTCAACGGTAGGAGTGGGAACAAAGTTTATGTTTACCACCCAAAAGCATACACTGACGCTCACCGAATCCCATTAAAGACCTTTTATTCTATTTGCTATATTTGTAAATGATCATGACAGTTGTTGTGCTCAGGTACTTTACATGAAATTTGACAAATATTTTCCAACTGACCGCTTACAACCCTACATCAGATATTTTGTAGTGTCAGAGAATGAATTGGAAAATGAGTATAAAGTTTTTCCATCTGCAGGAATGGTCATCGGCTTGCAGTATAAAGGCTACCTTTCAGAATTGCAATCCGGCAATGCCAATCAACTGGCTGCAGCGGGTGTTACAGGGCTGACCGATTCTTACAAGGTTTTCAAGAATTCAGCCGGTATTGGCACTATCCTGGTCTATTTTACAGAGATTGGATTTACACATTTTGCGACGCCTCCGGCCCATGAATTATTTAATCTAAGCCTTTCACTAGATCATATTTTTGGTAGGTCAGCGGTTAGAGATGTGCAGGGGAAACTGGCGGATTGTACAACAGATAAAGCACGAGTTGCGGTTGTTGAAAAATTTCTGCTAAACCAGCTGAAAAGTATGGAAGCGGACCGCCTGGTAACTGAAGCTGTAAAGATCATATATCAAACGGGTGGAACGCTTAAGATTGGTGAGTTAAATAAACGGTTGTTTATCAGCCAAAGCCCGCTTGAAAAACGATTTAAAAAAATAGTAGGCGCTACACCCAAGAAATTTGCCTCCATCATCAGGTTCAATACTGTTTTAAATAAACTGGGTGCAACTCAAACACTGACGGAGCTTTGTTATGAGCACCAATTTTTCGACCAGGCTCATTTTATCAGAGACTTTAAAAAGTTTACGGGTGATACTCCTGAACAATTTAGGCGCTTTCTCTAAAAGAAACGATTTTTTACAATGCATCATGGTGGTATCCGGTCATCTTTGTACAATAACTTTAAAAATACGAATGATGTTCACACTGGAACAAATTAAAGAGGCACATAGCAAAGTAAAATCCGGAGCAGACTTTCCGGCTTATATTAAAGAAATAAAAGAGCTGGGCGTCACCGGCTATGAGGCTTTTGTTTCTGATGGGCATATTGACTATTTCGGTGCCGGCAATTACCAGGCAGCCGCAGGGCCGAAATACCCTGACTTAGTTATTGCCGGGGTTTCAGATAGGGATCAGTTTAAAGCCGATCTGAAAGCCCATCAGCTGGGGGAGACCGACTATCCCACCTTCTGCAGTGATTGCGCTAAATCAGGCATTGAAAAATGGGTAATTGTGATGGACGGTATGACCTGTACCTATTACGATAAGGCTGGCAACGAAATATTGGTAGAAGCCATTCCTCAGTAATAATGAAGGGGTTATAAGGAAGTGCTTAAGCTATTTCCTTTTCAAACTGCATCTGATGTAAACTGGCATAAAAACCTCCTTTAAGCAGTAATTCATTATGAGTACCGGCTTCCATCAATTCTCCTTTGTCTAATACCAGTATCTTATCAGCTTTCCGAATGGTGCTGAGTCTGTGGGCAATAATGATAGAGGTCCTGTTTTGAATTAAAGTATCAGTTGCATTTTGAATGAGTATCTCGCTTTCGGTATCAATAGAGGAAGTGGCTTCGTCCAATACTAATATCGAAGGGTCGTATAAGAGTGCACGGATAAAGGACAGCAATTGTCTCTGTCCCAATGAGAGCGTAGCTCCGCGTTCTTTTACATTATAATCATAGCCACCGGGCAAACGCATAATAAAATCATGCATATTGATCATTTTGGCTGCAGCAATTACCTGCTCCCTGGTTATATCCGGATTGCGAAGCGTAATATTGTCCATAATAGAACCTGAGAATAGGAATACATCCTGCAATACCACACCTATATTTTCCCGCAGGTAATCAGTAGGTAGTTTTTTAATATCGGTGCCATCTATTTCAATGCTTCCTTTTTGAATATGATAGAAACGATTGATCAGGCTGATAATGGTGGTTTTGCCACTGCCTGTATGTCCTACAATGGCAACCGTTTGACCGGGCTGTATGTCAAAACTCACATCTTTCAATACCCAGCGCTCATCTACATAAGCAAAGTTCACCTTTTTAAATTCAATTTGACCTCTTATGCGGTTTTCCGGCACCGTATATCCGCCTTCCGGCACCTTTTCTTCATCATCGTTGTCTAATACCGTAAACACCCTGTCACTGGCTATAATGCCCATCTGCACTACATTAAATTTGTCGGCAATCATACGCAGGGGGCGAAACAATAAGTTCAGGCATAAAATAAATGATACGATCACACCTTGCTGGCTTTGCTGCAGTTCTAAGGCTTCCTTAGCCGTAAACCAAACCACCAGGCCTATCGATAGTGCCAGCACAATTTCGATTACCGGGAAGAAAACAGAATAAGCGAAAATGGCATTGATATTGGCGTTGCGATGTTGTTTGTTGATAGCTTTAAATTTATTGAACTCATTTTTTTCAGCGGCAAACGCCTGTACCACATTCATGCCCGATAAATGTTCCTGCGCATAAGCATTCAGGGCTGCAACGGCATTTCTCACTTTGAAAAATGACTTGTTGATGCTTTCTTTAAAATAATAGGTAGCGGCAATCATAATTGGAAAAGGTATCAGTGCAATCAGGGTTAACTGCCAGTCTACCCAAAACATATAACCCAACACACATACAATAGAAAGCATATCTGCGATGATGGGAATCAGGCCGTCAGAAAAGATTTCGTTGATGGATTCGATATCGTTAATCGTGCGGGTAGTCAGGGTTCCGATAGGCGTTCGGTCAAACTGCCGCAGGTTCAATCCCAGTACTTTTTTATAAACAGAATTCCGGATGTCTTTTACTACCGCTTGTCCGAGCCATGCGGTCATAAATGAAAAGGCAAAACGCATCAGCGTTTCTATCAAAATAATACCCATTTGTATAATGGTTACGTAAATAACCATTTTGGGTAACGATTGTGCGATATACTGATCAACTGTTAACTGGATGAGCAGTGGCCGTACGGGCGTTAATGCTGCCAGTACAACAGCCAATATCACCGACCAGTAAAACCGGCCTTTGTACGGAGCTGCATATTGAAATATGCGTCGCAATTTCGAAACATCAAAAAACAATTTCTTTCCCTGCTCCATTCGTGCAAGATATAAAAATTACAACAGTTTGAACGAAGGTATTCGGTATAGTAAGCGCGTGCCAACCGCCGGGGCTTATATGTCCTCTTCCCCGGTTTCTTTTTTATAGGCTTTAATAAATAAAGCACCGAGGTTTTTGTAAGGGGGGATATAATCTTCGATACCCGTAACTTTTGCTACAGATGTAAATTCTTTCCAGAAAGCAATCCAGTCGATGTTTTTTTTCAGGCGAAGGGTTTCCAGGAAAGTACGTATAAACGGAAGATTGATATCACGGTAACCGGTTTGCTTGGATGAGATAATATGGGCATCGCCCGACTTTTTCAGGATAGAATCGATCAGGAAAAACCCCCCGCAGGAACCCATAAAGACCACCCGGTTGGTGGGCGTAATATAGCTAACACTGGTGGGCGCGTGATAACTGTGTCCGCGATGAAAAGTAACTGTAGGAGATAGGTTATTTTTTTCAAAAAATTCCTGCATCGCGTTCTGGGCAACAAAATCCTCATCAGGCGTATTGGCCAGCGGCCTGTTGGCATAGAGGTAAATAGGCACGCCGGAAGTTGTTTTTGCTACTACAAATTTGCTGTTGCTTTGATCCAGTTTCCATTTGGGATCATTGCTGAATGTACGTACGAAAATGTCGAAATCCATCATGCCGTCTTCATCGCCATAAAAAAACATTTGTGTAATGATCTCGCCTTTTTCATTGGTAAAATTGTCGAAGGGCACACTATACACGGGTGGGATGCCCAGTTCTTTAGTGAGATTAATATTCCTGGCAGGATCCGCCGACTGGAAAAGTTTGTCCAGGATATTATAAATCGCAACGCCGCGTTTATTACCGGTTCTTGCATTTCTCTGGTAATTGGTTTTAATATTGGTTAGCATTTGCTCAGCCAGGTCAGGGAGTGTTTCATAAAGGCTGGCATAAGAATCAGCTACATCCACTCCATCTTCCAGGCCTTTCGATTTTTCCAGGCCGTTTACAAAGGCTGTCATTACCGCAGTAGCATCGTCTTTACTTTTAAATGTTGCAAAAAAGTTTTTAAGTGTGTTATATCCTGCCGCCTGGCGAAGAAATTTTCGGTAG
>JBQGCI010000149.1:0-7350 GCA_052038405.1 Acinetobacter pittii
TTTCGAGGCTGGCAATGATAGGTGTACCATAAGAGATAATACGGTTACTTACCGCTTCAAATACTTCTGCATCGGGGTCTTCGATAAGGGTCAATAATGCTTCAACTTCTTTATCATTATCCATTGAAACAAATATAAGAATAGTTGATGGTTCCTAGATCATGGTTCATTGCCGGCACGCAAAGCGTGCTATCGACTATCAACCATGATCTATCACCATCTTTATCCCATATTATGAAACACTTTCTGAACGTCTTCATCCTGCTCTAAGCGTTCG
Source organism: Acinetobacter pittii (assembly GCA_052038405.1). Classification (GTDB taxonomy): domain Bacteria; phylum Bacteroidota; class Bacteroidia; order Chitinophagales; family Chitinophagaceae; genus Niabella. Next base: position 278 of record JBQGCI010000149.1, read on the forward strand.
ATCAGTTTACTGATGTCTTCAGCCTGCTCATCTGTAACAGGCACGGTGGTAGTGGGTATCCATTCCAGCTCGGCACTGATAGGTGTGATGTTTTTTTCCTCCAATGCTTTTTGCATATTACCAAAATCCGTGAAAGCCACGCGTAGAACAATCACCTCTTTGCCTTCATCGGTAGTGCTTTCTCCTAATTCTTCCAGGCCGAAATCGATCAGTTCCAGCTCCAGCTCGTCTGTATTTAATCCTTCGGGGTTTAATTTAAAAACGCCCATTTTGTTAAATTGAAACGACACGCTGCCGCTGTTGCCCATAGCGCCGCCGCCCTTATTGAAATGAGATTTTACATTGGCTACCGTACGCACGTGGTTGTCGGTAGCGGTTTCTACCAGCAGGGCTACACCGTGCGGTGCATATCCCTCATACAAAATTTCGTCGTAATTAACCAGTTCTTTACCCTGGGCACGTTTTATGGCCGCCTCCACGCGATCTTTAGGCATACCAACACTTCTGGCATTCTGAAAACAACGGCGTAATGCCGCATTCTGCGCCGGATCGGGGCCGCCTGCTTTCACAGCAATAATAATTTCTTTACCGATACGGGTAAAGTTCTTAGCCATTTTATCATACCTGGCAAACATCGAGGCCTTACGAACTTCAAATATCCTTCCCATAAAAATATAAATTGAGGGTGCAAACGTACATTAATTTTTTCATCCATAAAATTACACAAGGAGGGATGAGAAATTTTAACGCGACCTGCTCTTGCTTCAAAACAACAATAAATTATACAAGAGAATTTAAGCAATCTTAAAAAAAACCGCCTCTTTTAAAAAGAGGCGGTTGTGTAAAAAATCAGTATATTTTCAACTAGTGTAATCCGTCGCCGGGAGGATCTTCCGGGATGACAACCTGCCCCTTAGCCAGTTTGCTGTTTTTGATGCTATAACCAAAGTAAATAATAAAACCAACAGCCAGCCACCCACCTAAACGAGCCCAGTTTTCCCACCCGAGGACCAGGATCATGGCCAGGCAGGAAACGATTCACAGGATTGGGAAGAGGGGGACACAAGGAGTCTTAAACTGCCGCTTAAGATCCGGTTCTCTTTTTCTGAGAATAATTACCGCCGCACACACCAGTATATAGGCAAATAAAGTTCCTATACTGGTCATATGACCTACAACATCCCCGGGTACAAATGCAGCAAACAGGCCTACTAATAAGAGGATAATGAGATTGCCTTTATAAGGCGTTTGGAATTTTGGATGGAGTTTGCTGAATGAAGCGGGCAACAGTCCGTCCCTGCTCATAGAATAAAACACCCGGCTTTGGCCCAAGAGCATCACCAGGATCACCGAAGTAAAGCCCGCAAGAATAGCGATAGTCACGGCATCCGCCAGCCATTTGTAGCCTGGCATGAAATTCTGGATAGCCGCTACAACCGATGCTTCGCCACCCTGGCTGGGATCTCTGAAGAAAGAAACCGGCGCCAAGCCTGTTAATACATGGCCAAATAATAAATAGAGCGCCGTACAGATAGCCAGAGAGCCTAGGATGCCGATAGGCAGTGCTTTTTTGGGGTTTTTTGTTTCCTGGGCGGCAGTACTCACCGCATCAAAACCAATGAAGGCGAAGAACACCGTTCCGGCAGCGCCTAGAATTCCCATGATACCGCCGAAGTTGTGCGTTACTCCCTGGTGGTCTACATATTCCTCAGCGGGAGGTACATAAGGCGTATGATTCGCAGGGTTGATAAATTTCCATCCGAGCACAATTATTAATACCACAATGGTTACTTTTACAATAACGATCAGGGCATTTACAAATGAAGACTCTGAAGTGCCTTTAATAAGTAACAAGCTCATTAACGTAACGATAAATAAAGCAGGAATATTCATAATACCCCGTATACCTTCCGGCGATACCTGGAACGGGGAGTGGCACCATTCATAGGCTATCGGTTTCCAATGCAGGATATTCACGAGGAGATTATTCAAATACTCACTCCAGGCAATTCCTACCGTAGCCGCGCCCACCGCATACTCCAGCACCAGGTCCCAGCCAATTACCCAGGCCAGCATTTCGCCCATCGTAGCATAGGTAAAAGTATAAGCACTGCCGGATATAGGGATAGACGATGATAATTCGGCGTAGCAAAGACCGGCAAAAGCGCAACCAATTGCTGCCAGGATAAAACCAAACGTTACGGAGGGGCCGGCATTTTGCGCAGCAGCAGCGGCAGTACGTACAAAAAGGCCTGCACCAATAATGGCACCAATGCCCAATGCCACCAACCCTCCGGCCGTAAGCGTGCGTTTTAAACCCTTCTCAGAGTCAGATGCTTCCGCCAGTAAAATACTGAGAGGTTTCTTTGTAAATAATCCCATAAGTGTCTACTTTGAGTGGTATATTTTATTTTTTGATCAATTGTTTTTACAGAGGAAAAATAAGGAATAATCGTATATGCCTTAACAAAACTTTTGGAAGTTACACATATTATTCTCTATTTTACCATGTTTTAGGTACTGTGAATTCAGTTTTTAAGTCTGCCTTACTATATGATGAAAACAAAAAAAGCCGGATTAATTGCGCTCATAGCTTTTACAGTTGTAGCTGTAATACATTTGTTTAGCTTCGAAGTAAGTCCATTTCCCACCGGGCTGCTTTTTGCGTCGAGGTGGATATTGATTATTGTGCTGATTTTTTTTGCAGCTCTAAAAAAATCACTTACCACCTGGATCCTGGTTAGTATTTTATTGGGCGCCACGCTGGGAAGCGACTTTCCGGGTGTAGCCCTGTCGTTTCAGCCATTAAGCCAGGGGTTCATTAAGCTCATCAAAACCATTGTGGGCCCTATACTCTTTGCAACACTGGTATATGGTATTGCCGGGCATTCGGATCTGAAGCAGGTTGGGCGCATGGCCTGGAAGTCTTTATTATATTTCTATAGCGCTACCACTATTGCTTTGTTCATAGGTTTGGCTGCCATAAATATTACCCAAGCCGGGGTAGGCATCGATGCATCCAAAATCCCGCATCATGATCTGCCCAAAACCTCGATAGTAAAAGAGGCAGATGCCGCCGCTCTTAAAAATATCCCCGAAGAGGATCAATGGATTTATAAAACGACCTCCTTTTTCAGGGACATTTTTCCCGAAAATATCGTGAAGGCTGTTTACGAGAACCAGGTGCTGCAGATCGTGATATTCTCCGTGTTGTTTGGGATCGGTTTGGCGAAACTTCCTGAAGGGAAGAAGAAGCCGATAGTAGACTTTATGGAAAGCCTGTCGGAAACCATGTTTAAATATACCCACCTGATCATGTATTTTGCTCCAATTGGAGTAGGGGCGGCAATGGCTTATACGGTTGGACATATGGGTATTGATATTTTAAAATACCTGTTCATGCTGCTGATAACCCTTTATGCAGCCCTGATCGCCTTTATATTATTGGTATTGTTACCCGTTGCATTGTACCTTAAAATTCCGATTAAGAAGTTCATTCAGGCTATCCGTGAACCGGTATCAATTGCTTTTGCAACCACCAGTTCCGATGCGGCTTTACCTGCCGTAATGAGAAATATGGAACAATTCGGTGTTCCCCGGAAGATTGTATCCTTTGTGGTACCAACAGGATACAGCTTTAACCTGGATGGCACCACTTTATATTTGTCGCTGGCTTCCATTTTTGTAGCCCAGGCTGCAGGTATGGATCTGTCTTTTGGGCAGCAATTGCTTATAGCCCTTACGTTAATGATCACCAGTAAAGGCGTAGCAGCCATTCCCAGGGCCTCATTAATTATCTTGATTGCTACGGCCGAGCAGTTTGGCCTGCCTATTGTGATCATTGCTGCTATTTTAGGTATTGACGAACTGATGGATATGGGACGAACCTCTGTAAACGTTATCGGTAACTGCCTGGCTTCGGTGGTGGTAGCTAAATGGGAAAAGGAGTTTGACCAGTCAAAAGCGTTAGCTTTCAAAGATTAGCAAATATTTATTTACTGGTTGAACTTTTTTTCAGCACTTTTGTTGAATCGCTAGCAAATGCCGGGCCTTATCTTTGATGGGTTTCGCATAACTGCTTTACAGTAAAACACATAAACGAAAACGAACGATAAAATTAAATCATGATCGAGTTATTGAGTACGGCATTTCAGTGGACGGATTTATTGCAGCCAACCTGGTATATAGAGAACGGAGGCTTATGGTTAATATTATTTGTAGTTTTTGCTGAAACAGGGTTGTTCGCGGGCTTTTTTCTGCCGGGCGACACCTTATTATTTATTGCGGGCATTTTTGCCCACAAGATGGAAAAAGCCGGTGAATTGGTGCCAGGCTTAGCTAACCAGTTTATGCAGGTAATTGGTTTGGGGCATATACATAATGAGTGGGTAGACCTGTTTGTATTGTTCGGCCTGATTGCTTTAGCGGGTATATTGGGTAATATGGTAGGTTATTGGACGGGCAGGAAAGTAGGACCGTCGATGTACAGCTGGAAGGAAAACTTTTTCTTTAAAAGAAGATACCTCGAGCAGGCGCATGATTTTTACGAAAAGAATGGAGGTTTTGCCATTGTGGTAGCCCGTTTTCTACCTTTCATCAGAACTTTCGCTCCGATTATCGCTGGTATTGTCAAAATGGAAAGGGCCAAATTTACGTTCTATAACGTACTGGGCTGTTGCCTCTGGGTGTTCAGTTTGATTTTTGCCGGACACTTCCTGCAAAAATGGCTGATGAGCCATTATAATTTTGATCTGACCGCTCACCTGGAGATCATCATTATTGGTCTTGTTGTGATCACTACTTTCCCGGTTATTATGAAGCTGGTAAAAGGTGGTAAGAAAAGTAAGGAAAAACTGATCCGAGAAGCGCAGGAAGAGCGTATGGATAACACAGTAGAAGAGCAGCAAAAAGACTAGCTATTTGCTGCGGTTTTTATATCGCTTATTTCAAGTATATTTTTATGAAAGCCATGTGTACTTACTTGTATCATGGCTTTTGCTAATTCAGAGAGATGGATCAGTTTGCGCGGAGCAACCCATTTTAATAGTTTAATAACCGGCTTGTAAAGCGCTGGCACATTTACAGCGCCTTTAAATGATTCCATACCAGCCGGCCGGAAATTGTATACCGCCTTTAACGGAAGTTTCAGCAAATCATTTTCAGTTTTCCCCTTTACACGAGCCCATCTCATCCCGCCTTTTTCAGTACTGTCTGTACCGGCGCCAGATACATAGCAGAAAGTCATTCCCTGATTTTGCCTGCATAATGCTTCCGCTACATGAAGCGTAAGGGTATAGGTCATCCGGTAATAATCTTCGGAGCTTACGCCAACTGAAGACAGGCCCAGACAGAAAAAACAGGCATCATAGCCCTGCAATTGATGTTCAACAGGCGTCAGGTCTTCAAAATTGCTATGTAAAACCTCTGTAAGCTTAGGATGCGTTATATGAGCTGACTTACGGCTTAGTGATAAAACGCTTTCGATGCTGTCATCATTAAGGCAATGATGTAAAACACCTTCACCTACCATGCCGGTCGCTCCTGTAAGAATCACTTTTAATTTCATACATCTGTTTAACGGGCAGACGTTTATCAGATGATTTTACTCTGCAGGTTTATAAGCTGTCGTATACTTTCGCCACTTTTCTATCACTTCTTCGATATCTTTAGAAAGATCAGATTCAAAGAAAACCCGCTCACCCGTTGCAGGATGTGTAAAGCCTAATGTTTTGGCGTGTAAAGCCTGGCGGGGGCATATATGGAAGCAATTATCTACAAACTGCTTGTATTTAGCATACACAGTACCTTTGATGATTCGGTCGCCTCCATAAAAATCATCATTAAAAAGCGGATGACCCAGATGTTTCATATGTACCCGTATCTGGTGGGTACGGCCGGTTTCCAATATACATTGAACCAGTGTAACGTACCCGAAACGCTCCAGTACTTTATAGTGCGTAATGGCTTCTTTTCCATGATCTCCTTCGGGGTAGGCTTCAAATAGTTTTCTAAAACGGAGGTTGCGGCCTACGTGGGCTACGATCGTTCCTTCGTCCTCTTCAACATCTCCCCATACCAGTGCCATATATTTCCGGTCTACCGTGTGATCGAAAAACTGCTTGGCCAGGTTTCTCATTGCCAGTTCGGTTTTAGCCAGTACCAGCAGGCCGGTGGTGTTCTTGTCTATGCGGTGTACCATACCAAACCGCGGGAGGGTTTCAGCGTTAATGCCGGCATTTTGCTGTTGCAGATGCCAGGCCATTGCATTTAATAAGGTGCCATTAGGATTTCCGCTACCCGGGTGCACCACCATGCCTGCCGCCTTATTGACGACAATGATATGTTCGTCTTCATAAAAAATATTCAATGGGATATTTTGGGGCACAATTTCATTCTCGTCTGGCGCCGTATCAGTAAAAACAACGATCTCCTGGTTGCCCTTAACTTTAAAATTAGGTTTCACCTCACTGCCATTTACCAGCACCATTTTGTTATGAATGGCCTGTTGTATTTTATTGCGGGTGGCTCCTTCGATACGGTTCATCAAAAACTTATCTATACGGTAAGCTTCCTGCCCCGGGTCGGTCTTAAATACAAACTTCTGATACAGTTCATCGTTCGTATCCTGCTGTTCGGTATATATTTCTTCCTCGTTCATTGCCTGCAAAGGTAAACTAATGTGTTTTGAACCGAATGTGTTTATTTTTGTTGCTTATAGGAATTACCTGTTCTATAATGAAGTCGGGTAATGCTTACTCTTTCTTCATATTTCAAACTATCGAACGTAAGGTGAAACAGCAAGTACGGTTCCGCGATTTAGGCAATATGCGCTATAAAGATGCCTGGGATTTCCAGGAAAATATATTGCAGGAAAATGTGTTGGTTAAAACACGGTTGCGGGAATTGCAGGATCGTGGCGGGTTAGACCAACTTATAGATAGACCTCAAACTGGTCACGAACTACTTTTTGTAGAACATCCGCCGGTATTTACGCTTGGAAAAAGCGGTGATATGGGTAATGTTTTGATGAGTGAAGCGCACCTGGCCAAACTGGGGATCGATTTTTTTAAAAT
>JBQGCI010000150.1:0-4906 GCA_052038405.1 Acinetobacter pittii
GAGAGTATATACGGGTGGGATCCAGCAAGGTGCAAAAAACTGATGTAAGAGTTATAGCCGCCACTAATAAAGACCTGCTGCAACTGGTGCAGCAAAATAAATTCAGGGAAGACCTTTATTATCGCCTGAGCACGGTACCGATCAGGGTTCCCTCGCTTGCCCATCGCAAAGAAGATATTGTACTCTTGTTCAGGAAATTTGCAGCCGACTTCGCAGATAAATACAAAACACAATCGGTGCAGCTCGATGAGGAGGCTAAAAACCTGCTGCTCTCCTATCCATGGCCGGGCAATGTGCGCGAATTAAAGAATATAGCAGAGCAGATCTCTGTGCTGTCGCCCGATAAAAATATCAGCTCAAGAGAGCTCAGCCGCTATTTGCAGCCCTACTCCAATAACAGGCTTCCTGCCGTTGTGGTAGGTGCACAAAACCAGCAGGAATTTCAAAACGAAAGGGAAATACTCTATAAACTTTTCTTCGATATGAAGAAGGACGTGAATGAGCTGAAAAAGATGTTCCTGGAAGTATTGCAAAATCCCTCCATCGCCGAACAAAACCCTTCATTTATTAATGACCTGAAGGATCTTAAAACCAGTCCTGATAATTTCCAGCCCCTAGGATCGCCTCTGCAAATTGAGTTGCCGAATGGCATGCCGGTATCAGCACAACAGTCCATGCCCATCCATATTGGTATGGATAATGGTATTCACGACCACGAGGAAGTTGAGGAAAGCCTGAATATTATGGACAAAGAGAAAGAGCTGATCATAAAGGCGCTGAAGAAACATAAAAGCAAAAGAAAAGATGCTGCATTGGACCTGGGCATCAGCGAGCGTACACTTTACAGAAAACTAAAAGAATATGACATTGAAGAGCTATAAAGGACTATTTGTTTTCCTTTCCGTTATTGCAGTTTTCTTGCTGGCCCTTACACAAAGCAGTTGTAAAGTACGCTATGGGTTTCAGGATGCCAAGTCCATTCCGGACTCGCTGAAAATAGTTAAAATAAACCCGATAACGAATTCCGCATCTTACGTAAACCCCCGGTTGGCGCCTGAACTTACCGACAGGTTAATACAAAAAGTCATGCGGCAAACCAAATTGCAGCAAACCCGGGGAGATGATGCCGACTGGATCATAGATTGTAAGATCACCAGCTATTCTTTTTCAACTTCGGGCGTTTCTAACCAACAGGTCAACTCTAACCGTTTAAATGTAGGGGTGAACATTATAGTACGGGATAAGACGCAGAAGGTCATCGGTAAGTACGACGTGAGTACGCCGTTCGACTACTCCGGCACGTTGAGCTTACAACAGGCAGAGCAGGGCCTGCTGGACCAGATGCTTCGCGATATCCCCGATGCCATTTTTAATAGAATTTTTTCCAACTGGTAATCAGCGAGCATGAACAGCTTTATAAATACTTTATCCAACACGGTCTTATCGGGGCCATTAGAGTCCTGCGATCTCGCTGAACTCCAAAGGCTTTCAGAAATGCACCCCTATTCATCGGCGATCCAGCTGTTGTATGCCCGCAAGCTACAGGCAGCAGGCAGTGCTGCTTACGCAGAACAGTTGCAAAAGACCTTGTTGTACTACAACAATCCGGTTTTTATTAAGCATTTAATTGAAAGGGAAGAACGTTCGCCCGTTACTCTGGTCAATACCAACCTGGCTGCAACCGCGCCACCTCCCACTCCTCTAACCGGTGAGGATGTAATTGAAGCAGCTGTTCAGCAAAAAGACGCTGCCGAAACAGAACAAGACCCGCTTGTAGCGGAAGAACCCGAAGAGCAGCGAACAACAGAAGCGGACGAGGCACCGGCCGTTTCGGCACAGGTGGCGATGAGCGCCGGTGAAATACACACAATAAATGACGGAGATGCCGAAATGGTTCACCCGGAAGAAGATGATGCCACCCTTCCCCCGCTGCCGGCGTTTAGGTTCGAACCTATCGATCCGGCAAAAGCAGAGTTAGCCTTCACCCCCTACCATACTATCGACTATTTTGCCGCCCAGGGTATCCAATTGGGAGAAGAACAAAATGCCGGCGACCGCTTTGGTACCCAGCTTAAAAGCTTCACGGCCTGGTTAAAGCAAATGAAGCGTTTACCAGGCGCTACGGCAAAAGGCAATATCACCCTCACCGAGGAAAAAAGTATTGAACAAATGGCCGAGCAGTCCCTTCAGGGCGAAAATGCTGATACAGAGGCCATGGCGCAGGTTTGGGCGAAACAGGGCCATGCAAAAAAAGCCATTGAGATCTACAAGAAATTAAGTTTGCAAATTCCCGCTAAAAGCGCTTATTTTGCAGCGAAAATAGACCATTTAAAAAAATAAACATGACCATTTTATTTGTAATACTCATTATACTTGTTGCGGTGATCCTCGGATTCTTCGTTTTGATACAGAATCCTAAGGGTGGTGGCTTATCGGGCAATTTTGCAGGTGTAAGCAGCCAGTTTATGGGTGTAAAACAAACCAATGATATCCTGGAAAGAGGTACCTGGATCTTCGCCGTACTGATCGGTGTTTTGAGCCTGTTATCTACTTTCTTTATTTCCGGTTCTAATACCGGTACCGATGGCAGATTACAGGATATCGGCAATGCGCCGATTCAGCAACCTGCTACCAAACCAGCTGCTCCGTTGAATACCGTGCCGGCAACAACAGCTCCTGCTACCACAACACCTGCTGCTGACTCCGGCAAATAAAACCGGCTATTTAAGTCTATCCACATAATAATTTTATAAAACCTGTAATGATTAGGAATCCTTACAGGTTTTTTCATTCCACCTCTACCCTTTTTGTGTTATTTTCACCCCGTTAAATCGCTATCCAACTCATACAGTTCAAATATTAATGAATAAACTCTTGAAAATAATCCTCGCGATCGTGCTGTTAGTCGGCATTTTCGTTGCCTTTAAATTGATAGGACCAGCTGCCCATAAGCCGAAAGACGGGTTTCTATATGTAAAAACAGGTACTTCGATGAAGCAGTTAAAACAACAGCTCGTTGAAGAGGGAGTGCTAAGAGGTTTGACATGGTTTAACATTTCGGAAAAACTTTTAAGTCTCGACGAAGTAAAGCCCGGCAAGTACAAAATCGATGGCGGCATGAGCCTGGTAAGCCTGCTGAGGATGCTGCGTAATGGCAGCCAAACGCCGGTAAGCTTCGTTGTAACCAAGCTGCGCACCCGGGAACAACTGGCCGGAAAAATGGGAAAAGCATTTGAGTTTGATTCTACTGATGCCATTCGCTTTTTAAACAATAATGATTCACTGGCGCAATTTGGCTTTGATACCAATACGGTAATGGGCGCTGTTCTTCCATTAACCTACGAGAATAAATGGAACACTACACCGGAAACTGTTTTCAGCAAATTCAGCGACGCCTACAAAAACTTCTGGACTGCTGAAAGAAAACAAAAAGCCGCTCAAAAGGGGCTGACCATTAACGAGGTCATCACACTGGCATCCATTGTAGACGAAGAAACCAACGCATCGAAAGAAAAAGGTACCATCGCAAGCGTGTACATGAACCGTATAGCAAAAGGAATGCCCCTGCAGGCAGATCCCACTGTAAAATTCGCGCTCAAAGATTTCACGATTAAAAGAGTACTGTTTAAACACCTGGCTACGCCTTCGCCCTTCAATACTTACCGCAATAAAGGACTTCCTCCCGGGCCCGTTTGTACCCCTCAGGAAGCCACGCTGGACGCTGTTTTAAATGCACCGCAAACGGAGTATATCTATTTTGTAGCCAGTCCGGCCTTCGATGGCACGCACGATTTTTCCACTAATTACGCGGATCATATGAAGCTGGCAAAAAAATACCAGGAGGCATTGAACCAAAGATTTGGAAAAATTCAGGACTCCTCTAAAAATTAATGGGCGTAGGTAAAAAAATAAAGGACAAAGTAGCCGGCTCAGGCTTCTGGCGGCGACTGGTAGCGCGGAGCAGATCTGAAAATCTGCCTGGTTTCAGGAGCGTATCGCTTTTCAATACGGTGAAAAAATTCAGGGAGCATGTGGTATGGGACGACCTGATCGAAAGAGCATCTGCCATTTCATTCAATTCGGCCATGGCCCTTCCTCCCTTGTTGCTCTTTCTTTGCACGCTGATACCTATCATAGCCAACTCTCCCTATATTATTCAATTAGCCCTGGACGAACAGTTGTATGACCTGATCAGGGACATTATCCCTGCCAGCAATAATAACGAACCTATTGTGGCTTTTGTACATGGTATTATAAACGAGCCCCGGAACGGGCTTTTGGTATTCAGTATTTTCCTTTCTATCTTTTTTTCATCCAATGCGATGATGGGTGTCATGCGGTCTTTTGACAAAGATTACACAGGTTTCACCAAGCGAAAAGGAATCCGGAAAAGATTAACAGCTATACGAATAACGCTTGTACTGGTTTTTCTTTTTATCCTGTGCCTGGCCCTGCTTATAGCACAGCAATCAGTACTCGAATGGTTGGGTATTGAGAACGAAATACTGGCTGCCGCCCTGGGTAAGGTACGCTGGGTACTGCTTATCCTGCTGCTGTTTTTTATTATCTCATATATCTACAGGCACGCCCCCTCGGTGCAGAAAAAATGGAAAATCCTAACTCCCGGATCTATTATCGCCACCTGCCTTGTGGTTATTTGTTCTTTGGCATTTTCATGGTATGTGAGCAAATTCGGCACTTATAATAAATTATACGGTTCTATAGGAACCATTATCGTTTTACTGGCCCTGATGTTTTTAAACTCACTGATTCTTCTGATCGGGTTCGAGATCAATGCCAGCATCTACGCACTGGCTAAAACCCGGGAAGATAAAGAAGCCTTGAAGGATTAGATTAAATATCTGATTCTTATAGAATCCCTTTGCCATACCTCTTCCGGCATTTT
>JBQGCI010000151.1:0-7790 GCA_052038405.1 Acinetobacter pittii
CAAAAAATTATTTGTATACGCCGGTGGTACACATCCCCACACTGCACAACAACCTAAAGAACTTAAATTTTAATTAGTACAAAGTATATAGAATTTAGTATTTAGATGTCAATAATTTTTTATCTAAAATCTAACTACTAATTACTAACTACTAAAATCTTCAAATAAATGGAAAAGCAAAAAAATGCAGTTGGTCGCCGTAAAGAAGCAGTTACCCGTATTTTCATCAGCAGGGGTACTGGTGCTATCACTGTAAATGATAAAGATTATAAAAATTATTTTTCATTGGTATATCTTCAAAACCAGGTTGAGCGTCCTTTGAAAACCATTGAAGCCACAGATAAGTTTGATATCAAGATCAACGCTGCAGGTGGTGGTGTAAAAGGACAGGCTGAGGCTGCAATGCTGGGTATTTCCCGTGCTTTGGTAGATATCAACGCTGAATACCGTCCTGCTTTAAAAGCTGCCGGTTTACTGAAACGTGATCCGCGTTCTGTTGAGCGTAAGAAATTCGGTCATAAAAAAGCTAGAAAGAGCTACCAGTTCTCTAAAAGGTAATGGCTTATGGTTCATGGCTCATGGCTATGAACTCCTGACCATGAACTATAAACGTTTACAAATACTTTTCAAATTAGACAAATGGAAAATAATAATACATCATTACAACAGCAGCTTCTGGAAGCGGGTGTACATTTCGGTCACTTAAAAAAGAAATGGAACCCCAAAATGTTGCCTTACATTTTTGCTGAGAAAAAAGGTATCCACATTATTGATCTGAACAAAACTGTTGAGTGCCTGCAGGAAACTGCAGCTGCAATGAAACAAATTGCACGCAGCGGTAAAAAAATATTGTTTGTTGGTACTAAAAAGCAAGCAAAAGATATCGTTACAGAATGTGCACAGAAAGTAGGCATGCCTTATGTTACTGAGCGTTGGTTGGGCGGCATGTTAACTAACTTCAACACGGTTCGTAAGAGTGTAAAGAAAATGCAGAGCATTGAAAAAATGCTGGCTGATGGTTCTTTCGACAGCATCACTAAAAAAGAGCGTTTGACATTGAGCCGCGATAAAGATAAAATGGAGAAAGTATTAGGTGGTATCGCTCAACTGGGCCGTGTACCTGCTGCTTTATTCATTGTTGATATTGGTCATGAGCATATCGCATTGGCTGAATCAAAACGCCTTGGCATCAGCACTTTCGGTGTGGTTGATACCAATTGCGATCCTAATAAAGTTGATTTTGCAATTCCTGCAAACGACGATGCTACCAAATCTATCGCGATCGTAGTCAATTATATCACTGCTGCAATCGAAGAAGGTTTGGCTGAAAGGCAAGCGGCTAAAGATGAGGATGTAGAAGATAACTTCTCCGACGACAACGAAAAGCAAGCTGCGAAAATTCAGGCTGAAGCGGAAGCAGAAGCAGGTCGTGGACGTGGCGGACGCGGTGCCGGACAGGGCCAGGGACAAGGCGGTCAGCGTAGAAGAACTACTGGCGGCGGCGGCGGCGCGAGAAGCGGAGCTCCGAGAAGATAATTAGTAGAAAGTTAATAGTTCATGGTTGATCGTTCATTGCTATGAACCATGAACTATTAACTTTTTTATTGCCAGCAGGCGAATGCTTTCAGCATTTATGAGTGTAGGAGATCCCTGCCGGCTTAATAATAAAATAAGATTACTTAAAACGTTTTCGGTTTATGTTTGGAAAGTCAAACAAATCGCCGTGAACTTTAAACAAAAAATATGTCTACAGTAACAATTACAGCACAGGATATTAATAAGCTGCGCCAGGCTACCGGTGCGGGTATGTTAGATTGTCGTAAAGCATTGACAGAAACCAATGGTGATTTTGAAGCCGCTATCGACTGGTTGCGTAAACAAGGCCAGAAAGTAGCTGCAAAACGTAGCGACCGTGAAGCAAAAGAAGGCGTGGTGATCGCTCAAACTACTGCAGATAACACAACCGGTATCGTTGTGTGTGTAAGCTGCGAAACTGATTTCGTTTCTAAAAATGAAGATTTCATAGCTTTCGTAAAAAGCATCGCTGATGCAGCTATTGAAAACAATGTAAATTCTGCTGAAGAGCTGAATGAAGCTGCTGTAAACGGAACCAAAGTTTCTGAGCTGATCAATGATAAACTGGCTTCAATTGGTGAAAAAATTGGTATCACTAAGTTTGAAAAAGTAACGGCTCCCTATGTAGCATCTTATATCCACGGTGCTAACCGTATTGGTGTATTGGTTGCTTTGGATAAAGAAGCGGCTGAAGCCGGTAAAGATGTGGCGATGCAGGTGGCGGCTTTAAGCCCTGTTGCAGTAGATGCTGACAGCGTTCCTGCTGATGTGGTAGCCCGTGAGAAAGCAGTTATCATGGATATCATGAAAGAAGATCCTAAAATGGCTGGCAAACCTGAAGAAATGATCTCCAAGATCGCTGAAGGTAAATTAGGCGCGTTCTTTAAAGAGCAAACTTTAACGGCACAGGCTTTTGTAAAAGACGGCAGCAAATCCGTTGGCGACTACCTGAAAGAAAACGGTGTGAAAGTTTTAGAATTCAAAAGAGTAGCTTTAGGTTAATAACCTTTAATAATACGTTTTAAAAGCGCTTCAGCAATGAGGCGCTTTTTTTATGAAACAGGGGTTGTATATACTCGATATACAATGATATGAGTTTTTATATCCATCTTTTTATCAAGTCTTTCAGCTCTTCCGCTACTGATTCGGATGGCATTGCAACTCCAGCTCTTCTATACCAGTAACCAGCATTCCAGTCATCACCTTCCACGCGGTGTAAATGCGCGTGTAAATGGTCGAAATCTTTGGTTCCCTCATGCTCCTGGGCTATGTTATGGGCGGCGTCCCAATCGCCTTTGGCAGCATACCAGAGCCCTCGCTGAAGATCAGATAAATGTGACGGTGGTTCGGGACGGGTTAATGTATTTTTAAAATCTTCGATATTCATGGTTGGAGTTTTTATAGCATATTCGCTGTTCGTTTGCAGATCTTTCGCCGCAAGCGCCATATTATACAAACAAGTTAATAAAGTTGTTTTAACCACCTGTAACAGGGCATTGGTAGTGAAGAGCAGACGGGTATTCGCCAAAGAGGAACATAGTTTCATGAATGCAAATTTTATGCATGGAGAGTTGTTTATTAATAGCGTATTCAAACTTGTGAACTAATCAACTTTTCAACTAGCTAACTAGCTCAACCTCCCTCACTTCATAAGGCGGACAGGCTCCCTTGTGTGAAGCAACAAAAGCCCCTAACTTACAGGCGAAATCCAGCGACGCTTCGGGCGGCTTATTTTCAATATGTTGCGATAGAAAGCCCGCCAGGAAAGCGTCACCACTACCGATAGTATCAGCCACAGTTACTTTGTAGCCATTATGATAATAGAATCTATTGTTATGGTAGAGTGCTGCACCATTAGCCCCTTTGGTAATGATAATTGTTGGCAGCGAGAATTGATCGCTTAGAAAGGTTACCTGCTTCTCGAAGTCTGACTCATTAGTATACCAACCTGCAATCAATATCAATTCATGATCGTTGAGCTTTAAAATATCAGCTTGTTTTAACAGGTGCTCTAAAGTGTCCTTTTGGTAGTGGGGAGGGCGGAGATTGATGTCGATGACTTTTGTTTTTGCAACATCCAACAGGCGATAGAGGGTGGATCTGGAATGCTCGCTCCTGGCGGCCAGGCTGCCGCAAACAAAATAGGAAGCCTGCGAAACCTTATCGAGCAATTGTTCTGTTCCGTCTATGAAATCCCAGGCTACCGGCTGCAAGATCTCATATTCCATTTCGTTTCCCTTCTGTGTGGCCATTACCGTACCGGTGTTATGTTGCTCATCAGTTTGCACTAATGTAATATCTACTCCGTGTTGCTGTAAAAATGCCAGCAAACCTTTCCCGTTTTCATCCTTTCCTGTTTTTGAAATAATGGCCGCTTCCTGCCCTAACTGGTTTAAATGGTAGCAAACATTCATAGGAGCGCCTCCGGGAACTTTCTCCTGCGGTAGTATATCCCATAAAATTTCGCCAAAACAAATCGTATCCATGTGTCTGATTTAGTGTTGAGCCGGCCAGCCGGGCCTACCCAACTCTCCGGTGATTTAGCCTTGCAATTAAAGCAGGAATTTGTTGTTCAGCCATCCGTCGATCAGGCCCAGGTCTTCTGCGCTGATTTTTATATGCAGGGCCATTGCGTTTTCTTTTGCTTGTTGCGCATTACGGGCGCCGGCAAGAGCAGCGGCAACAGATGGCTGATGATAGGTCCAGGCCAGTACCAGCTGCGCTATGGTAGCATTGTATTTGTCAGACAAATCGGCCAGGTGATCGGTTAGCCTCTTTACAGCCGCAAGGTCAAATTTCTTGAAATAGTTATTACGGTGGTCATCTGCAGCCAGGGCCGATATATTTTCATACTTGCCGGTTAGCAGGCCTCTTTCCATGGGGCTATAGGCGATAATAGAAAGATCGTTTTTTAATGTATAGGGAACTACCTCCGCCTCAATATCGCGTTTCAGCATACTGTAAGGCACCTGGTTGCTGGCCAGCTTCACTGTTTTTTCCGCTTCCTCCAGTTGTGTTGCATTGTAATTGCATACCCCTACAGCCCTTACTTTCCCATCCTGAAGCAGTCGCTCCATTGCCCGCATAGTTTCGTCGATGGGTGTGGTAGTATCGGGCCAGTGCAATTGTATCAGGTCGATATAATCCGTTTGTAATCTTTTCAGGCTCAGCTCCACATCACTTATGGTGCGGTCGTAGCCTCCGTAGCGGTATATTTTCTTTAGCTCACCCTCATTATTTTTACCTTCAAATGCAAAATCTCCTTTTTCAATATCCCAAACCATTCCAAATTTGGTTAGTATTTCAATTTTGCTGCGATCGTAGTTCTTAATGGCTTTCCCTACCAGTTCTTCGCTATATCCAAAACCATAGATCGGCGCGGTATCTATCGAGGTTACGCCATTGTCTATATAAGCCTGAATGGCGGCAAGAGAGTCTTTCTCCTCATTACCTCCCCACATAAAGCCACCGATGGCCCATGCCCCCATGGTAATAGGAGTAACGGCTATATCACTGTTGCCTAATTTTCTTTTCATTCTGAAATATTTTAGTTTTAAGTGAACAGCTTTGCTCACCATAATATCATCCTGTTGAAATGCTCAACAACCTTGCCGATCTGTATTTGCGTACTACAGCCTACAGGAGCGCATTGCCTGGCGCTTCCATGTGATCTCCCGTCGATTAAAGGATTGATGGGTGGTGTGCCGCCGCTCCTTCTAAAACTTTTAATGATAAACTTATAAACTTTTTAACTGTTTCCTATCTTCGCCGGGCAATTTTGAACAATTAACTAAAAAATAAAAGAGATGCAGCCTAAATACAAAAGGATTCTGTTAAAACTTTCCGGAGAGTCTTTAATGGGAAATAAGAATTTCGGTATGGATGCGGATGTGATCACGCAATATGCCAAAGAAATTAAGTCTGTTGTTGATTTGGGCGTGCAGGTTGCCATTGTTATAGGCGGTGGTAACATTTATCGTGGAATGAACGAAGCTCAAACCGGTATTGAGCGTGCCCATGGCGATTATATGGGAATGCTGGCTACCGTAATTAACGGAATGGCACTGCAGGCCGGACTTGAAAAGGCAGGTATGTTCACCCGTTTACAAAGCGCTATTAATATGGAGCAGATAGCCGAGCCTTATATCCGCAGAAGGGCTATCAGGCACCTTGAGAAAGACCGGGTGGTTATTTTTGGCGCCGGTACAGGTAACCCGTATTTTACTACCGATACGGCGGGCTCATTAAGAGCCATCGAAATAAAAGCAGACGTAATTTTGAAGGGAACGCGTGTAGATGGCGTTTATACTGCTGATCCCGAAAAAGATCCCACAGCTACCCGTTACAAAACTGTATCTTACCAGGAGTGTTTAACCAACAATCTGCGTATTATGGATATGACAGCCTTCACACTTTGTATGGAGAATAACCTTCCCATCATTGTTTTCGATATGAATAGCCACGGCAATCTGGCCAGAGTAGCCTTAGGTGAAGATGTAGGGACGTTGATTAGTTAATGTTCCGGCTCTGGCCGGTGATCACAATCAGGTTGGTTAAGAACGGCGATCATTGTTGTAGCCGGAGCGTTAGGCGATTTTCGATCATTCTTAATTTAAAATGTATTCGCTATGTCTATTGCAGATATCCGCACACAGTACTCCCTTAAAAGCCTGCTGGAAGCTGATGCGCATCCTGATGCTATGGAACAGTTTCGGCAATGGTGGAATGAAGCTACGCATGCTGAACTGACCGAGGTAAATGCCATGACGCTGGCTACCGCATCAGCTGATGGCTGGCCCGATGCCCGCATTGTGCTGCTGAAAGAATTCTCTTCCAGAGGGTTTACTTTTTTTACCAATTATGAAAGTAGGAAAGGGCAGGAGCTGGCTCAGAATCCACGGGCCTGCCTGGTTTTTTTCTGGAAAGAGCTGGAACGGCAGGTAAGGATCACCGGCTCTGTTGCAAAGATTTCCAAAGAGGAAAGCGAAGCCTACTTTTTTTCGAGGCCGGTTGGCAGCCAGCTGGGTGCATGGGCGTCGCGCCAGAGCCAGGTATTACCCAACCGGGAAATTTTGGCAGAGAAGCTGAATAACCTGCAGTCGGAAGCCAACACAGGCACATCTTTAGGCAAACCGGATTATTGGGGCGGTTATATGGTTCAACCCCATCGTATAGAGTTCTGGCAGGGCCGGCCTAACCGCCTGCACGACCGGTTGCTGTATTCACTGCAAACAGCCGGAGATTGGAAAATGGAAAGACTGTCGCCCTGAGGACCGTTGGCAGGCTGGTCAGTTAGCTGGTTTAAAAGTTGACCGGTTTTGATGTGCGCTGACCAAAAATTCCCGATCTCGTAAGGCAAAATTCCCGATGCGGCATGTAATAGTGGGGTGCAAATGCAAATTTTGTACTCTAAAAATTATTATATGGCTTGTGATTTTCAATCTCTTTATTATGGCGAAGAAGGTTACGTAGTGCGCTGCAAACTGTGCGGACATTACCAGGTAGCTTTTATTTCAACGATGCTTACTTTAAATGAAGCCGATTTTTATATCTTCTGTAAACAGGTAAAGTATAAGACATTGCAATCTTATTCCCATGTAAACCAGGACGCAAAGATGATTATGGTTGCCACTCCGGCCCAGGATATACATCTGATATTAACCCCGGGCGAGTTAGCCCGGCTGCATAAAACGCTGGAAGAGGCTGATAGTGAGATCAAAGCCCAGGAGTTACTGTGCTTGTTTAAATAAAAAACAGGAACCGAAAGGCTCCTGTTGTATAATTTTGTTCGTCCCTGTAGTATCAAATTAGTTAGCAGCAACTTCTTTCTTGGCCGCTAATTTCTTCTTTACCTCAGGAGAAATTGCAGGGCGGCTTTTGCCATATGACCCTTTAAAACGTTTTCCCTTTGCGGTTTTTTTATCGCCTCTTCCCATAATTAAAAATTTTTGCAAACGTACAAAAAAAAGGCTATATCCGCTACAAAAAATGCCCCGGCTAATGCTGGGGCATTATAAGCGTTTGATTGGCTACTGTTAGATTTTAGAAGAAAGCTCTTTACCTGCTTTGAAGCGAGCCACTTTTTTAGCTTTAATTTTGATAACAGCACCTGTTTGAGGGTTACGTCCGTTACGGGCAGCCCTTTTGGTAACAGAAAAAGTACCAAAGCCAACCAAAGTTACTTTATCGCCTTTTTTCAGCGTTTTTGTTACCGC
>JBQGCI010000152.1:0-17608 GCA_052038405.1 Acinetobacter pittii
GTGTTACATCCTGCCAGCGCAAAGAATCTAGCGGGGAGTAAGGAACAACCGTATCATTTACTTTAAAGTCTGCAACAGTATAAAGTCCCCTTGCATTCGCCAATCCGGGATTCTGGGGCACTTTATACGAATCATTACGATAATTATCCCAATGCAGGTAAGCGCTTACAACAAAGAAGAATAAAAAAATAAAGCTTTTAAAGGCGATCCGAAACCATTTTTCCCAGGGCCTGCTGAACGGATAATAAATTATTTTAAGTGCAGTGTTTTTTTCATGAACGACCAGGTTCCATACAGGTGGTAAATACCTCCATAGCACAAAAGCTCCGCCTACTATATAAAAAGATGCTAATAAATGGATCCCTCCGTCATACGTATGATTCGCGAGCGCAATCACGCCAATCATGGCAATACTTAAAGCAGCCCCTATGGCCCTGGTTTGCCTGAAAAAAAGCGCAAACATGATCACCAGCTCGGCATAACCGGCATAGCGTTCAAAGTTATGAACAAAGCTAAACTGTATCCAATATAGCTTTTGCGCTACAAAGTCTCCGAATGGCGTATTTAACTGGGTCAAGGCCAGGTCAGGCATCTGCGATGGAAATATTTTTGAAAAAGTAAGTCCCTGTAACCTTACGATCATGGCATAGCTGACCAGCACTTCCAGGAAATAATAGAGCTGATTATAATTCTTTGACTTCCGGTCCAGGAACGTCCATACAAAAGCTCCCGCTATTCCCAACACCAATGCTATCAACCAGTTGATATAGCTCCAGGCACCATATTCCCCTGTTTCGGGATAGATCACGTAGTCATACTGCTTCTTCTCCGGCGCCCCTCCGGTATCATTGCCTCCGGGCCGTTTAGTGGCTACTTCAATGATCTTAAAACTCGATCCGCTTAAAGAGCCCATATCTCTGATGTGCAGCTGCTTCCAGTCGGTAGTCACCCATTTCTGGTAATACTTTGCATCCGTTGGAATGATCATGATCAAAAAGAAGACAAAACATATACGGAATACAAATTTTTGAGACGGGCTCCACATCCCTGATCCGGGGTAATTGATTTCATTCCCTGTAGTCATAACGTTATAATTTAACAGGTTTACGTCGTCCTTCAAACAACAGGTATCTTCGATTGATTCTGTTCAGTTCGGCATAAATGGAGTCTTTATGCTCGTTTACTCCTTTTACGATGACTGTATCACTACCCAATAGCTGGTAAGTCAGCTGAAATGTTTCTTCCCTATGGTTTTTGTTTTTATTAGCAAGAGACAATTGGTGATTTGCGGTGTCCAGATTATAAGAGAAATAGCGTCTTCCGCCCACACCAGCCGACTCAAAGTTTCTTTCGTGATCATTATTGGTAAACTGATCCCCTAGCCCATTATCAATAATAATAGGCTTTGCTGTTTTAATACTTAGTGTTGCCCATTTTTCAAAAACTACATTCTGCCACCGGTTAAGGTCAGTTGCTGAATAAGGTATTTCCTGGTTATTCCATTTAAATACCCTTACATTATAAAACCCGTAAGCTCCCGGCAATCCTTTTGCTGCAGGGTATTTATAAGGAGCAGTTGTGTAGTTATGATACGTAGCTACACCCAACCATACAATAAAAATGGCAATCAAAGGGCGGGCTATTTTTTGCAGCCATTTCTCTTTTGCATTAAAAACAGGATGATAACTGTTGGCTATAGTATATTTACGGGCCACCAGTAAGGTGTAAAGCCGGGGTGCATCATAAACAAATAGTACAATCGCAAAGATGGTCAACTGTAAACTATATGCCTCGTAACCCATACTATAGGCGATGTTTGATGCAAACACATTTCCATAATAGCCTGCTAAAATACCTGCGCCGAATGTGGTGGTCTTCCTGAAAAGTAATAATAGGCCCGACAGCAATTCTACTCCACCCAGGAATATCTCAAAGGGTGGCGCTATAGCTGTGGTGTGGAAATATATTTTCCAGGGGAGAAAGTCGCCATAAGCCGTATGCAGGTTACCCAGGCTTGGATAAGGCATTTGTAAAGGAAACAGTTTTATAAATCCATAAGAAATGGCAGCAACGGCCAGCCGGTAGCGAAGCAATACACGAAGCCAATAATACCATTTGTCGTAATCCAGGCTTTTAAACCGCTTTATCCTTTCTAAAAGGAAAGCGCCGGCAAAAGCAATACCCGCTATAATCAGCCAGTTCGCAAAACTGTTCCCTGCTACGAAACCCGGCGTGTAATTGGCTAATTTAAAAAGAATATAAAAGCCTTTATCACCTGCCGGAGATTGTAGCATATCCAGGTAAAATTTATAATCCAACGGTATAACCTGTATCAAAAAAAACAGGAAAAGGAAGCGTAATATCCACTTATTGCTATGGTTCCATTGCAACGGCGATGATAGATTTAAGAAGCTCATGTTTGCTTATTTAAAAGTTAATAGCCCGGGTTTTGTTCCAGGTTAGGATCTAGCTGAATTTGAGTTACCGGTATCGGGAACAGGTACTCATGATCATCTACTTTTACGTTGGCATCTAATGCTTCTAATACAGCCTTGGCCCGGCCGGTCCTGGCCAGGTCGTACCAACGATGGGCTTCGAAAGCAAATTCATATCTTCTTTCCTCTTCAATCGCTCTTAAAACTTCTGTTGGTGTGGCCGCAGTAGCAGCAGCAAGTCCCGCCCGGTCGCGCACCTGGTTCAGATCGAACAAGGCGCCATTGGTTGCTGATAAGTTATTGAGCTGAGCCCTTGCTTCAGCCCTGATCAGGTACATCTCTGCAATCCTGAAAATATATGCAGGATCAGAAGCATCCTTCCTGTAATACAGATTGCCATACCAGTTGGTAATGCCGCTTTGCGTAATACTACCTATTAAAGCTGAACGGCCTCCGCCAACCAACGGGTTATTGAGCAGTTGTACCAACCGGTCGTTAGGCGCATACCGGTACTGTCCTCCATTAGACGAGTGGGCCATTTGTAAGCGTGTAGAATTAGGGTTTTGAAGGCTGAACTGCAGCTCGAAAATAGATTCCTGCGTTGCAATCACGTTATTGGCAAACCAGGTACTGTAAGGCTTCAGCAGCTTGTAATCTGCTGTCTTATCGATCAGCTTTGTTGCATATGCTGCTGCCTGCGCCCATTCTTTCTGAGACAGATGCAGCCTGGCTCTTAAAGCCCATACCGTTCTCCGGGTGGCACGGATACGGTTTGCGGCGTCAGGCAATACAGGCTCCGCCTCTTCCAGGTCTTTCAGCACCTGCGCATAGGTATCTGCTAAAGTGCTTCTTTTAATAGCAGGACGGTTTTGTAATGAAGTGGTGGGTTCCAAAACGATCTGGACACCTCCCCAGGCTCTTGCCAGGTCGAAATAAGCCAAAGCCCGAAGGAATTTTGCTTCACCTATGTATTGCTCTTTTAAAGCGGTTGTCAGCGCGGGATCATTTACAGAAGGAACTTTTGCAATGACATGATTAGCGCGGTTGATCGCACTGTAAATAGCCACCCAGGTTGTATTGAACAACACATCATCCGACCGGAAGTTCACGTTTACAAAGTTCGCCGAGCCACCTGTTGTCAGGTTTTTGATATCACCACTTGGGAAATAGCCGAAGGTAACATAGTTTTCTCCGTAGTAGCCGATATTCCCCATTTGCCGGTATACGGCCCGCAGTGCGGTTTCGCTGGATGTTTTATCAAATATGGTTGTTTCGTCGGATACAGCATTTACCGGCTCTATAGTCAGATATTTTTTGCAGGAAACTAATAATACCAATAGTAAAGAAAAAAGTATAGAATTAAAAAATTTCATCGTCATGTTGTTTGTGTGGATAATACGGGGTTACAGGGAAACATTTAAACCCAACTGTACGGTTCTGGGCTGGGGAGGTGTACCATAATCGTAACCCTGTATATTCTGTGTTCCCAGGTTAGATTCCGGATCTGCACCGGTATACTTGGTGAACAGCAAAAGATTACTTCCCGTTAAGTAAAACCTGACCTTGCTGATACTAATGCGGTCAGTTAAAGACCCGGGTAAAGTATAGCCAAGCGTTAGAGAACGTAATCTTAAGTAAGACCCATCTTCGAAAAAGCGGCTATTTTCCTGTCGTGAATAATTGGCGGCGGTTAACCTCGGTGTTTCTGTGATCTGGCCGGGTGTAGTCCAGCGATCCAGCTGGCTGGCCAGCAATACACGCCCGGCATCCAAAGTACCACCCGTCTCACCCAACATCCTGTTATGATTCCAGAT
The DNA here is from genome assembly GCA_052038405.1 of Acinetobacter pittii. Lineage (GTDB taxonomy): Bacteria > Bacteroidota > Bacteroidia > Chitinophagales > Chitinophagaceae > Niabella. The sequence continues at coordinate 4,250 of JBQGCI010000152.1, forward strand.
GGAATTGCCGTAAGAGAAAGTAAAGAACACATTCAGATCGATGCCTTTATAGCTGAAACTATTGGTAAGCCCTCCGAAGAGCTTAGGCCAGGTGCTCCCTACGATCTGCCTGTCTTCAGCAGTTATTCTACCATCTTTATTATAATCGTCAAAAATGGCATCGCCGGTTTGAGGATCTACACCCAGTTGTTGATACAACCAGTAAGAGTACAGCGAGTTGCCCTGTTGTAAACGGATCAGGTCGCGGCCAGCGAAAGGAATATCAGCTGGTATTCTCTCAATCGTATTTTTATTGCGGGCTATATTCAGGTTGGTATTCCAGGTAAATTTTGGGTTTTTAATATTGACGGAGTTAATGGCCAGTTCAAACCCTTTATTGCTGATCTCCCCATAGTTGGTTAGGTAAGAAGAGAAGCCCGATATACCCGGTGTAGCTACCAGCAACAATGCATCTCTTGTATACTTATTATAATAATTAAACTCTATCGTTAACCTGTCTTTGAGCAAACCTATATCTACCCCGGTGCTAAACTGGTCGGTGCTTTCCCATTTCAGATCAGGATTTGCTATTTGCAGGGGGCCGGTACCGGGTAATTCGGTTCCACCGGCTACATCGGCATACCCAAATCCGCCCGTCCATAAACCTTGAGAAGCAAATTCATTAATGCCACTCTGGTTACCGGTAGTGCCATAGCTGATCCTGAATTTCAGGTTGGAAACAGCTGAAATATTGTTTTTGAAAAAGTTTTCTTCGTTAGCGCGCCATGCAAAACCAACAGCCGGGAAATAGCCCCAGCGGTTATTGACACCAAACTTGGAAGAACCGTCTGCTCTTATCGTAAACTCAGTATAATATTTATTGGCATAGTTATAATCTACCCTCGAAAAGAAGGAAGCCAGGTTACTGTTATTTTTGAACTGGGAAGCGGTTTGAGTGGCTGCTGAAGAAATTTGCGTATAAGAGTTATTGGGAAAGTTGGTACCGGTAGCAGACACATTCTTCACCTCTACATTCTGTAAAGTATTACCCACCAGTATACCGAAACTATGCCTGTCAATCTTGTCATTATAACTTAAGGTTTGTTCATTGATGGAGGTTGTTGCCTTGGTTACACTTTGCGTTCCGCGTCCCCCGTTATTACCCAGTATGGTACGCGTATCCCAATATTCATTTTCTTCATAGTCGTTGTAATCAACGCCAAATGTAGATTTAAAAATAAGCTTAGGCGTGATTTTATAATCGAGGTAAATATTACCAATATAATGATAGCTATTGGACCATAAATTAACGGTGCTGGTAAGTACAGATATATTATCAAAATTCACCCATTTTAATGGTGTGCCATCCTGTGAGAAAATGGGCAAATAGGTTGGGATATTTAAAGAAGCCTGTAATAGTGTTCCATTAGCGCCGTTAGCGGGTCGCGCCTGGTTACGGTAGCTCTTGCTCAGGCTGTTACTCGTTCCGATGGTTATTTTGTTATTGATCTTATGGTCCAGATTCACTTTAAAACCACCTCTTTCAAAAGACATCGGCTTCCATATCGACTCCTGTTTGGTATACCCGCCACCCAGATAGAATTTTGTCTTTTCTGAGCCGCCCTGTATTGATATATCATAATTGCGTAATTGGGCGGTACGGTTCAGGTAGCTCATCCTGTCGTAGGTGGGCTGGTTCTGTGGAAGCCCTCTGCCGGCGACCCCGTTGATAACGACAGCGGGATCCCTGAATGGCTCAGGCGTTCCCATATTTCGGTTATACTCATTAATTAACAAAGCATGTTCGGCACCTGTGGTCGTCTTCCATACCCGGTCGGCCGGGGCCCATGCAAAACCTTCCGACCCGTTAAAATGGATCCTGGTTTTCTGGTTGTAATTACCTCTTTTGGTAGATACCAGCACCACTCCATTAGCGCCACGAGAGCCATAAATTGCGATAGCCGAAGCATCTTTCAGGATTTCAATACTCTCGATATCTGCAGGATTGATATCTGACAAAGGTGATGTACCCCGCTCCTGTGCTATATTTTGTAAACTAGAGTTATTAATAAACACGCCATCTATAATATATAAAGGATCGTTGGATGCATTAATGGAGGTGGCCCCGCGAACGCGGATAAAAACGTCTGAGCCCGGAACACCTGTATTGGTGTTGATTTGCACACCGGCAGCCTTGCCCTGTAACTGGGCATCAAAGCTTGCTTCCGGAATAAGCTTGGTATCGGTAGGATCAACTTTGGCAACAGAGCCCACCAGGTTCTTTCGCGACTGTGTACCGTAACCCACTACCACTACATCATCGAGATTATTATTAGTGGGCTTTAATTTTACCGATACAGGCGAACCATTAGCCACCTGTAACTTCTTTTCATAGCCTACAAAAGTGACAATGATGTTATAAGGGAACTTTTGACCGGTTCTTAATTCGAACCGGCCCTTTTGATCAGTAGTCGTTTGATTGGTCACACCTTCAATAATGATATTGGCCCCTTCCAGGGGAAGCCCGGTGGTTTCATCCACGACGGTGCCCTCCAGAACCGAATTAACAGTAGCGGGATTTTGTGCATACAATACTTCCCGGAAAAGAGAAAGGCATAAACATAGCAGTATCAAACTGCCGGCTTTGTAAAACTTGGAAAACATTTATTTGTAATTTTTGTATCGGCTATTACCTGAGACATAGCATGCCTGTTCTGCGGCTGCCCCTGTGCGGGCAGCAATGAACGCAGCAGCATTAACTAAGGCTTACCGTAAAAGAAGACTGCGATGCGACCCATTACCTGATCACAGCACAACAACCACTTTTACTCTGGCTAAAAACTTTATGTAACTGAAGTGAAGAAATATAAACAGGCTGTTTACACTCAGCAGGTACAACAATGCGAAATAGAATCGCCGGAAAACGGTATTTCGAACACTGTGTCCACCTCATAATTAATAGTACATTCTTGCAAGCAAGTTGCAGGGATTTTTAAACTATTCATGTTGTTTTTTAGTTTAGATGGTATGCTGCCGGTGGTTGACAATATTAGTCCACTTAAATGATAGACAAATATACAATCTTTTGTAACACCGGATGCCATTTTAATTAAAAAATTCTGAAAGGCCTGCTGCTACTGCGTTTCAGCGCTTACCGGATGAATTTTTTGCAAAGAATAGGATTCTCTAATTGCATATGATATTACAAAGTGCATACTCCTTTAATAGATATGGCACGGTTTAAGCATCTATTTCGAAAATACATTTTGAAAAAAGCAGTCTTCTTTTTCACCGTTTTGGCAATAAGTATAAGCGCCTTCGCTCAACACCAATCACAACCTTCTGATGAAATGAATGCAGACCTACCCGATGAAACAGAGGAAACATCACTGCTGGGTAAAGGTCAAATTCAGTTGGAAACAGCACTGTTAATAAATAAACACTATAAAAAGGCTTCATCAATTATCGGGCAAGCACTGCTACGTTTCGGTCTATCCGAACGGGTAGAAGTACGAGCTATTATCGAGGACGGGAAAAACAGGGATACTTATATTCGAGAAACCGTGCAAAGTACTCTACCACTGGGCATCGGTTCTAAAATTTCTCTGGTAAAAGATCATAGCTGGCTTCCGGATATGACTTTTGTTGGCCAGCTATGCCTGCCCTTAACTTCCAAATCATCCGTGCGGCGGGAGCATTGGTCCCCTATTCTGTTAATGGCGTTTGAAAACAAGTTGTCGCCAAAATGGAAATTTGAATATAATACAGGGGCGCAACAGGAGCTATTTTCTACAGACTGGGTTTGGCTTGCCAACGGGTCTTTACATTATCATATCAGTGATCCGCTGGAATTATTTCTTGAATATTATGCACAATACGGATCAGGCAAATCGGGGCACAATAATATAGGAGGAGGTTTGTCTTACCAGCTCGGAAACCATGTGCAGCTTTATTTATCCGCGGGCTCAAGTGTAGCCTATCATGAACCTAATCAGTTTGTAGCAGGTGGGATCGCGTTCAGAGTTCCCTGATCACTTAACCAACACACTGCTTACGCAGAAGGCTTATAATGAACGTTACACCACATTAGTCTCTAAGAGTATCCCCCTCATTCTCTTTCCCGCTCCAGACGGTATCGGCTATCGGTCCTGTACGGCCATCCCGGATTTTGGTGTTATTACTATCTACAAATTGAGGTTGAGTTCCTCCTTGTTCATTATTACAGCTAAAAAGTACTGAAAAAAAAACTATAACTATTAACTTCTTCATAATCTGTTATTACAAATTAAAAATGCCAGAAGTAAGCGCCTACCATACGTCATCCTTAGAGATACGCAGGGTATCGATCACATACTGGGCCAGCTCGTCGTACACAACTGCAGTACGTACCCGCTCTCTTAATTGTTGTTCCCAATCCTGTAATGCGGCTTCTATAGTATTGCCAACACCCAATATGCCCTCCTGCGGATCAGGACCCAACAAACAACAATACCCCTGTTCATCTGCCCACACTACCGGCCTTAGGTCCTTTACAGCTTTGGAGAATTTTCCGTTTTCATAATCGATGTCGGTAACCCGGTTTACAGGTATATCCATTTGTTTCATGGTTGTGAGTTTATGGTATATGCTTTATCAATGTTTGCGATCAAATACTATTTTACCGAATAAGGCACACTTTCTGTAAAACTTTATTGTACTAATAATATTCATACTTAACAATCTGACATGAAACTCGGACCCCCTATTCAAAAAATATTACAAAAGAGCTATGCTCCTTTAGCCCTTGTGGAAAAAAAATCTGGCAGCTACGACCTTGCTTTTAAAACGGATGAAGATGGCTTACCTATACTGCTATTCTTAGGAAAAAAGCAAGCTGATGGCAGGATCAAGGGCGACCGTTTTGCCAGGCGATTGGTTAGGGTAGATGGGCAAATCCTAAAGGATCATTGGGATCACAAAGGAAAAGCAACCTGAACCATTACCGGTGTTATGCCTCATAACGGGTCGAATTCCGGTCGCCGGCGCCAACCTGGACAGCCGGCACCTGGAGGGTCTCTTCAATAAATGCGGCCATTTCATCACCCGGTTCATGATGCTCCAAGCGCTCTTTGACATGTAATTCCCAATCGGCAACGGCATCTTCTATAGTAGGTCCATAGCCTAAAATGCCTTCTCTAAAATCAGGGCCCAGTAAGCAACAATAGCTGGGGCCTTCCTCCCATATGATGGGCCGTAACTCACGTACCAGCGGAGGCCATTCTTTACGTTCATAATCGAGGCGCACCTGCATCTCCATCGGAATAATCATCTGTGTCATAAAATAAGATTTTAAGGTTACAACTACCATAAATACAAGTAGTATACCAATCGACACAAAAAAAATAAATTATAATGCCGTTCCACATACTGTTGACCGCACTACACATTCAACTCCACATTTTATGCAAAAAACGGCCGGCAAATCTGCCAGACATAACTAAAGCGCTGTTTTTTTAATGGCTCAGCGGCAAATTCGGGCATCATGTAACGGCCCGGCACGCGGGTTGTTTACTTAAGCCGGTATCATCACACTAAACTCATTGTAATGAAATATATTTATCTGATCGCCGTAATGTGCGTATGCTTATCCTGCAAAAATTCGACTAACCCTGAAAGTATTCAGAAGAACGAAAAGGCATTTAAAGAATCTCCCATAGAAAAGGATGTGGACTTTATCGGAGCAGCAGGTCAGAGCAGCCTGCTGGAGATACACCTGGCTCAGCTGGCCCAGGGAAAGGCCCTGAACAAAAAGGTTACGCAATTGGGGAAAACCGTCGAATCAGATTTTATAAACGACATGCAGAACCTCAAGTCTATTGCATTAAAAAGATCAGTAAATCTGCCCACCTCTTATAACGAGACCTATAGAAAATCCTATCAGATGGTTGCCCATAAACACAAGGATCATTTTGACCGGTCTTATGTGGACCATGTTATCACAGGATATAAAGAAAAGATTGACCGCTATAAAAAGGAAGCCACTGAGGGCAAAGATCCTTTAATAAAGCAATGGGCCTCGGAACGACTTCCATTATTGCAGCGGCGTCTGCACGAGGTGGAATTAATCAGCAAGGATCTAAAGTAATTGACCGCACTCCACCCCCATTCCATAAAAGGCAGTAACCGTGAAAAAAAGCCAGTTGGTTTTGCAACCGACCGGCTCCATTAAAACAGACAATCTGAAAAAGTTCCTGAACTATTTATACAGCCAGTCTATAACGCCCGGCTTCAGATGCAATCATCTGAAGAAATTTGGTGTCAATCTCCGGAAAGCCGGGATTCACCCGGCACGCTGATTCATCTTTCGCCAATCTGACCTGTGTTATAACTGTGCCGATTTGAGCATCAAGCAGGTACACATCAATATTACCATCGGTAACAATTCCCTGCTCGGTTTTTATAAAATGCAGATTGCAATCTGCATAAGATGGAGACCTGGCATCTGTCACTATAAATTGCCTGGCCATTCCCGGTTTTTTTATACCCGATTTTAAATACTCGTTGAACTGTTCTATAATAACCTGGGGTGTAGGATCGTTACCAGGCATCGCATCGTCAACGTATTCCTCGGCATAATCATTATACTGAAGCCGGTAAGTCCCGGGCTCCCCGTTCAATGAATACGTGAGCAACACGTTTTTATTGCCCTCTGAAAGGAAGGAGATATCACAGGCAACACTGCGCCCGCAGGGTAAGGTAAGAATAGGCATGTATCCAATTTAAAGTTAAGGGTACAAATTAAAAGATCTGCTATAACGCATGAGTAACAAAGACTATGCAAGACTGGCCTTGTGATTGTGGAATTTTAACCTCATTTTTATTTGAAAAAACTTTTGAAGCAGACTGCAATAGCCTTAGTCTTGGAACAAAGAGGGCCAGCCGCCGGTTTACCCATGCTGCGGCTGTTGGCTACACGGTTTTTCTTTTGATGAAACTAAATGGTACTTTCGTTCGCTGTGGATGCCTTTTTAACAGGGTGATTGCTGCAGCTTCGCCCATCTTATCAAAATTGGTAGTTACAACAGTGACCTGCAGCAAGTCTTTCAATACCGTTTCGTTGAAGGATATGATGCCTATGTCTTTCGCCAACCTGAATTTTCGCTCTTTTGCTTTTTTCATTAAATGAGCCAGATCTGATTCGGAAGTTTCTATATAAAGCGTGCCTGCCTGTAGCGCTAACTCTTCAGCACCCGAAGCTACGCTAAAGCCTTTTTTGGATTTCCTGCAAAATCTCCTGATGCCTTTTATAATTTCCCGGGGATGAAACTCATCGCTTCGTAAGATCACCACCAGGTTACTATATTTTTCCATCAATCCGGTTTCAGACATCAGGGCTTCAAAGATATCATTTTCAAAATCCTGGTACACTTCCACAGGATTATCCAGCCCCGTTATTTTTTTATCAAGAATCGTTAGCTTTCCCGAAGGAATGCTTTTCAACAGGGACAGGATCTTTTGAGGATCCGTATCATGGGTAAAGTGCGGCATGATCACAAAATGATCGTATTGATTCATTCTCGTCTCAATAATATCCTTCAGGATATCCAAACGGTAATGATGTATCTGCAGATCCACTACAGCTTTATCACCTAATGTTTTAACAAAACTGTTATAAACGATTTTTTTATAGGCACTGATCTTGTTCATGACCAGTAACACGCTGAGTTTCGTAGCAGGAACTCCCTTCACGAAATATCCCCGTCCCTTTATAGAAACAATATATCGTTCATCTTTCAATATCTGGTAAGCTTTCTCCACCGTATCGCGTGCTACACTGTAGGTTCTGCTAAAATCGTTAATAGAGGGTAGCTGGTCGTCTATCTTCATCCCTCCCTTCGCAATCTCCTTTCTGATGGTATCTGCCACCTGCTGTACTTTCGACAGATGCCAGTCCTTGGTTATATTTAACTTTTTTTCAGTTCTGTTTGTCATATATAATTCATTTGCCGGCAATCGCTTCGTTACTGAACAAAATTACTCTGTTGCCCTAACAAAGCGATGGGGGTTAACAAATTATTTGGATACAAACTAGCAAATATAGTACAGAACCAAGGTACCCTGGCGAGCAAGGTGCCTGGCCGCTCAAGAATGCTGTTAGCTATCTGCCAGCAGTTAGTTGATACTTGTACTTGCCATCAGGGGTGTAAATCTTTTCAGATGTATCAGGTTACCGGCCAATTGACTTATGTTCCAGCTTTCGTGTATTGCCAGGGCGGCACCTAAAGCAGTACCCTGCGTCATAGATGTGGCATATACATTTTTATCTGAAAAAGTATTGGCCCGCACTTGCATATATATTTTGTTCTTACAAAAGCCTCCATCCACGTATATATTATCAATCTCGCTATTTTGAAGAACCCTGTCAGCTGAAGCTTTTTGTTGTATTACCAGGTCGACCACCAGCTGATGATAGGCTTGCTCCGGAGCATCGAAGGACGACAAATCCCTCAGGCTAAACAGGCAGGGAGTAGTGGCACTTACCAGATCTGCTGCTCCCGATTTTGAAGCCAGCTGAAAGCCCTTCTTTTCCAATTGCTCGATGACCCTGCCGTCATAAGCCATTCTCTTCAGACAAGCCTCGTCGATAGAAAAATGCCGTGTTATTCTTTTCACCTGGGTATCATGATCATTCCCTGCAAACAACATGGTGGTTTTAATGGGTGCGCCCTGGTAGGTAAGATAACTTAAACAGCCCTTTTTTAATTCTTCGGAATTGGGTAGCTCACTGTTGAAAGGGTTCATACAGATAACCCAGGTGCCTGTTGAAATAATCATAAAAGGGTCATTAAACCTGCTCAGATACGGGTTTACAGCAGCCGAGCTATCATGCAAACCTGTTCCTACCCATATTTCTTCCCCTGTAAATTCATTAGAGCACCTAATCACTTCGCTACCCTTCGAAACTGCAGCGAGCCGGGTATGCATCTCTTCCTCCTGCAGCCAGCTATGATAGCTCTTTTTTGCAAAGTCCCACATTGCAGAATGACAGCCCAGGCTGGTTAGTTCTGCCTTTCGCTGACCGGTAATCAGGAAACTGAGATATTGCGGTAAATGGAGCGCCGTTGCTACACTATTGAACCATTGAGCTTTCCGGCGCTTTAGCCAGTATAATTGCAGCCCGGCATTTAGGTGCCCCATTACCGGGGAGCTGGTATCCTCAGAAAAACGGGACATACCACCCCTGGTGGAAAGAAGATCATCCATGAGTTCCTGCGGGTAAGGCTTTAAATAATTATATAAGTAGCCTACCCTTTCTCCCGCCTCGTTAATATATACCAGCGAGGCACCGTAAGTGGAGAAATTAACAGCCTTTAATTGAAATTTCTCTGAACGCTTTAATTGATCGAATTCACGAAGTATCCATTGGGAAAGAACATCGATATCCTCACAGGGAAATCCGTCGTCATCTGTTATTTCATTAAAGCAGATCACTTCTTCCATTAACACGTTATAATCCTGATCGAACAACAGTAATTTTTTGTTCGTTTTCCCGATATCAAAAACAGCAACAACAGGAATTCTCTTTTTCATACTTACACTCTTTTAAAAGAAAGGGCTTAATTATTAAGGGAGTTACCGTATCCAACTATAACAACGGACAGAACAATGGCCGCAATGCCTGCTATAATGGTATACCGTGTTCTTTTACTTACCCCTTTCCACTCTTTCAACGCCACCCCCCACGCATTGGCCACTAATATAATAAAAGCCATGTGTAAAATCCATGAACTGGCTCCATTGCCTAGTTTACTTTCCCCCATTCCATAAAAAAAATACTGTAAAAACCAGGTCGTACCAGCCAGAGCTGAAAAAATATAGTTTCCCAGAAGGGGCGTTTTCTTATTACTGTAATCAGTAAAGGTTTTGTTTCTTGTGTTGAGAATCATACACCATATAAAATTAGTGGTAAGCCCGCCTAACATCACCACTACAAAAATCACATTATTCCGGAAGAGCGGGTTGGCACCTGCGGCTTCGGCAACAACGGCCATATCTTTACCGGCAGTAATAGCAAAACTCATGCACGCGCTAAGAATTCCCGAAAAAACGGCTACCAATAAGCCTTTCTTAATATTAAACTCCTGAATAGCATTTTGTTTTTGATCAGTTGACAACTCCTTTTCTTTCCGCATACCTGCTTTTCCGCAAATAACGATGCCTAATAAACATACAATTACCCCCATCAGCACTATCAAACCACCGGTGCTGTTCAACATATCAGAGAAGGAACCTGCTTCATCAGATGAAGTCAGATCCAGGTAAACAGGGGGAATTAATGCACCAAAGGCAGAGCAGAAACCCAGGGCCACCGACATACCTAATGATACACCGAGATAACGCATTGCCAGGCCGAAGGTTAATCCCCCGATGCCCCATAATGCTCCCAGGAAATAGGTCCAGAACAGGGTATCTCCCGGGGTGCTGAAGATAATGTCCATAAACCCGGGAACCGTTAAATACGCGGCGATCACCGGCACAATGAGCCAGGAAAACATGCCCCCCGTAATCCAGTACGACTCCCAGGCCCACCCCTTCACTCTCTTATATGGAATATAAAAACTGCCTGAAGCAAAACCACCTAAAAAATGAAATACGACTCCTAAAATTGCCTGCATATAATATTAGTTATGATATTTTATCTTTTTACTACAAACCTGTAGGTTCCGGAACCTAATGTAAGCACTGTTTTTCCGGCCTCGCCTTCTTTGGCTTTTTCCAACAAGGATCCTGATAAAGCTTTGCCTGATTCTGTAATAGCTGCTTTATTCCCGGGGAGTGTTACTTCCGCGGTTGCATTAGCCGGAACCCTCACTTCCCATTCTAGACCGCCTGCAGTTTTCTTCCAGTGACTTGTTACCTCTCCGTACTTTGTATTTAATGATGCCTTTACAAAGTCAAGTCCTTCAGGGAAAACAGGGTTCATAATAATTTTTTTGAAAGCTATTTCATTGTCATCAGTTTTAATACCAGCCAGATATTCGTAGTACCATACTATCAGATCTCCCAGCAGCATTTGGTGGTTCCCGGAATTCATCATGGGATTCGCGGCATCACCATTCCACAATTCCCAGATAGTAGTAGCCCCTTGTTTCACCATATATCCCCAGCTGGGATAAGTAGTATTGGTGGCCAGCTTGTAAGCCAGATCTGCGGCTCCATTATCACTAAGACCTCTCATCAACCACATACCCCCAATAATGCCCGAATTAATATGGTCATTAAAATCTTTAAGCCGGGCACGAATGTTTGCAAAAACGGCCGCTTGATCTTCCTTAGGCACCATCCCAAAACTCAAAGGCAACAGGTTGGCCGTAACCGTATTATTAGCATAGGATTTGGAACCCGGATTATAAAACTTTTTATTAAAAGCGGTCAATACCCTTTGCGCTATATTATCAAAGTTTTGTGCATCAGATGTATAGCCCAGCCTTTGTGCATACTGCTTCATCAAACCCAGGCAGTGATAATAATAAGCCGAAGCAAGCAAGCCACCATCTGTTATGCGGGCAGGATCCTGGGTCCATATCATGTCCAATGACTCGGGCGGTACACACCAGTCTCCATAATTATCTTTCAAAACCAAATCATTGTCACGATAAGTATTCCACATATATAATGTCCATTTTTTCATAGCAGGATATAGCTTTACAAAACTCCGCTCGTCGCCAAACTGTTTGCGCAACATCTCGGGAATCAAAATAAAAGCACTCGGGTAAGTTACATTATCTGCATAGCGGTCCCAGAAACTGGGCGCAATATCAGGGATGCTGCCGTTTTCTTTTTGTGAGTCTTCTATATCCTCCAGCCATTTCGCATATAAACGGGAATTGTCAAACATAAAACTTTCGCCGTAGGAACTTATTACCCTATCGCCCAGCCAGGCTACCCGCTCATCGCGTTGCGGACAATCGGTAGGCATTCCCCGGTAGTTGCCACGAATGGTCCAATAGGCGTTTTTAAAAACTGCATTGATCGTTGCATTAGAGGTTTCAAAAGTTCCGATAGTAGGTATATCATCATAAATCACTTTGCCGGAAAAGTCTTTGACATCAGGTTGGGTTCGCAAACCCGATATCTCTACAAAACGGAAACCATGGTACGTAAATCTTGGCTCCCAGCTTTCCTTCGCCCCTCCTTTCAGAATATAGGTATCGGTAGCTTTGGCATCCCTGAGGTTATCTATATATAGCGAGTCCTTTCCCTTCATGGTTTCAGCAAACCGCAGGCGAACGCTATCGCCTTTCTCGCCGCTCACATTAATGGCTACCCAACCTACCATATTCTGACCCATATCCAGGATATAAGTCCCCCTCGATGTTTTGTGTACCGACACAGGATGTAATACTTCTTTGATCCTGATGTTTTCATTAGGCTGTGATGCCAGGCGCACATTTTTGCCGGGAGACATCAAATCCACCGTTTTCCATGCCTGATCATTATACCCTGCGCTGCTCCATCCAGTAAGCTCTCTATTGGCATCATAATCTTCCCCGTCAAATTCATTGTTGGCTAATATCGGTCCATTGTCAGTAACCTTCCAGCTCGGATCGGAATGTACCCAGGCAATAGAGCCATCTTCGTATTGAATACGCAGCTGAAGCAGCAACTGCGGCAATCCATACAGCGACTGGGGTATCTGTGTAAGCGGATTGGGATTTCCATGAAAATTACGCACTGCAAAGAAGCGTCCATTACCCAGGGTAACGCCCAAACAATTGGCGCCCTGCGTTACCAGTGGAGTTACGTCATAGGTGTTGTAAAATATTTTCTTGTTATATTCAGATACTGTGGGAGCCAATACATCATTGCCCACTTTCCTGCCATTGAGAAAGAGCTCATACAATCCCATCCCGCTTATATACACAGTAGCAGCTTTGACTTTTTTTGCTGAATTAAACTCTTTACGCAGGTATCGCGCAGCCAGTCGGGTCAATGTACTGTCGGGCTGATCATTTTTGTTATAGCTGTTCAAGCCAATCCATTGAGCCTGCCAGTCGGCTGGTTGTAATAAACCCATTGTCCAGAACGAAGGTGCGCTGGAAATTTCTTCCTGATGATTTGTCCAGACCTTTACTTTCCAATAAAGTGATTGATGAGACTGAAGAGGCTTGCCTTTATAAACAACATTCAATGATGAGTCAGCCTCTACTTTACCGCTATTCCAAACATCTGCATTATTCTTGTCCAGAGCTTCTTTTGAACTGGCCACCAATAGCTGATACGCAGCTTGTTTCACACCCAGTTTTCCTGATTGAATTTTCCAGCTAAACCGAGGAGCCAGCCTATCAGTGCCCAGCAAACTGTCCCGGCCTTCCACAGATAACCTGTTTACCTGGAGCT
>JBQGCI010000153.1:0-11618 GCA_052038405.1 Acinetobacter pittii
AGCAACAGGCCCTGATTCCGAAGTTTTTCTATACCTGGACAAAGTGAGGGAACGCGCCGGCATACCTGCCGTGCAGCAGGCCTGGACAGAATTTTCTACCAACCCTGCAAAAGTTACCAATAAAAATGGTGTTCGGGAGATCATTCAGCGCGAACGGTTAAATGAACTTGCTTTTGAACAACAACGGTTCTGGGATATACGCCGTTGGAAACTGGCTATTACTGAAATGAATAAAGCCATCACAGGCTGGAATATTTACGGATCAACTACCGAAACTTATTACAGGCCAACCAATATTTTTCAGCAGCGTTTTGGGGTAAAAGATTATTTCTGGCCTATCGCAGAAAGCAATTTCAACGTCAATACCAACCTGGTACAGAATCTTGGATGGTAGTTATTGCCTGTTGGACCGGTATAAAGGAAAACAAGGTTCACTTATATAAATTGTAAAAAACTCGTCTATATGATGAAAAGAAAGTATCAGTTATTAATCGGAGTACTTCTTTTACTCGTTGCCTTTAGCTGCAACCGGAATGAAGAATACATTGATTATACAGACGCTAATGCACCGGCACCGACGCAGGTGAGTAATGTAACTGTAATACCTAAAAGTGGCGGTGCGCACCTGGTGTATAAAGTTCCGAAGGATCCTAATCTGAGGTATGTTAAGGCCGTATGGGAAACCTCCTCGGGTTCGAAGTGGGAAGTGAAAGCCTCTTATTACACCGACACCCTCAAAATTGAAGGATTTGGCGACACCAATGAGTATGATGTAAAGTTATACAGTGTGGGAAAAAATGAAAAAGAATCGGAGCCGTTGGTAGTAAAGATAAAACCGTTGCAGCCTGTCATTCAATCGGCTTATGAAAGTCTGCAGGTAGCAGGAACTTTTGGGGGCATCAATGTGAAACTGCAAAATCCCGAGCGTGCCAGCCTTGCCGTAGTGATTATGCAGGATACGCTTAATAATGGTAATTATGCAGAGCTAACTACCTACTACACCGCAGCTGATAATGTTAATTTTTCAATCAGGGGTATGGATACAACTGAAAAAAAGATTGCGGTATTGTTAAGAGATCGCTGGAACAATAAAACGATTCAGAAAAAAGCTGATATAAAGCCCTGGTTTGAAAAAGTGATTGACAAAGTGAGCTGGAGAGCATTAGAATTGCCGAATGATAATTACGAGTTTGTAGAAAACTATCCTTTGCGTAAAATTTTTGACGGTGGTTTTGGCTACTGTTGTCTTTTTGCCACCCGAACCTACCAGTTGCCGCAAACTTTCACGATAGACCTGGGCAAACCGGTGGCCATCAGCCGTATGAGAATGTGGCCTCATCTGGATGCGGCCTACGGCGGATCCCATCCAAAAGATTTCGAAATCTGGGGTTCTAACTCGGTCAATCCCGATGGAGATTATGTAGATGTAACCAACCGCATCTATCGTGACAACTGGCAAAAACTAGGCACTTTCAAATCCTTTAAACCTTCGGGAGAAGGCCCGGTAACAGCCGAGGACCGTGACTATGCATTGAACAGAGGTGAAGAGTTTGAATTTGAAGCCGGTATACCCACCGTACGGTATATCCGCTTCAGAACATTAAATACCTGGGGAATCTCCAGCGGACAAACGCAGATTGTTATACAGGAGCTTACTTTATGGGGTCAGGAAGGACAATAATTGTATAACAAAGGAACTCGAATGCCAATAGTGAGCGAAATCGATTATAGAAATATAAATCATTTACGAATGAAGACAAATATATACTGTTTTATTATTGCACTGGTGTTAACAGCTGGTTGCAAAAAAATGGATGATACCTATAAAAAATATGTGATTCCTGGGGGCGTGACCTATGTGGAACGCGCTAAAAATTTGTTAACGTACACGGGCCTGAGTCGTGTAAAGTTTGTATGGTCAGCTCCGGTTGATCCCAGTGTTACCAAAGCCCGTATTTACTGGAATAACTATGCAGATTCCGTTGAGTTGAATATTCCTGCCAATATTGACTCGGTATCTTATTTTTTAAGTATACCGGAAGGGACTTATTCTTTCATTATACGAACTTTTGATAATCTGGGAAACAAGTCTGTTCCGGTAGAAGTACAGGGAAGGTCGGTAGGGCCAACTTTTTTATCCAATATGTTTAATCGCCCGCTGATAAGTAGTTTTATTGACGATGCCAGCGGTGTGCTGAAGTTTACCTGGGGTGGTGCTGATATCTATAACGGAAGTATCGGGCTTCAGATCAACTACACTGATAAGGAGGGGAGCAACAAGAATCTATTTGTTACTCCGGAAACAAATGAGACTTCTCTTGTTGATTATAAGGAAGGTACCGGTATATCTTATACCACATTATACCTTGCGGACACTACATCTGTTGATACCCTGAAGACAGCGCAGGTACTTATTCAGCCACAGGACGTCGTGTACAGGCTTGATAGAACAAAATTTGCTCCTTTAAAACTCGCGGGTGACGCGAACGAAGGCTGGGGATGGGCGATGCGCAATATGTGGGACGGTAAGACCAATGCGGAACCCGGCTTTCACACTGCAGATGCACCCATGCCCCAGCATATTACTTTCGATTTGGGAGTAACCAACCGTTCTTTATATTCTTTCAGAACATGGCAAAGACAGGGACAACCATACCTGGGAGGTAATTTGAAAAGATTTTCCTTATGGGGTTCTAATAGCCCTGCGCCTGAATGGAGCCATTGGACGAAACTCGGTGATTTTACTTCCGGCACGCATAATTTTACACAGGGCGAACTATTTATGATTCCCAAGGGAGCCAAAGCCTACCGCTATATCAGAATACAGGTACAGGAGGCATGGGATGGAAAAGCCGTGGGAGCGTTTCATATTATGGAAATTGAGTTGATGGCCAATCTCGGCACACCCTGACAGGAGCAGCTGTGAACGAATGAGTCAGTACTAAAGTGTACGCATGCTAAAATTTAATAGGGTGTGGGGCAGATAGATACTGCTGGCCGGATGATTGTAAACAACCCGGTAAAAATGATATACTAAACCTTTCCATTTTTCAATAGTGATGAACATTAACATTTTAGCTGGTATTGCATTATCATGCAGTGTTCTGTTCTCTGCAAATGCGCAGAAGCAAAATATTGCAAAGCCCGATGCATTCTCTATTGGTATTTTTTACGGACCCACCCAGGACCTTGCTAACGATGAGCAGTTTCGGTGGATTAAGGAGGCCAATGTGGATTTTATTCAGTTTATCGGAGATCCTGTTCTGGACTTCAACAAAGATGTAGCGACTGCTGAGCGGAGAAATCTGGCAATATTAGACCTGGCTGCCAGGAACGGGATTCGCTATTTTGTCAGGGATCCGCGGGTTCGAGGCAGCGAAACGGATATCGCTGCAATGGTGAAAGCTTATAAGCGCCACCCCGGAATTGCCGGATACTTTATAGTAGACGAACCGGGGAAGGATGACCTGGAATGGCCGGCCATAGCTTACAATACCATTCTGAAATATGATCCGGATCGCATTCCTTCTGTCAACCTCTTTCCAAGTCCTGTTTATCCGGATTATGAGGAAAACTATGTAGAAAGATGGATAAATAAAGTAGGAAAGGAAAATCTGAAATTGCTTTCTTTTGATCATTATCCTTTATTAGCCAATGGGAGTTTTGGAGGTGCTTATTTTAAAAACCTCGACGTAATCAGACGCGCCGGCTTGCGGCATGGTCTAAAAACTTCCATGTATCCGCAGTCAATGGGCATCATCAATGCATACCGTCGTCCGGATACCAGTGAGCTGCGTTATAGCGCCTACACAGGTTTGGCCTATGGAATAAAAAACCTGGTATGGTTTACTTATAATACACCGGTACGCCAGCCGGTAGAGCGGTTTATGAATGCTATTATCGACAGTATGGGTAATAAAACCGATCTGTACACGCCGTTTAAAAATTTGAATGCGTCTCTCAGGCAGCTGGGTAAAACCATTGGTAAGCTGGATGCTGTTGCAGTATATCATTCTGACGAAAATGACGGCACTGCCGGGCTAACAATACCCGGGTCTTTTTTCTGGCAGCCGGATGACAAAGACAAAAGATTTATAATTACCCATTTTAAGAATCCTCAAACCAAACAATCATTTGTGATGGTAGTGAACAAGTCTTTGAAGAGCTCCGAATCCATTGCGTTCAGGATTAGTGGCAAGGTTAAGAAACTACACTATATATCCACCGGTGATGGAAAGCAACACCGGGTATCCTACAAGCCGGGCAGGATATTTACCACCGATCTGCTGCCGGGAGAGGGGAAATTGTATGCGATTGAAGGAGGCTCTTACTAAGTAGGACTCCTTCCACACATCACCTGGATAAAAGACTTTTTAAATGGTATTCAAAACTAAACAAACCGTCATCATCTTCTTTTTGATTTTACTCTTGTGGAAGGCGGAGACTAGCGCACAGAACAGCCGTATTATTTCTAAAGAAGATCTTGTTTATTTAAAGGGAATTACGAGGGCCGTGTTGGATAGTTCCCGCATTCGTCCCAAACAGCCGATGCCTCCCGGTTTTGGGATAAACCATACCGGTGGAACCCTGATCAGGCCGGGCGGCAGAGAAACTTATCCGGCTTTCTGGATCCGCGATTATGCCATGAGCCTCGAAACCGGTATGGTTTCGGTTGAAGAGCAGCGACATATGTTGAAGCTTACAGCAGCCACCCAGTGCGATCAAACCTGGATTACCAAAGGGGGAAGCATGGTGCCTTATGGCGCGATTGCAGATCATATATTGGTGCATAACAGTTTGCCGGTTTACTTCGCAGTTACTTACGATTTCGAGCAACAAGGTACCCATGCATTTGGAATGTTCCCCCCTTATTGCGATCAGTTTTATTTTATTAAGATGGCTCACCATTACGTGAATCATACAGCCGACCTGAAAATACTGAACACAGAGATTAATGGAAACGCACTCATTAGCCGACTGGAAACCGCTTTTCATGTGCCGCCATCAGACAGGGCAACACATATCGTATATAGTATAGAAAACTACAGGGCAGTAGATTTTGGTTTCCGCGATGCAATACATATTACCGGTGATTTATTGTATCCTTCCCTTCTCAAATACCAAGCGGCCCTGGAGTTATCAGATCTCTTCAAAAAGAAGGGAAACCGGGAGAAAGCTTCAAAATATATAAAGATAGCCGCGGCTATAAAAGCCGCAATTCCGCGCATGTTTGCAGATGAAGATGGCATGTTGCGGGCTTCAACCGGTAAGAGTGCGCAGCGGGATGTTTGGGGTACGGCACTGGCCATATATATGAACCTGTTACCGTCGCCAGAGGCGAGCAGGGCCTCACAGGTATTGGCTGCTGCTTATAAAGCCGGTACCCTGGCCTATAAGGGCGCTATCCGGCATGTGTTAAAAACAGATGATTTCAGTACGACTACATCCTGGGAGGGCGCCATACCGGAAACTACTTTAAATAGTTATCAAAACGGGGCTTATTGGTTCACCGCAACGGGCTGGGTGGCGTATGCTATTGCGAAGACGGATAAGGCAAGTGCCGGTAAATTAATCCGCGACTATATTACGGAGCTCAGGTTAACAGACTACCGCAGGGGTAGTGGCTTTGCCGGACCGCTGGAATGCTTTTACCCGCCATCCTATACCCGGGGACCGGTTTATCTTACATCGGTATCCTGCCCGTATATAGTTTTAAATAAAATGATTATAAATGATTAGCGGAAGATTTTTTAAGTGTTTTTCCCGGTACAGCATTAGCTATTTTTTTTCGGGAAGAAATGTTTTGACTCCTTTTACCCACGTGACAAAGGCCAACCCCACAGACGTTAATCCAGGTCATATAAAAGCAGTCATTAAGCAGGGTATTCGTATGGCCTGTACGCTTTCGATTGTTTTGGTAGCGCCGCATATAAAGGCGCAGACTTTATTTCCGGATAACCTCCGTTGCGAGTTAATAGAAAATCCCCTGGGGCTCGACATCGACCAGCCTTCATTAAGTTGGGGCTTTACAGCTGTTGGACAAAACAGGAAACAAAGTTTCTATGAAGTAATAGTAAGTAAGGATAGCACATATGGTTCGGGCAGCAGTATGTGGGCTCCCGGCAAAACGCCATCTTCAAAAAGCCACCTGATTTTGTACGCGGGTAAACCGCTCTCGTCTTTCACCCGCTATTATTGGAAAGTACGAGTTTATGACCAGGATGGAAAACCTTCTCCCTGGAGTAAGAATGCCTGGTTTGAAACTGCTGCACTGTCTGCAAGCCACTGGAAGGGTAGCTGGATCGGCGATGGTAGAAAAGCACCGGAGCAGGACGCTGATTTTTATAAAGATCGGGCAGCACCTGTATTCAGAAAAACTTTCACAGTGGGGAAAAAGGTTGTTGCAGCCCGGCTGTATATGGCCGGGCTTGGATACTACGAAGCGCTGATTAACGGAACAAAAGTCGGAAGGGAGATGCTGGCGCCGGGCTGGACCAGTTTTGACAAAACGGTTTTGTACCGGTCGCTGGATATTACGTCGATGTTGAAAGAGGGTATGAACACAGCAGGGGTTATGTTGGGCAATGGTTGGTACAACCCGCTTCCGCTGCGCATGTGGGGTGTGCATAATTTAAGGGAACGCCTGGCAATTGGTGAGCCCTGTCTGAAAGCAATGATCCGGATATCTTATTCAGATGGTTCTAAGGAAGAAATTAATACGGATCAGAGCTGGCAAACAGTGGGTGGTCCCGTGCTGAGAAATAATGTTTTTTTAGGAGAGCATTATGATGCAAGAAAACAAATCGACGACTGGCAGGCAAATCAGGGGGTGTGGGCAACAGCCCAACCAGCGGTTATAGTAAAAGGTCCGTCAGGAAAATTAAAAGCACAATTGCAACCGGGTGTTGAAGTTACGAAGATCGTAAGACCCGTAAAAATTACAGAAATAAAGCCAGGGGTGTACCTGGCTGATATGGGGCAGAATTTTGCCGGGGTGGCCCGTATCAGGCTCAAGGCACCAGCCGGCACCAGGGTGGTGCTGAGATATGGAGAAGACGTTTATAAAGACGGTAGTCTTAATGGTATGACATCGGTAGCAGGCCAGGTGAAAAACGGCAATGGAGGCCCGGGGGCGCCCCAGGTCGCCTGGCAGGAAGATAGCTATACCGCATCGGGTAACGGTACGGAGGTCTGGAATCCCCGTTTTACTTTTCACGGCTTCCGCTACGTTGAAATAAAAGGCTGGCCGGGCATTCCGCAGCCTTCTGATATCGAGGGATTAAGAATGAGTGCTGCAGTAGAACAAACCGGAAGTTTTGAGTGCTCGAATCCGATGTTTAATCAATTGGCCCAAAACATAAAATGGACCTTTCTAAGTAATCTGTTCAGTGTTCAATCTGATTGCCCGGCCCGTGAAAAATTTGGTTATGGGGGCGATATGTTTTGTACAACAGAAGCCTTCTGCTATAATTTCGACATGGCCAATTTTTATAAAAAGATCATTCAGGATCATGAAGACGCTCAGCGGCCTTTAGGTGGAATTACTGAAACGGCCCCTTACATGGGTATCGCTGATGCGGGACCTGGCGATCAGTCGGGGCCTCTGGGTTTTCAAATCGGGTTTGCCTACGCGATTAAACAGGTATATGATTTTTATGGCGATAGAAGAGTAGTAGAGCAGTATTATCCTGCACTTCAAAAACAGATCCGGTTTCTAGCCGACAGTGCCAAAAACAATCTATATGATGTTGATTTAAGCGATCATGAATCTCTGGACGAGAAGCCGGTAGCTTTTACCGCCTCCTGCTTTTATTTATCCCATGTAAAACTAATGAGCGAATTCGCTGTGATTTTGGGTAAAAAAGAAGAGGCTGTAAAGTACCAGAACATGTCTAAAGCGATCGAAGCGGCAATCATCCGGAAATTTTATAATCCTGCAAATGGTGTGTTTGCAAACGGTACCCAATCTGCCCAGTTTTTTGGACTTTGGCATAACCTGGTTAGTAAGTCTGAAAAAGATAACGCATTAAACGCCATGAAGCAGGCCGTTGCTAAAAAAGACCACCATCTGTCCACCGGCATTTTTGGTACTAAAATGTTGTTTGATGTTTTGCGTAGCAACAACCTGAATGATCTGGCTTATCAGATAGCAAACCAGCGGGATTACCCCGGATGGGGACACATGATTGAAAATGGAGCAACTACACTTATGGAAACCTGGAAGTATTCAGATAACACCTATTCACATAATCACCCAATGTTCGGTTCTATCAATGAATGGTTTTACCGTTCTCTTCTGGGTATCAATGCAGCTGCACCCGGGTTTAAAAAAATAGTCATAAAACCTCAGCCTGCAGGCGATCTTCGTTTTGCACGTGGCAGTTATTTATCTACAGCCGGCGAAATTAAAAGCGCCTGGATGCTGGAAGCCGGTGTTTACAGTTTAAATGTCTCCATTCCTCCGAATACTAACGCGGATGTCTGGATCCGCTCATCCGCAGGCGCTGCGGTTACTGAATCTGGTAAAGATATCAGGAAGATAAAGACTATTGAGATGCTGCCACCGGCCGACGGATATACTATTGTTCGGGTGGGATCGGGTGACTATCAGTTTACATCCCGTTAAAAGCAACGCTCGACGACAGTCCTTTATTGGTTCCTTAATGAAAAAGCGTAATTAAAATGAAGCAATTTATATTAATAAAGTTGATGTCGTTGTTGTTTATTACCAGCAGCTTTTCTCAAAGCATCACTGATATTGTTTGCACTGCCCAGCCGCTTTATGGCTATCTCAAAGATGGAAAGCCGGGACGAGAGCTGCTCATAGTTTTCAAAGGAGGTCCATTAAAGAAGCCTGCTACAGTTTGGGTAAACGGCCCTGGTGTTAAAGAGACGATTCAGCTTACCGCTTCTGCTGCGGGTGATACATTGAAGACGATTCTTTTGCCACCGGGATTAGGAGTAGATACATCGGCTGAAATATCTGTCACGTTTAAGTATGGTGGTACCACAATAGAAAAGAAAGTGCATATTCCCCGTATGCGGCATTGGACGATCTTTATCTATCCGCATTCGCACGTGGACATCGGGTATACCAACACCCAGAAAAATGTGGAAATACTACATAGAACCAATGTGATTGAAGGAATGAAGCTGGCAAAACTGACAAAGGAGTTTCCCGGCGGGGCCAAGTATAAATGGAATCCCGAAGTGAGCTGGCCGGTAGAACGTTTATGGAATGCGCAGCCTCAGGAAAGAACGAATATCATCAATGCTATAAAAAATAATCAGCTTCGCTTAGATGCGGCTTATCTGCACGCAAATACAAGCATTGCTACGGATGAGGAATTGTTTCATAATTTCCGGTTTAGTCGTTATTTACAGCAGCAAACCGGGAAAAAATCGGATGTTTTTATGCAGGTCGACATTCCCGGCATTACCTGGGGCCTGGTACCTGTAATGGTCCAGGAAGGTATCCGGTATGTAGTGTCCTGGATCAACGGAGGCGACAGGGTAGGGAATGCACATCGGTTTGGAATTAACGGTTACCCCTTTTGGTGGATTGGGCCCGATGGGAAATCAAAAGTTTTATTTTTTCAACCAGGAAATTATACCAACAGGCATAGTGTTGATAAGGGCGGCAAAACCGGCCGTCCCTGGTTTGGCCAGCGGGATGCCTCTAAAGTGCCCGCAGTTATTAAAACAGGTTATTCCAATGTAGATTTTACAGCTGAGCTGATGCATTTAGAGCAGGAGCGATATCCTTACGATTTTCTGGCCAGATCGTGGACGCTTTGGGATAATACACCGCTTGATGCCGATGTTCCCTACGCTGTAAAAGAATGGAATACAAAGTATGCCTATCCCAAAATTGTAATTACAGGCGCCGGTGAAATGATGCAACACATTGAGAAAAAATATGGAGACCAACTTCCCGAGGTAAAAGGCGATTATACCGAATACTGGACTGATGGCCTGGGCACGGCAGCCAACCTCACTGCTATGAACCGTAATTCTAAAGAATTGCTGACCCAGGCCGAAAAGCTATGGACTATGTTGAATAACCACCGGTTTATACCTCGTGATGAATTGGATGAGGCCTGGAGATATATTGCATTAGGATCTGAACATACCTGGAGTTTCGAAAATCCCTCTGAACCCTTTTTCCAGGATGCGATCTTTGGAGTAAAAAGCGGCTACTTTAACACAGCAAAAGAGCGATCGCGCGAAGCTTATGATGCGGCCCTGGCGCCCATTACAGACAAGTCGAATGGGGGATTGGGCCCGCTGGAAGGTCCTGCGGCCGGAGGTGTTGCCATAATTAATACCAACTCCTGGTCACATGGCGGCCTGGTAACTTTAAGCAAAGCCGAAAGTATTTTAGGCGATAGGGTAATAGATGAGAAAGAAGTTGAAGTTCCCGCGCAACGTCTTTCCACAGGCGAGTTGGTATTTTGGGTGAATGAGGTGCCGGCGCTGGGGTCGCGCCATTACCGCGTTACAAAAGGCAAGTCGGAGGTAAAGCAGGGATGTTCCATTGAAAATTATACGATGCAAAATGGCCGGCTCAAAGTAGTAATTGATGCTGCCAGCGGAAATATAGCGCAGTTGGTAAACCTGGAAACAGGTTATAATTACGCCGATAAAAAAGTGAATGGAGGTTTAAACGCCTTTCGCTGGTTGCCGGGTAATGTTGATGCGCCGGTGGCGGACAGTGTAATGCAAATTCGGGTAGTGGAAAAAGGACCCTTATTGATTGAGTTAGAGGTTATGTCTAAAGGAAAAGGGGTGCGATCTGTTAGCCGAAGTGTGAGGCTGGTTTGGGGTCAGCCCTGGCTCGACCTTAGCAACAAGGTGGATAAACTGCCTCTTGTTGAAAAAGATGGGATTCATTTTGGATTTGGATTTAATATAGCGGGAGGAAGAACAAGGGTTGATATTCCCTGGGGCGTGATAGAAGTGGAGAAAGATCAGTGGCCCCAGGCCAATCGAAATTGGTTGACTTTACAGCGTTGGCTGGATATCTCAAATGATCAGGTGGGCGTTACCTGGTGCTCGCTGGATGCACCTTTGTTCGAGTATGGTAAAATGTCGGCCAATAACGCACGTGGTTGGGGCAACGGCGGGCATTGGATTGAAAAGGTTGAACCTTCTTCAACGATTTACTCCTGGGTAATGAATAATCATTGGCACACTAATTTTCCGCTTACGCAGGATGGTTCAACTGCTTTCCGGTACCGGATCAAACCGCATAATGGTTACGATGCGTCGGAGGCCAACCGGTTTGGAATGGAGCAATCTCAGCCGCTGGTTCATGTGGCGGCCAATATGGATCCTGATATCAAGCCGTTTGTGCGGCTCGATAATAACAAAGTAGTAGTTTCAATACTGAAGGCAACGGGCAACGGAAAAGCATTTATCATAAGGCTTCGGTCTTTGTCGCAAAAGGAAGAAAATGTGCAACTTCGTTTTCTTAAACAGCTCAGGGCAGTTCAGGTATGTGATGTTGAAGAAAAACCTTCAAAGCCTGTTAGCGGAGCAATTAAAATGCTTCCCTGGGGTATGACCACTATTCGCGTTGAATTGTAAATTTGAAGGATGATTCAATTATCGGAAAT
>JBQGCI010000154.1:0-2008 GCA_052038405.1 Acinetobacter pittii
TATCCTTCTGACGTTTTGTAAATCTTCCGTTCACCGGCACGGTACGGGTTAAATCGGCATTATAGCCTCCGTATTCAGCGCCAAAGTCCATTAACACCAGCTCTCCATCCAGGCACTGGTTATTATTAAAAATATAGTGCAATACCCGGGCGTTATCTCCGCTCGCAATGATACTGTTGTATCCTTCCCCGGTAGCACGCTGGCTCAGGAAAGAATGAACGATTTCCGCTTCAATTTCATATTCCCACACGCCGGGTTTAATAAATTGTAATAAGCGGCGAAATGCATTTTCAGTTATGTTAATGGCTTTTTGAATAACATCTACTTCATACTGCGTTTTTATGGATCTTAATTCGTGCATGATGCGTGCGGAACGCAGATAGTTATGTAACGGGTAACGCTCCTGTATATGCCTGATATAACGGGTTTGAGCCGTATCGAGCCATGACCCCTTACGATCATGCTCATTAGAATCGAGGTATACATTTTCGGCTGCATGCATCCATGCCTGCAATAAAGCGGGTAAAACATCTGCCCATACAATTGTTTTAATGCCATTTATAGCCGTAGCTTCTGCGGCTCTTAAGCGCTTACCATCCCATTTTTCTTTAACCTCATTGGGACGAACCAATACCAATACTTCCCGGTATCTCGGATCGGGATTATCGGGAAAAAGGATTACCATCGAATCTTCCTGCCTGATGCCTGTTAACCAAAAAAGAGAACTATTGGGTTTATACTTATATAAAGCATCTGCATTATGCGGAACTTCTTCGTTTGCAACAAAAATGGCAATAGAGTTCTTCTGCATTTTCTTTACAAAACGTTCCCTGTTATTAATAAACAGTTTAGGGTTTAATGGTAAATATTTCATGTAAAAAATTGAGATTGAAGACTAATATGGATGCAAACTTAAGACTTGAAACCTGAATAACAGGGCATAAAAATAAACACTTCTGCCAATAAACTATGCAGGAAGCGCGAGAAGAGCGATTACAGTGTAATGAACGGTACCCCGGGGCGCCGTTCTATCGTAAAAGAAAAGGACTATGGGGAGGGTTAAAACAGGCCGTAGATGGTAGCATCTATTTTGGTGATGATATCACCGAAATGCTCCTCGTTTTCGCCGAATTTGTTTTTGTCAACATCAATTACCAATAAAGGACCCTCTTTGTAACCGGAAATCCATTTATTATAAAACTCGTTCAGCCTTTTTAAGTAATCTAAACGGATATTTTCTTCGTATTCCCGCCCTCTTTTTTGTATCTGCCCTACCAATGTAGGAACCGATGCATTCAGATAAATCATGAGGTCGGGCGGCTTTACCATTTTTTTAAGTGTCTGAAAGAATTCAAAATAGTTATCAAAATCGCGCTTGCTCATCAGGCCCATTTCATGAAGGTTAGGAGCAAAAATATTAGCGTCCTCATAAATAGTACGGTCCTGAATAACGGTTTCCGTACCCTCCTGGATATCCAGTAGCTGTTTTAAACGGCCATGTAAGAAGTAAACCTGCAAATTGAAACTCCACCTGGGCATATCTTCATAAAAATCCATCAGGTACGGATTATGATCTACATCTTCAAAATGGGGAATCCACTTATAATGCTTGGCGAGCATTTGGGTTAATGTAGTTTTACCGGCACCAATGTTTCCGGCTATCGCAATATGTTTGGGTTTCAATTTCGACTTGGCCATTTTTGCTGTATAGTGCCTGAAGTATTAGCCAGGCTCGTTGGTTGAATTTTTAAACTCGGCAATAGTAAGTCTTTTTTCCATGCCCTAAAAATATTTTAGACCGATGGCCTCGCGCACGGCGCTGATTGTCTTGTCAGCACTTTCGGCTGCTTTTTGTGCACCCACTTTTAAAATAATATTCAACTCAGCTTCATTGGCACGGATGTCCTTCGCCCGCTGCCGTATAGGAGCGATATAATTCACCATATCTTCAGCCAGTTGTTTTTTCAGATCGCCGTAGCGTATACTGCAATTATTATAGTCTGCTTCG
>JBQGCI010000155.1:0-9345 GCA_052038405.1 Acinetobacter pittii
GGGCCGTACTACGCGGGACCAGGTAACACGCCTCGACCTGGTTTTTGAACCGAATAACCGGTCAAAAAAAATAGTGCCAATCAACCTTACTTTCCTGGAAACATCGGGGGAGAATCATAACGAAATAAAAAGGGGCGGGTCGTATCACAGTAGTATTGACTCGTATATAAGCGCTAATATACCGCTCACTTTTATTATTGTAACAGGTTATGAATCGGCTCATAAAGAAGATACTGTGATCAACGAGTTTTTGGATGAATTGGAGCGAAAAGGAAAAAACCTGAAAGCGATCAACGTGATCCTCGTGGTTTCCAAATGGGATAAGTCGGGTAAGATGAACGTGGTTAACGCCCACGAACTGGACCAGTTCATTAACGAACGGCTAAGCAGAACCAGCCAGCGTATAGATACTTATGGTTTAAGTAAAACCTATTACACCATCGGCGATATTCAAAGTGGCAGCGGCGAGGAGCGTATCGGGCTGTTAAGCCTGGCAACCGCTGAAATTTTATCCAAATGGCTATATCATAGTATAGTAGGGTATGACCTGGACTATGAAGGTACTTTTTGGGAACGCATTAAATTCAGCCTGGTAAAATAATGAACCGTCACGTTACTATTATAGCCTTCGGCACTTTTGGAAACCCGAATGGTTTTAAGCAAAGTTTCTTTAATGCAGGGGCTGAAAGCGTCCTGGCAAAAAGCATTAAAACCTTTGATTTAAAAACAGACGCTATCCGGCTCTTCCCTAACAGCAGGCTTTATTCGATCCGTAAACAATCGGTAAATGGCAACAACCTGGTGGCCTATACGGTATATAGTTTTGCCAAAGAACAGGGCTCTGACAGGGGAGGCACTTTTATCGGTTCCAGTTTGCTTTTTTCTGACAAGGTTGCCGGGGAAGCCATTACCGTGAATTGCCTGAATGAATTTCATGATTACCTCGAAAAAAAGAATGTACAGCAGGATATTATCCAGGTAACCCATTCCGATCAATTTAAAGTCAGGAGCCCAAAAGACTTTGCAAAGATTGATTTTAACTTAAGAGAAATCGGCGACCTGAATATGATGCCGGCAGCCGATCGGCACCTGGTGGTTTTTTGCGAGATCAATCCGAATAGCCTGAAAGAATACTTTGAGAAAACACTTGAGTGATTAAATATTTATGATACCATTTATTTTACCAGCAGCCCCGAAATAGCCAGGTTTGTAAATGACCGCGGGCTTTTTACATTGATACAGGATGTAGCGGGCAAACGCGACCTGGACCAGGAACTTGAAAAGCTAAACGAGGAAAAGATCCGTCGGATGCAGGCTTTTATTGCGGAACTGGAAGCGGAAAAACTGAAGATAGAAAAAGAGCAAATCACACAGGCGGAGCAGTACCAAAACTGGCTGGCGGAAAATGAAAGACAGCACGAGGAAAACGGGAAGCGAATTGAGGCAGCTAAAAAACAGTCGATACATAGCGGAACCGCTTATAATCATTATCTCGAAAAGATCGTTGAATCTGTTAACCGTTTAAAGGCCCGCGAAAAGCCTCACCTGGTAAGACGATGGCTAAACGAACATAAGAGGAGTTTTCTTAATCAGCGTAATCAGCACCAGATGCCGCAGGCGTTGAAATCGGTATCGATTTCTACAAATACTACTACGGTAAAAGCCAAGATGACTTCGGGCACAGGCGAGCTCGAATGTTTTGAAACTGGCAGGAGTGACAAACGGACGGTTCCGGAGTTTAATGTATATAAAGTTGTGACTATGGTGCTCATTTTTTTATTGCTGTCTGGTGTGGCTTTTGCCTGCTTTTTTATGGAGATTGTAATTTGAACATTTGATCAGGTTGCAGTTTTTACTCTATGTTTGAGCATTATAATCTCGTACTTATATGCATTGGTTTATTTATGCTTTTACAGGCTTGCTGACTGCCGCTCTCTTTCCCAAAAAAAATGGCTATTTCATTATCGATGTTTATCCCCTAGCTTATGTCCAGCGGGTTCCCAAGCCATCGACCTACAAAGTAATCGGCATCAAAGATGGCGACACTTTTGTGGTATTAATGAACGGGAAGGCGCAGGTAGTAAGGCTCGCACATATCGACTGCCCGGAGAAAAAGCAGCCTTTTGGTGCAAAGGCAAAGCAATTCGTTTCACAGGCGTCGTTTGGAAAAAAAGTAATATTGATCCATCAAAATAAATACGATCGCAATCACCGGTTAATTGCTGAAGTGGTCCTAACCAATGGCCGCAACCTGAATAAAGAATTGGTTAAAAACGGGTTGGCCTGGCATTTTAAAAAATACTCTCACGACAAAATATATGCTGCGCTTGAGAACCAGGCACGCAAGGAAAGGGTAGGGCTTTGGCAGGATCGCCATGCCATAGCACCCTGGGACTGGCGGCGTCCGGCGCGTAAAACTGCTTCCCGCCAACACTAGTCTTTATAAGATTTATGATGAGGTGTTACGGGTTACCGTAAATAGTACCAAAATGCCTGTTCTATTTTAGTATCATGTAGAACCGCATGTATTGCATGCGTCTTAACCTTCATTAATAAAACAATGCAAATGGAAAATGATCTAAAGCTTAAACTGGAACAGCTGCATCAACGCGTAGATGCGCTCAAAGATCAGATCAACACTGAAGAAGCTACGAAGAATGCTTTTGTAATGCCCTTCATACAAATTATCGGGTATGATATTTTTAACCCGACTGAGGTGATCCCCGAATTTATTTGTGATATCGGCACCAAGAAAGGAGAAAAGATCGACTACGTGATCAAGAAGGACGGCGAACCGATACTCATCATCGAATGTAAGCATTGGAAAGAAAAGGCGGATGCTCATAATTCACAGTTACACCGGTACTTCCATGTTTCTAAATCGCGCTTTGGTGTTTTAACCAATGGACATGTTTATAATTTTTATGCTGACCTCGAGCGCCCGAATATCATGGACGATAAACCTTTCTTTACGCTTGATATCGCTAATCTTAAAGACTCCAGCCTGAAGATATTAGAGAACTTTACCAAACAGGGGTATAACCTGGATAGTATACTCGATTCGGCGGAGGCGCTTAAATATATTAAAGCCATTCGTACAGAGTTTGAAAAGGAGCTGCAGGAACCTTCGGATGAATTGGTAAGACTTTTAGTAAACCGTTTTTTCGGGAAAACCTTAACTGCATCAAGACTGAGCACTTTTAAGGAATATGTAAAGAGAGCCATATCTAATTCTATTAATGAATCAATCAGCTACCGCCTGAAAAATGCGTTGAGCATGAATGATAAAATTCCCTCTCAGCGGCAGGATGATATGATATCACCCATTGACGAACATACTGAATTGGTAAAAGCGATCACCACAGAGGAGGAAATCGAAGGATCTCAGATCATAAAAGCCATTTTAAGGGAGCGCTTGCCCTCCTCCCGCATTGCATTCAGGGATACCCAATCTTACTTCGGCATATTACTGGATGATAATAACCGGAAACCCCTTGCGAGACTGCATTTCAACTTTTCTAAAAAGTACATTGAGTTGTTTCACCAGGGAAAGGATAGCGGGGAAAAGAAGCTGCTGGAGTCTTTAGATGATATTTATGATTATCGGAGAGAGCTTTTAGCTACCATTGATAATTACCAGCAAAAAACTATTGTCAACGAAATAAACCCGATTGCATCATGAACCGATTGTTTACCATAGCTATTCTGGTCCTGATTACCCAGGTGTCCTGCGCGCAGAAGAGATTATTACATGTAGTAAAAACAAAGAACGGTACCACCGTTAATTTATACAGTGATAACACCTGGGATTACTCGAATGTCGCACCGTCGTATGCAAAGCTGAGCACCAGCTCTTATAACATCGCTAACACAGGCGGGGCCACCGAAGCCGGGAGGAGTGGCATAAAGAAAAAAGGCAGTGTACGGAGATCGGCTACGGGCAGGGTCTATTACACGGGACCCAGGGGCGGCTGCTACTATGTAACTGCGGGCGGTAATAAAGTATACGTTGACCGCAGTTACTGCAATTAAGTGGCTCTGCTCTCAGCAGGTTCAGCAATGTAGTGTGAGCCTGCCTAGATGGCAAACCAGTTGGTGGAGGAGTCAGATTGCCCGGCCGGCCATGTTTAGCTAAGCCTTTATTACCGTTAAAAAAGTTGACTGATGCGGCTACCTGTGACACGATACCTTATTTATAATGCGTAAGAGCGTTCAGGAATAAATAATAATAGCGTATTGGATGCATGAGAGCCCGATCTATTAGAGGATGCGAGCCTGCACCTGCTGTTCCTCAAAGTGTTCAGTAAACCATTGATACGCTTAATACGGTATGAAAGAATAAGGCTGTTGAGTTACTGGGAGGTACATCAACAAAAAGCTAACCCGGGTACGGAAAGCAATTTCGGGAAGTTTCTTTTTGTGTACGCCGGAGGAGCGACCCCAGAAATTGGCGCCGACACTTTTATTAAGCCTGGCTTCTATTTGTAAACACCAATCATTTACCCTCTGCCAGGCTGGCCGTCTATTGAATAGTATCATTTTATTGTATCACATTTTTTTGAACCGGGGCGAATAGGTAGATAAGGGGTGTAATTGAGAATAGTCCAACATCATCCGTATGGAAATCTCTTTTTGCCATATGGCAAATGTTTCGGCTTTTAAATGGGCAAACTTTGCAGGCTAAGCAAAAAAATAAAGAAATGAAAACGGTATTGATTACAGGGGCATCTTCTGGTATTGGAAAAACAACCGCGATTTTTTTGGCACAAAACGGGTACCAGGTGTATGCCACCGCGCGCAGGTTGAAAAGAATGGAAGAGTTGAAAAACTACGGTATTAAACCGCTGTTTTTGGATGTTACTGAAGAAGACAGCCTTGTGGCTTGCGTGGAACACATTCTGGCAGAAGCAGGCCGGATAGATGTTTTGATCAACAATGCCGGCTCAGGCTACTATGGAGCACTGGAAGACATGCCGATGTCTGATGCAAAATACCAGTTCGACGTGAACGTTTTTGCCGCAGCCCGCCTGATGCAATTGGTTTTGCCGGCCATGCGTGCCAATAGATATGGCA
Source organism: Acinetobacter pittii (assembly GCA_052038405.1). Taxonomy (GTDB): domain Bacteria; phylum Bacteroidota; class Bacteroidia; order Chitinophagales; family Chitinophagaceae; genus Niabella. The sequence goes on from JBQGCI010000155.1 coordinate 5,074, forward strand.
AGATCGTTAATATTTCATCCATTGGCGGCAAAGTGACCTTGCCGATGGGGGTGTGGTACCACGCGAGTAAATTTGCCATTGAAGGATTGAGTGATGCGCTCCGCAAAGAAGTTAAACAGTTTGGCATTGATGTCATCTTGATCGAACCAGGCGGAACAAAATCTGAAATGACGGGCTTGGGAGCTGAATATTTAAACCGTGTCTCGGGCGGAACAGCGTATGGCCATTTGGCAAAAGGAGTTAGTAAAATGTATGCGGCGACTGAAAAAAACGCTTCGGATCCGGTTGTGATTGCCAAACTCATCAAAAAGAGCATCGAGGCCAAAACTCCGGGAACGAGATATGCAGGAGCTTCAGGTGCTAAATTGATGTTATTTTTGAAAACAATACTATCAGACAGAACATTCGACAAACTAGTGATGAGCCGGATAAAATAATATGGAGACAGTAATCAATTACCTGCTGCAATTTGGAAACCTGAACCCGCAGCAGATTGAGTTCATAACGGAAAAAGGAAAGGCCTTAACGTTTGCTAAAGACGATTATTTTTCGGAGGCAGGAAAAATTGCAAAACAGGTGGGGTTTATTCTGGAAGGCATCCTCAGGGTCTGTTACTACGACAACAAGGGCGATGAGATTACCAAATATTTCATCGATGAAAATAATTTTGTTGTAGACCTGGTAAGTTTTGATAATAAAATCCCTTCCTCAGAATATGTGCAGGCTGTTACAAACTGTAAGCTCATTATTTTTTCAAAGCGTGACTGGGAAGATATTTCCAATACCATAGTGGGCTGGGAGCGTATAACCAGCAAAATTATCAAAAAATCACTGATCCAAAAAATTGAAAGGCGCAGTCCGCTGGTTTCAGAAGATGCTACCACCCGTTATTTGGCATTTATGGAAACATACCCGCAATTGGTCAATCGCATCCCGCTGTCTTACCTGGCATCTTACCTGGGTATTACGCAATCGTCCCTGAGCCGGATAAGAAAAAGTATCAGCTGAAAAACCATAAAAGGAATACGCCTCTTTTTTCTCACGCGGTTTTGCCGGAACCAAAGATCGGAGCCACTATGAGCTATTGGTTCAAGTATGAACATCCTGTTATGATTTCCAGGATAAAGCTATTATAAGATCGGTTGAATAGCCTGAGATCACCAATAGATAGTTGGAGTTTGTACCAGGAGAGTTGAGGATGGCTCTAATGATGATCGGTGGTGTGTCTTGATTGACAGCCGATATCCGGGACGGTAATGCTTAATAACAAATTAGCCACAAATAATTGATGATCAATTTTTTGTGGCTAATAATCGTCGGGAAGACAGGATTCGAACCTGCGACCCCCTGGTCCCAAACCAGGTGCGCTACCGGCCTGCGCTACTTCCCGGATTCGCTGCGCTTTATGCGAATGGGTTGCAAATGTAAAGGAATTATTTATAATAATCAAAGAGATCGGTAAAAATTATTGAATAATTTCCCGCCGCGCCGAAAAAACCGGCTCCTTCTCCAAAAGACGCTGTAACAAGACGCTCTGGTTAGTAGCCCTTACCAGATTGTGCTCCGGGTAACGGGCGCCATAGTACACGTCATTATTGATATAATCGGTAATAAAACGTAATGCCTGCATATAGATCATAAACTTACCGGCATAAAAAAAATATTGTTTTTCCGTATCAGTAAGCTCAGTTTCCATGAAAGTTCTGTAGCCGTTTACTATAGCGAAGTAAAATTCATCCCTTATCTCTATTTTACTAAAATCTCTCTCTTCTTCACTTACCGGACATAAATAGGTGCGCATCATATCACCGATATCGCTTATAAAGTAACCAGGCATTACCGTATCCAGGTCTATCACGCAAAGACCTTTATTGTCTTCATCAAATAACACATTACTGATCTTGGTATCGTGATGTGTTACCCGTAATTTAAAAGCATCATTATTAAGTATCCTGTTATACTCGTCAACAATATGAGCCTGCTCTTTTAACTGTTGTACCAGATCGGTTATTGCTGCTATCCTTGCTGCATTGCCTTTCACGAGCGCTTCTAAAAAATGATGGTAGCGTAACGCCAGATCATGAAAAGCCGGAACTGTGATATGAATTGAATGAATATCCATCCCCGATAAAACACTGGTAAACCGGCCAAACTGGGCTGCAGCTTCAAAAGCCTGCTGAGGTGTTTGTACCACATCTACGGTATGACTACCGTTTACAAAAGGAAACATCCTGAAATAGCTATCTGCTACATAAACCATACGTTCACCCGTTAAGGTTTTGCAGGGGTTGGTAAAAAAATACGAAGTATTGATTTTTTCCAGGTAAGCTCCTATTTTATCGATATTCTCTGCTATGAGGAACGGGTTGCTAAAAATAGCTTTATTGATCCGCTGAAGAATATACCTGTCACCCTCCTTGTTTACAAGGCAGGTGTCATTGATAAGACCGTTCCCAAAGCGTTCGATGGTATAGCTATCTTTATTAAAACCATAGCTGGCAAGCACACGATGCATGATATCCATATCTCCCGTTACATTTCAGATAAAGGTATACTATACAAACGTAGTAAAATTGCGCAAACGATTGTATAAGTTTAACAACAATTATAGATCAGCTATACACCAACGAAACCGGCACTTCAACCTGCTCAAATGGTATCGGGGAGGCATCCCCCGATTGCTTTTTACTGAGAATTTCGATAAGCATATTCATGGCGGTTTGCCCCTGCTGATAGGGAAACTGGTCCAGTGATACAACCGGTGGATAGGCCGCATGCTTATTGGCAGATATATTGGCATAACTGGCGAAAAGAATATCCTCGTTAATTTTTATCCCTTTTTGCAAGGCAAACTTAACCGCATCCAGGTGTACATAGTCATTAAAACTGATAATGGCATCTGGCGGTCTTTTTAGGTTCAGTAGCTTATTCAGGGCAAATTGGGTGCCTTGCTCCGACAAATCTGTTTTCTCCACCATCTGCATATCGATCTTCAGCTTCTTTTTTGACACTCCATCCATATACCCTTTCAAGCGTTCCCGGCTGGCTGCAATTTCATCGGGTCCGTTAATAAAAGCAATGCGTTTCCGGCCCTGCCTGAATAGCCATTCAATCATTTGTTCCGTACCTTTGTACAGACTGCAAAATACTTTGCTGGCCCTTTCAAAAGGCGGCACCCGGTCGAAATATACTACAGGTATATGATATTTTTCCAATGTGTCCAGGTGGTTGTATTTATTGGTCTCTTTTGAAAGCGAGATCAGCAACCCGTCTATCCGCTGCTTTACCATTGCATCTATTACCATCTGCTCCTTGGCAATACTATCATGGCTTTGCCCGAATAGTATGGTATAACCGTGCTCCATCGCGACATCTTCAATACCACTGATGCTTTTGGAAAAAAAATCCTCTGAGATTAATGGAAGAATCACCCCGATTACAAAGCTCTTTTTTTGTTTAAAAAAAATGGCTTTGGGGTTGGGCTCATAATTTAATTCTTTGGCCAGATTTTGAATGGCTTGCTTTGTTTTTAAACCTATTCTCGGATGATTATTCAAAGCCCGGGAAACCGTAGATACAGAAACATTTAATCTTTTTGCTATTTCTTTTATAGTAGGTATATCACTCATAAACAGGACGGATGACTAGAGATATTAAAGATAGAAAAAAACTGAAGGTTATAACAATAAAATACGATTCTTCATCTGTCCGTATCCGCTACATAGAACCTGGATCAAGATCTACTTGCAGCTCTCTTTCTTATGGCATTCTTTTGGTAGTTATTTCTTAAAACGTAATGCCCGAAGGTCCCTCTATCGTCATCCTTAAAGAACTGACCACTTCTTTTGCCGGTGAAGAGGTTATCGCTGTATCCGGCAACAGTACTATGCCTGTCGCCCGGGCCCAGGGAAAAAAACTCATTGAATTTAAAAGCTGGGGTAAGCATTTCCTTATTTGTTTTAAAGATTTCAGCATACGTATCCATTTTCTTCTTTTTGGCTCCTACCGGATTAACGAGGAAAAAGATACACAGCCACGCCTGAGCCTGCATTTTAGAAACGGATACATCCATTTCTACGCCTGCTCCATAAAAATAATTGAAGAACCACTTGATGAAATTTATGATTGGAGCGCAGATGTAATGTCAGAAGAATGGGACCCCGTGAACGCGCGAAAAAAGCTGAAAAAAGCGCCTGCTATGCTGGCTTGCGACGCCCTGCTAAACAAGTATATTTTTTCGGGATCGGGCAATATAATCAAGAATGAAGTGCT
>JBQGCI010000156.1:0-9906 GCA_052038405.1 Acinetobacter pittii
TTTTACAAAAGGCGACTCTTTGCCCGCATTGGTTTCAACGGGAGTGATGGCTGGCTTATCAACCTTTGTAATGCTTTTATCTTCACCTTTTCTTTTATAAACAACCGTATAGTTGTTGTCTTTAAAGAACTGGTTGGCGAATGCCAGCACTTCTGCCTTCGTTACATTACCCATGGCGTCCAGGAAAGCTACATCATCCTGCCAGGTTTCCGCCTTGGTTTTAATGAAATTGTCTACCATGGTATTTACACGTACCGTATTATTATCCTGGGAATTTAGCTTGGATAATTTATAATTAGCCGCAATAGCTTTAATAAGCTGGTCATCGAAGTTACCTTTCTTTAGCTCTTCAACCTGGCCTAGTAAAAGCGCTTTCACATCATCAAGAGTTTGACCTTGTTTAGGCGAAGCTTTTAATTCGAAGATGCCATAATCCTTATACTGAGAAAGGGTAGACCCTGCCGAAAGCACTTTTTGTTGTTTATTAAGGTTGAGGTCTAATAAACCCGCTTTGCCATTGGCGAAAATGCCATCTATCACGTTCAGCATCAGCTTATCTTTCGATGTATCGGCCCCGCTTCTGAAAGCGATGGTGATATTTTCCGCACTAGGTCCGTATACTTCCGATATAACCGGGTTAGTGATGGGTTGTTCAGGAGCTGGGTTATATGCTGCTACGGGCTTAGGCTTCATATAGCTGAAAGCGGCATCAATCTTTTTAACCAATACATCCGGATCGAAATCACCGGCCATGATCACAGCCATATTATTAGGTACATAGTACTTGTGGTAATAATCCCTGATTGCTGTAAGTGATGGATTCTTTAAGTGCTCGATGGTACCGATTGTTGTTTGCTGGCCATAATTATGGGTAGGAAACAGGTTGCGATAGGTGGTTTCAAGCACTTTCCATCCGTCGTTATCCATAGAACGGTTCTTTTCCTCATACACGGCTTCCAGCTCGGTATGGAAAATACGTAAAATAGGGTTGCGGAATCTTTCTGCCTGCACTGCCAGGAATTTGTCAATGGCGTTAGAAGGAATATCTTCCTCGTATACCGTTTCTTCCACCCAGGTATGGGCGTTGGTTGACTGTGCTCCCATTGCCGTCATCATTTTATCGTATTCGTTGGCAATAGAATATTGAGAAGCCCGTCCCGAAACAGCATCTATCTGCTTGTAAATTTCTTTTCTTTTTTCGGAGTCGGTGGTTTTACCATACATTTCGTACAACGCATCGATGGAATCGAGCTTGGGTTTTTCTTTGGCCCAGTCAAGACTACCGTACCTGTCAGTTCCCTTAAAAAGCAAATGCTCCAGGTAGTGGGCCAACCCGGTATGATCTTTAGGATCGGTGTTGCTACCGGCCCTTACCGCCATGCGATAAGCAATGCGGGGCTCTTTCTTATTAGGACTTAACATAACGGTAAGCCCGTTAGGAAGCGTATAAATACGTACCCCCATTGGGTCGTTGGATACATACTTATATGTGTACCCGTTCGCTGATTGGGTTTCTTTCCACTGGTAGTTGTTTTGGAGCTTTGCAGTTTGGCATAATATCCCACCCAGCAAAAGCGTTAAAAATAGTTTCTTCATTAAAATGAATATTATTAGAATAAATGTGATGCTAAATTTAACGATAATCGGTATTGCTTAAGCTATGATTAGGATGAAAAGCCCAAACAATAGATGGATGGCATTTAAAAAGGTTTTTTCTACTTTCGTGCCAGCATGGATGCAGTACTAATAAAAGACCTCTCTTTTAAATATAAAGACCAACCTTCCCTCATTGAGGCCCTAAACCTGCAAATTGACGAGGGGGAGCGCTTTGGTATTTTCGGCCCTAACGGCGCGGGAAAAACTACATTAATGAGCCTGATCACAGGTTTACTCCCTTACAAAGAGGGGAGCATTCAAATATGGGGAAGGGAAATCAACTCGGAAAAGGACGAAGTAAAAAAAATGATCGGGCTGGTACCCCAGGATTTTTCATTTTATGAGGACCTGAGCCCTGAAGAGAATATGGAATTTTTTGGGGCCTGGTATGGTTTGAATAAGGTAACTACCCGGCAGAAAAGCAAAGAATTGCTGGGGGTAATGGGCTTAACTTCGGTGGCCCACAAACCGGTTAAAACCTTTTCGGGCGGAATGAAACGAAGGGTCAACCTGGCCATCGGTGTCATGCACAATCCCAAAATATTATTTTTAGACGAGCCTACCGTAGGAGTGGACGTTCAATCAAGAAATGCTATTATCGGTTTTTTGAAAGAAATTAATGCAAGCGGTACCACTTTAGTATACACTTCACATCAGTTAAATGAGGCTGAAGACCTTTGTAATACTGTGGCTCTTTTCGACCAGGGTGCCATTATTGTTAAAGATAGCTTAACCAACCTGCTGCGTCTACACCGGCAAGACGGGCTTGAAGGGCTGTTTCTAGAACTAACAGGTCGCTCTTACCGGGACTGATTTTTAAATAAATTTTGATAAAATGGTGTTTTGGCAGCAAATTTGATAGAATTATACATGAATTTTAATCACTGAAAAATAACATTTTATGAATAAACTACTTACAGGCTTTGCTCTTGGACTGATAGTGGGTGTTTTATATGCTCCGGATAAAGGCACTTATACACGTAGAAGAATTAGTGATAAAGGCAATGACCTGAAAAATCAATTTGCAGATTTTATTGATAGTGTGGCAGGTAAATTTGAGCACACCGCAGATGAAATGGAAGATTACGCTAATATGAAAGCTGAAAATATTCGCTCCGAAGCTATTTAAGCAAGAACTTAACTATTGAACCTTACAAAAGTTAACGATAACCGTCCTTCAGGGGACGGTTACTTTTTTAGTATAGTCTATACATCTTTCCCGGCATGCCCTGGATGACATTTTTCATTTCCAGGTTTAAAATACTCGCCGCAACAACACTACTGTTTAAGCCACACTGCAGGTTAATATCATCAATACTAACCGTTCCTCTTTCATTAATTAAGCCAACAATTACCTTTTCTTCGGGTGTAAGAGCGATAAATAATTCCTTTACGGCAGGCCGGCCCGGCTTCCTGCTACTGGCCCATCCCATCGTTTCTAATAATTGTGTGGCGTCAGTCAATAATATCGCTTTGTTATTTTTAATGAGATGGTTAGAGCCGCTGCTTTTCCTATCTGTTACTTTGCCCGGTATCGCAAATACATCTTTATTATAGCCATTAGCCAGCTCGGCAGTGATCATACTACCGCCTTTAATATCCGTCTCTATCACAATAACGGCATCGGCCATACCGGCTACCATACGGTTACGGCTCGGGAAATTGTGCCGGTCGGGCTTGGCTGTATGCCTGAACTCGGTAAGCAAGCCACCCTGTTGCAGCATTTCCTTGGCCATATCCTTATGACTGTTCGGATAGATTTTGTTTAAGCCGTGTGCCAGCACTCCTACTGTCGATACTTTATTTTTCAAACAGGCTTTGTGAGCGATTGAATCAATGCCATAGGCCAGCCCGCTAATTATTGAGATGTTTTCGTTAGACAGCGCTTCAACCAGCATTTCGGTAACGGCTTTCCCATAATCGGTATGGGTGCGGCTACCAACTATTGACAGGATTTTTGACTGGTTGAGGTTAGCATTACCCCGGTAATAGAGCAATATCGGCGCATCGTAACAATTCAATAATCTTTTCGGATAAGCCTCGTCTTGTATAAAAAGGGGCTGTATCTTATATTTTTCAATAAAAGCCAGTTCTTTTTCGGCTTCATCGAAATTGGTGAAGTTCTTAATATTTCGGATCCTTACTTCCCCAAGTCCTTCTATTTTCTCCAGCACACGCTTAGGCGCTTTAAAAATTTCCTCGGCTTCAAAATGCTCAAGCAGGGCGCGGGTTTGCACACAACCGACATGAGGAACAAGGGTGAGTGCTATCTGGTATAATAGTGTGTGGCTCATAGTGATTTAGCATATTAAACTTACGTAAAATATTCCATATATCCATGCTCAACCGGGTGTGCCACCAGTTTAACTAACCGTAAAATACTTTGATAAACAACCAAACAGCGGGGGCAGCAAATAATACAGAATCAAACCGGTCGAGAAAACCACCGTGCCCCGGCATAATGCTACCGCTGTCTTTAACACCCGCCATCCGCTTTAATTTTGATTCAAACAGGTCTCCCAATGTACCGGAAATAGCTGTGATAGCGCTAATGACCCCTCCGATAACCGCAAACGGCCATATTATTTTGTGAAAAAAGATCAGAGAAAATAGCAACCATGTAAGTGCAGCACTTAATATAATGCCGCTAATAGTTCCTTCCCATGTTTTTTTGGGCGATATTTTGCTGAGCGGTGTTTTACCTATTACAGAACCCGCCAGGTAGGCCATCGTATCATTAATCCACACGCTTCCTATAACGAACAAAACCAGGTGCTTTGCCGCTATTACGTAAAAAGTATCCTGCCAGCGAATATCGTATGTTTCTGAAATTGAAAAGCTTAATAGCAGTCCTAATGGTACAGCAGTATAAAATAACCCGCCTAATAACCATACAATCATCTTTTTCGACAGCCGTTTAGTTTTAAAAATGCCCCAAACCAGCAAAATAAAGCCGGCAATTAAAAAAGGAAGGCTGAAGTTTTCCCCGACGCCATAGTTGCCCAGTTGCATGGAGCCGGCGCCGATCAGCAAAATAAAGTGGTACCCGATGAGGGCAGCACCCGATTTTATATAGGCATCAATCGCATGACCTGTTATTTTTTCAACCAGCCTGCCATACTCGAGGGAGCAGCCAAAATAAATCAGTGTAATCAGCAGAAACAAGCTCCATTGATTGTACAATAAGCCTAACATCATTACCGCAACAAATACCAGTGCTGTAAAAGCACGAGTCCAAAAGGTTGACCAGTTAAATGCCATTACTTGTAGTTCGTGAGGTTTTTTGGGTATTCTTCCTGTACTGTATAAAAAGGAAAATAATTACGGGAATAGATAGAAAGCCCAGGTAACTCCCCTCTTTATCGCTTAAAACCGCCTGCATTGACTTTCCTTCCAGCCGCGCAACATACATTACCAATACCGCCGTTGCATTATTAAGAAAATGAGCTAAAATACTGAGCCACAGCCTACCACTATATTGATACAGCAAACCCAGGATAATGCCCAGTGCCAGCCTTGACAAAAAGCCATACGCTGAAAAATGTACAGCACTGAAAATAACACTTACCACCAGCACACTCACCCAGAGCTTTCCGGTATTACGGTATAAATAATTCTGCAGGCCTCCTCTGAAAAATGCCTCTTCGCAAACGGCTGGCACCAAGGCCAGCACCACAATCGAAATCAGCAGCTCGGATATCGAATCCAGGTTAATGATTCCGGCTGCAGTTTCAGCATAACCCCTTTCCATTTTGTCAAAAGCGATACGCCAGTCTACCGGAAAAGGAAGTTTATATGTGAAATATCCCAACGCACCGCTCAAAGCAAGCGCTGCCACAGTAATGAAGATGGTTAAAAGCAGGTCTTTCCCGGCAATAGCACCTTTTAAACCTGTCAGTTTCAGCGGGACCCGGCTTAACCTGGAAGCTGTAAACAAGGTGGGCAATAAAAAACCAAAAATTGCTGAAAACGTTTGAATTACCTGCATTTCTCTCAAATAGGCACTGTCACCAGCCATCGTTGAAATGTTTTCGGTAATAAATGCTATGCTTTTGCCACTTATGGCCGCAGCAACCGGAATACCCAGCAATCCTCCTATGAACATACCTCCTACACCAAAAGCAATCAGCATAAAAAAGCCTGCTAAATAAGATAACCCTTTTTCGCTCATTCCTCTTCCTTGTGTGTCATTGAACAAGGCGCTCCTGTTTTCGTCTGTCATTTTTAAAAAAGTGTGTATTTTTGCCCGCCCGAACGTATTCCGACATAATGCCGGCAGGCGCAAAAATAAGATTAAAAGTTTTCACGGGTTTTGATTAATTATTGCACGAGTGTAGGTTATAATGCTGGTATCGCACCAAAAACCGGTTTCGGCACCCCCCGCACTCTATATATGTATTAACATATTGAAGCAAGTAAATTTAAAATATGGTAACTATAGGCGATAAAATATCACTTCCTGACTTTCCGCTACTGTTGGCCCCAATGGAAGATGTAAGCGATCCTCCTTTTCGCGCGGTGTGTAAAGATAATGGTGCAGACCTGATGTATACAGAGTTTATCAGCAGTGAAGGCCTGATTCGTGATGCCATTAAGAGCCGCCGTAAGCTGGATATTTTTGACTACGAACGCCCTGTGGGTATACAAATATTTGGAGGAGATGAAGAAAGCCTGGCACTTGCCGCTAAAATTGTAGATGTTACCCAACCCGATCTCCTCGATATCAATTTTGGCTGCCCGGTAAAAAAAGTAGCCCTGAAAGGTGCAGGAGCCGGTGTATTGAAAGACGTAGACCTGATGGTAAAATTGACGGAAGCGGTGGTAAAAAGCACTTCGTTACCGGTTACTGTAAAAACACGTCTTGGATGGGATGAAGGAATGCTGAATATCGAAGAAGTAGCGGAGCGCCTGCAGGATGTAGGTATTAAAGCCCTGGCCATCCATGGACGTACCCGCGCCCAGATGTACAAAGGAGAAGCAGACTGGACACTGATCGGCAAGGTTAAAAACAACCCGCGTATTCATATTCCCATTTTTGGAAATGGCGATATCGACAGTCCGCAAAAAGCGGTGGCCTATAAGAACCGTTACGGCGTGGATGGCATTATGATTGGCCGTGCAGCCATTGGTTACCCATGGATCTTCAGAGAAATAAAACATTTTGTTCAAACCGGCGAACTGCTCGCACCGCCTACTGTAGCCGAAAGAGTGAACGTGGTGCGCAAACATTTACGTAAAAGCCTCGAATGGAAAGGACCGATCGTGGGTATTAACGAAATGCGCCGGCATTATGCCAATTATCTGAAAGGACTTCCTAATATTAAAGAATACCGCAGCAAGCTGGTGACTTTAAATAACGGCGACGACATTGAGGCCATACTGGATGAGATTATCGCTCGTTATTCCAATTATGAAATTGAAGCCACGCCCATTGAGCTGATCAATTACCATGAAAAATGCCCGGTAAACTAATATAGGTTACCCTTTTTTGAATAGCCGCTTCCCTGTCCTGTAATATTACCCGCCTGTTGCCTGTTTTCGAATGCCCGGTAACACGATAGCCGCTGCATCCTGATACAACTGGTTGTCTTTTACTGCTTTCTCAAACGTATCACTTTTAGTTTGTTCAATAATAAGACGATCGGATACGTTGGATCAAATTCAAACCATTTTTTGGCAAAATTGACGCTGTTGGGACTTTTATGGTGATTATTTTGAAAAAGCTCGCCCATTAATAAAAAATCCAGGGGCAACGAGTTTTTACTGTGGTCATGATTATCATAATTGGAATAACCATATTTATGCCCGCACCAGTTTACAATGGCGCCATGTATAGGACCCATAAAGAAATGAATTGGTAATAATAAAAACATCCACCAATGGGTAGCGAAAAAAATATAGAATAACAGGTATCCTATTCCGAACAAAATTCTTACACTCCACATATTGCTGATCCTGTCCATCAACGGCCACTCGGGATATTTTCCCTGGAACGGCTTTTCCGGCTCTACCTTATACTTCGCGTAATTCAAATAAATGTCCTTTGTACGCATGGTCATCTGCCAAACATCTTTAAAAAAATGAGGAGAATGGGGGTCTTTTTCGGTATCGCTGTAGGCATGGTGCATCCGGTGCATAATGGCATAAGCCCTGGGATTTAAAAAAGACGATCCCTGTAGTAAAATGGTCAACCCATAAAAAAAACGCTCCCAAAAATGACTCATGGTAAACATTTTATGAGATGCATACCGGTGAAGGAAAAACGTCTGACAGAAAAGAGATAGGAACCAGTGAGCCAGAAAGAAAATTAATACAGCCATTAAATTTGTTTGAACCGCCAGTAATCATGCGTTGATTTTAAACCGTTGGCTGGGCCTGATATATTCAAAGGCCGGTTATTGCACCTTTTACCGGATCTTAAGAAAACGAACACGCTACTTTAAGCAAATTAAAAAGTAAATAAAAAAATAAGCGGGACTTTTAAAGCCCGGTCTTATACGCGGGGCCGAATATACAAACATTCTCAACTATATTTCTTTTATTCCCCGATTATTCACCTGTAACAGGTGCCTAATTACAACCGCTTACACAACATTTAATATGTGTAAAAGGTTCGATTGAGTAACGGAAAGAACCTGGGCTACAGGGTAAAAGTATTGTCAATAGGTCTCCAATGCGGTTGCCAGAAGCCAGACCGGCTGCCCGGTTAATTTGAAGAGCCTGGTCAAATTTCAGGGTTGAGATATTTATTATGCAGTTCTTTTGACCGAAACAAGGCGGGCTTCGTAGTCATAGCAGGAACACTATTATGAAGACTCAACGAACACCCAGGGCTGCAGCCCCAAAAAGTCATAATAAAGCCAATGAGTCATATTTAAACCCGCTCTAACATAAAAATGATGCTCAGGCTATTCGTCAAAACACCGGTGATCTTTCATTATTTTTACTAAAAAAGATGGAGCCCACTTCAAAAGACCCTTTGCACGGGAAAAGACTTGACACCATACTCGAAGAATTGATAGCGTATTACGAGGGCTTCGAAAAATTAGGGGAGCAAATACGCATCAAATGCTTCACAGACAATCCCAGCGTCAGCTCTTCTTTAAAATTTTTAAGGAAAACGCCCTGGGCCAGAAGTAAAGTAGAAAGCTTATACCTGTATGTGCTGAGACAGAAAAAGAAAGCTGCACGGGATCATCCATAATATGCCGTAAGGTATAGCATCAGCGTATAAGCTGATTATAAACTGCTTTTCTTAACACTCCATCATCTGTATCTCCGGCGTACTGCCAATACATGGCTCCACGCAATTCCCTTTTTCTGATAAAAGCACATTTAAATGCAATAGATTGCGGATCGTCATAACTACAAACCAGTTTACCGCTGCTATTAGCCAGGTAGGGTGCCTTAGCAATAGGATCCCACTTCCTGGTAAAACCTTTTAACCGTATAAGGTCTCTATACAGTATAGTTTCCTTTACGTCAACGCCATTGCCCATTCCATAAAAGGGCATACCCAATACGATCTGGCTGGGTTTTAATCCCGCTTTTACATGCGCGTCTACAGACTCCGCACATGTAATATAACTGGTAAGCGGTGAACGGTAAAGTGAGGCCTGGTGTTTCGGAGGACGGTCAGTTTCATACAACATAATATTTACAAAGTCGATAACAGGGGCGATGCTTTTAAAGTCAATGAACCCCGCATTGTCTACCGAGGCCAGGGTGAGCAACTGGTCCGCGCCAATGGCGCTTCGTATTGCTTTCATTAGGAATGTATAGTTATGGGTATCCTCTTTTGTAGCTGTAATACCCGCAGCTTTACTGGTTGGATATTCCCAGTCTATATCTATTCCGTCCAGATGGTATTGTTTCACAATTATGGCACAGGAGTCTGCAAAACGTTTTCTGGTCTTTTCATGGGCCGCCATTTCACTAAATCCGCCGCTGCCCCATCCCCCAACAGAAAGCAACACTTTCAATTGTTTATTTTTGTTTTTCAGTGCAGTTATTGCCAGCAGCCTGCCGGGATCTTCAATAGTGATGCCATCAAATGTTTTATTTACATGTCCGAAAGCATAATTAACATGGGTAACGTATCGGGGGTCGGGCATTACCTGACTACCGCTGGTAACGTAGGCTACTACAACCCTCTCCTGTGGTTTTTGAGCAGAACAATATAAGGAAGCCAATAGCCACAAAAAAGCCCCGCTACATATTCTGTAGCGGGGCTTTTTTTAAACTACTGGT
>JBQGCI010000157.1:0-1989 GCA_052038405.1 Acinetobacter pittii
TACGACATGGAGTTACCCAAATTGTTCTGGTTTAGCAAATCTTTTAGTTTAGACTGTATACGCTATGCTTTTATCAGTTCATTTATGGCAACTATTTCTTTATTTCTTCAGCATGTCTGAATATATATATAAAATCGTTCACATTGCTGTCATTCAATTCCAAAGTTCCTTTTATATAACAAAAATCATCGGTATTATATCGTTTGGGCCTGTTCCTGAATTTTAAGGAAATAACCGACTCTACACCAGCTGCTCCGCAGAAAAAGCAAGCGGCATAGGTGTTTTGCGAAAGGGCATATAAACCACTTTGAATATCAAGTGGCACCATATAACCCGATATAACCCACTGTTTGCCTGCCAGTTTTTTAACACTGCTGCCAAATACAGGATACATAATATCCATCTCAAATTGCCTGTTATACTTAGCGATTTGCTTCACATCGGCCAACTGCTTCCAGGTGATGGTATTCGTTTGAATTACAGAAGAGGCAGAAACGGCTGCAGCCGCAGCTGTATGCTCAGTTACCCCGCGAAGCTGTTTACCGGCATAAGCAAATGCCCTTCCCGAACTGTGTCTACACATGGAACTGAAGTCGGCCGTTACAATTAAAAATAACAAGCCGGATAAGCAAATTTTTTTATTCAAGTTATTCATTGGCTAAAGTTTTGGAAATATTGGTATAACCGGCTTTTAAGGCTGGTAGCAAAGCCGCGAGGATGGTGATTATGATAGCTATAGCCATAAGTACCAGCTCACCCGGCAATAAATATGTAGCACTAGGAGCATCCATATTATAGTCATCCGCCAGGTAACGGTACATGCACCCTACTAAAAACCGGCTTAGTGCTATACCCGACACAATACCGGCAATACCTAGCATTAAAGCCTCGGTCAAAAGCAATAAAATAATTTTCCTGCGGGATGTTCCTGTGGCCCGCAGCAGCGCCATCTCATACTTTCGTTCTTTAAGCGCATTGTATAAGGTAACAAATATGCTAAAGCCGGAAAGCAGCATAATACCTGTCCCCATATAAATAAGTACCGACAAGCCAACACCCAGTAAAGAAAACATACGGTTGATCTCAACTGCCGGCACAGCTGGCATCATGCTGCTGTTTTTACTGATGAGCCGGGGTAATTGCACAACACCCATCGGGTTGCTGAATTGAATTAATACCGCTGTAAGCTCTTTCCCCTCAGCCATTTTATGTTTTGCCGTTGCTGTTTCTACAACAGGGGGATTATTTGCATAACGCTGATCAGGTATCGCAGAGATCCGATGCCCCTGATCTTCCTGGTTGTGATTGGCATGCTCTTCATCATGATCATGAATTTGCCATACACTCTCAATATTACTTACAATGAGCTGATCGATAAGCCTGCCAGTACGTTGTAATATGCCTGCCACTTTATAGGCATGATGGGTATGCGCTTCTCCATGACCATCATTGCCATGACTACTAAAAAAAGAACTACCTATTTTAAGTTGCAAAGATTTTGCGACACTGCTGCCAATAACTACTTCTAAATTTTTAGAAAAAAGATGTCCTTCGGCCAGCACTGCATTATAGTGAAGGATGAGTGTGCTATCGGAACCTACAATAGAATGACCTTTGTAGGAATCGCCATAAGCCAGCGGTATGGCTTTGGCAATAAAAGGATGATGCATCCACTTTTCGGCTTCAGCATAAGAAATGTTTCCAGTAGGTGCATCAATATGAAAAATGGCCGACAGGATTAACTGTAGCGGGCTACCTTTAGCGCCCAAAACCATATCGATCCCCTCTATATTCTGCACGAATTGCTTTTCGTAATGATGCTGAACTACCAAAAGAACGGAAATAATACCCACGCTTAAAGTGAGAGAAACCCAACTTAAGAGGCTGCTTAGTTTTTTGTATAAAAGATTATAAAAAGCCAGTCGAAACATTACAATTCAATTTTTTGATCAAAAAACGTTTGCAAACGATGGTCATGCGAAACAACAA
>JBQGCI010000158.1:0-7069 GCA_052038405.1 Acinetobacter pittii
TTGAAATGATCCATTATTTTATAGAGTAAAAGAAAGATCGCAATTCGGCGGCAAATACTTCAGGTACTTCCAGTGCCGCAAAATGACCGCCGGCTTCCATCTTTTTGTAATGTACCACATTTACAAAACGTTCTGCCCATTCGCGCGGGAACTGTGCTTCCCGGGGAAATACGGCTACGCCGGCTGGAACTTCAGTCTTTTTTAATGGTTGAGTGCCACCCCATTGGGCTACCGCATCGGTTTTGTACATGCTTACCGATGATCCTATTGTTTGGGTAACCCAATAGATCATAATGTTGGTGAGCATCTCGTCTTTCCCGCCAAATGCTGCTTCAATCAAATCGGGAGAGGCGCCGGCGCTGCCGAAGCTGAGGATCCAGGCGGCCAGGGCTACCGGTGAATCGTTGAGGCCATAAGCTAATGATTGCGGTTTGGTGCTGTGTACCATCGCATACGCGCCTTCGCTATACCACCATTGCTGCACAAACCCGGCAAATTGTTTTTCTGCTTCGGTCATTGTAGCAGGATCTTCCTGGCCCATGGGATACCCAAGATCGGTAAAGTGAATAGCTGATACCACATCGGGGTATTTCGACGCCAGGGCTTTGGTAATACCCATCCCTACATCTCCACCTGCAGCGTTAAACTTTTGATAGCCCAGGGTCTCTGTCATCAGTTTTTTCCAGAGATGGGCAACCGCAATACTGGTAAGGGCCGTTTTTCCCGAAAATCCAAACCCGGGTATAGAGGGAATCACCAGGTCGAAGCTTTGATCTCCTTCAGTCAGCATTGGAATAATTTTGTGAAAACGATAATAGCTGTCCGGCCATCCATGTGTTAGCAGTAGTGGCCTGGCATTATTACCTTTACCTTTTATGTATTGGAAATGGATTTGTATTCCGTCGATTTCGGCAATGTATTGTGGGTATTGGTTGAGTTGTTTTTCATATTTCTCCCAGCTATACCCATTCACCCAGTATTGGGCCAGTTCTTTCAGGTATTGCTCGCGGGTGCCCCATTGCCACCCGGCGCCCTCGGGCTCGCCGGGCCAACGGGTATTTTGAATACGGTTTTTAAGATCAGTAATAACGGTTTTGGGAATGTTTACTGTAAATGGTTTCATTTTGTTTGTATTTAAGGTTTGAGCAAATGAGTTTTGAAAAGATACAAGGGCCTGCCCAATGCACAGGGATATTATCAGCTTTTTCATGTTGTCTAAATCAGTTTTATTAATAAGTACAACACAAAAATAGCCCCGGGTAGTGCCCGCTATGTAGGGGGTAAATCGGTAAAAATGGTAGTTTTTCCGGTTGCAGTTACAATACAATTAAAGCTTTCTAAAAGCTAATGGCGTCATACCCTCCCATTTTCTAAAGGCTTTGATAAAATAAGAGCTGTCTTCAAATCCAAGCCAGAAGGAAATTTCCAGTATGGTCATTGAAGTTTGCCTTAAAAGGCTTTTTGCCTCCATTGCCAGGTGCTCATCAATCCATTTCTTGGTGGTTTTACCGGTTAACTGTACCAGTACTTCGCTTAGGTATTTGGGGGTGATATGTAGTTGCCGTGCATAAAAGTTGACATCCTTTTGTTCCAGCACATGCAGGGACAGCAACCTCCTGAACTTAGCAGCAATTTGCTCCTGTTGCGAGGTGAGCTGGATGGCAGGCGTTGCCGATTGATGACAGGTTTGTGCCAGCATTAACAAGCTGTGAATTAAACCAGGCATTACCGATGGCTGGCTTTTGAAAGCGGAGATAGCAGTGAAAAGTAATTTGATTTGCAGGGTTTGCTCCCGGGAGGTCTGTATTACATGCTGCCCGCCTGGCTGAAAAAATGGTAGCGCGCTCAGAAAAGAGTGTTTAATTACATCGGTAAAAATGCTTTCTGTAAAAAACAGGGTTTCGTGTTTTGCATTATGATAAGGTTGCCATTGAGATACGATGCCGGGACCGATAGTGGTAAGGCTGCCGGGTTGTAATACATAATCTGCGCTTCCGATCTTTACGCTGCCGGGTTTACCCGTGTAAGTGATGCCAATTCCATAAACGAAATTCCTGATAGGAAAACTAACGCCTGCATTTTTATAAGTAGAGTCGTCTGCTATAAAATAAGGTAGCAACATGTTTTGCTGTTCCTGCTCTTTCAGGTAATGAAATAAATTAAAGGTCTTTAAATTTTCGTGCTTACGTATCATTTATTGTTGAGTTTACCGGGTTTGCTGATAACCCCAATTCTGTACATTTATAACAGGTCGGTTCTTCAGATATCCATTCTGTACTTATTATCCTAACGGGCTTACTGCAATGGCGATTGCTTCATATATCTGAGTCTCAAAGCCGCCGGTTATTTTCTGAAAAGGAACCATATAAAAAGAGTGATGCTAATGACGAAACTATATCTAAACGCATACAATTGCTATAAACCCCAGCCGGCTGAAGTTAAGAATAAATGCTCGATGTTTTCGCACCCGCATAAAAAACGGCTGCTATATATCGCTGCCGTTTCGTAGGGAAAACTTTACGTTAAAATGTTTATGTACTTCGATGATTAAGGAGTGAATTTTTTAAAAATGCTGCAGGCTATATGGCCACCAAAACCAAAAGTATTGCTGATGGCTATATTCACTTTTTTTGTTTCGGCCTTTCCCAATATGAAGTTCAGTTTACCGGCGAACTCCGGTTCTACTTGTGTGGTATTGATCGTAGGCGGGATGATATCGGTTTCTACTGCTTTAATGCAGGCAATTGCTTCAATAGCTCCTGCAGCGCCCAGCAGGTGCCCGGTCATCGACTTGGTGGCACTAATCGCTACATCCGGGTTGCTTTCAAAAGCTCTCTGAATGGCTTTCAGTTCGCTTCGGTCGCCCATGGGGGTAGACGTCGCGTGCGCATTAATATAGTCAATATCATCGGCTGTAATGGCAGCGTCTTCCATCGCCATATTCATTCCCAGATAAGCGCCGTCGCCTTCCGGGTGCGTGCCTGTGATATGGTAGGCATCTGCAGCAAGTCCGCCGCCTATGATCTCAGCGATGACCGGCGCATTTCTTCGCAAAGCGCTTTCGTAGCTTTCCAATACCAATGCGCCGGAGCCTTCTCCCAAAACAAACCCATCTCTATTGATATCAAATGGCTTCGATGCCTGCAGGTAATGATCGTTATTGGTTGATAACGCCTTGGACGCATTAAAGCCGCCGATAGAGCTCTGGGTAATAGAGGCTTCCGAGCCGCCTGTGATAATCATATCGGCCTTGCCCCAACGTATGTAGTTGAAAGCGTCAATGATGGCTGTATTGCTGGCCGAGCATGCGGCGGCGGTTGTGTAATTAACACCCCTCAATCCATAGCGGATAGATATAAGGCCCGATGCGATGTTCATGATCCTTTTGGATATAAAAAACGGGTTAAACCGGGGCGTACCGTTCCCCCTGTTATACTCGGTCATTTGCTCTTCAAAGGTTGAAACACCTCCATCACCCGAAGCCCATATCACCCCGATGCGGTCTTTATTTAATTGGCTGAAATCGATCTGTGCATGCTCCACTGCCTGTTGTGCACTAGCCAGGGCATACTGGGAGAAGAGATCGTACTTTCTTACCTCAGATTTTTCTATATATTGCAAAGGATCGAAATCGCGCACTTCGCAGGCGAACTTTGTTTTAAAATGCGTAGTGTCAAACTTGCTGATCAGTTTGGCGCCGCTTGCACCATTAATAAGCGATTGCCAGTATTCAGGTACTGTATTGCCCAGGGGCGTAACGGCGCCGATTCCTGTTACAACTACTCGTTTCATTATTTTTATTTTTATAGTTCCCTGCGATACGCCGGGGAACGGTTACCAGGTTAGCTGTCAGTATATAAATGATTTTATCGGTATCCGGCCTCTTATTTCAGTAATCCCTGCCGCAAGGTTTTTTTAACCAGGTTAAAATCCTTTTCACCGGTTAACCTCGAAAGCTTTACAATGGCCATCATGCCGGCGATGATTAAAACGGCCCTGGTTCGGGGCGACTCATCGAAATGAAAAAGACCTTCCTGCCGGCCTTCCCTTAAAATGTCGGTTACCCAGGCAAGAAAAGCATCTGAAAAAGCTTTTATTTTTTCCTGCACTTCCGGCTCCAGCGTGTTATAATCTGTAGAAAGGGACCCAACTATACAAACCTTATTCTGCTCTTTGATGTCAGAGTAAATAGAAAAAAAGCGATCCAGCTTCTCAAGGGCAGTCTTGGCCTGGCTTACCTGCTTAATCTGTTCCAGGCCCTTGATATGAAATTCAATTACAGCGATCCCCAGGTCTGTTTTGCGCGGAAAATGGTGATGGATCGAAGGCTTTTTAACGCCAACGATCCGGGCTACGTCAACGAAGCTGAACGCATTGTATCCTTTATCTCTTATCAGGGCGTCGGCGGTATAAATGATATGATCCCGTGTTGACATGAAGCAAATATTTTTACAAAGATACAAACCTACCAGTAGGTAGGCAAATTAGTTTTTAGAAACAACAGGATAAACGAACTAAAACATAACACCGGGTGCTATGTCCGGATATTCAGACCGCATTTTAAGGATCTTTAAAAAGTGTTGTGCCTATAATGACCTATTCATCCGGATATTTTTTTTAATCCATTTCATTGAAATATTGCATTACCCTGGTTTCTGTTGCGGTTTGTAACACGATGTCATCTGTAAAAATGGATACTCTAAGATCCCTGTAAAGAAAAACAGCATTTTTTAAGCTATGCAGCAGCGATTTTTTGGTATAAACTGGTACCGTAGAGATCAGGTGGCTCAGGTCGTCTTTGCCGAGTTGTGTTTCCACTTTGCGGAGACCCCGTGGCAGGTGTCCGTTCCTGATGTGAAGTAACGGGCCCAATACGGTCATTCTTACAAAACCCGTGAAGTCAAAGGCTTCCAGGTATTCACCCCGGCCTACTTTTAATAAAGCATAATGAATCCAGATCCAGAAGCGGTCTTCGATCCATTGAAGATCGGGATAGGGGAAGATTGCAGCAGAACAGTCAATAGCTTTTTGAAGAAGTCCTCCTTTATCCAAAAGGATGGCAGGGGTTTCAATACGTGTATGAAATTCATCCAACGTCAGGAATTTGATGTCTACATGCAGTAGCGGATCGTCGTAAAGGCAAATCAATACTCTGGGTTCGCCCACATGTTCGCCGGTAAAGCCAGATAGAAGATGCCCGAATTGCCGGGCATATGATAACATTCTTGTTCTGTTGCCTGATACTTTTTCCCTGGTTACCAGAATCAGATCCAGATCAGAGAATTCGTCTAACTCCTGAGTGATCCAGGAGCCGGCTGCCGCCAGGCCGATAACAGTATCGTCCGGGGTGACTATTTCTTGTACACGCGTTGCAAATGTTATTTGTTTCATGTTTTCGCTTATTGCTATTCAGTGCTATTGAATTTTTAACAGCGGTGCCTACATTGGTTTTGCTCGTATTGGAACCATGTTCCCAGAGTTTTTGTTAGTGGAAACTGGCCGGATAATAAATGTAATATAAATATTTGCCGGCGCATATTTTAATAGAAAAGTTGTTGTAAGGATATTCATTAAAGGAAAGGAGCAGGTCTGCCCGGAGTAGCCTATTTTTTAGTAAGGCAAACTTTTAAAGCGGCTTTACCGTACATTGCACACATAATGAGTATCCATATACAAGATAATATATCTCTGAAGCCGTTCAATACATTTGGGATGAATGTTCGGGCCAGAAATTTTGTGACGGTGTCGGGCAGCGAAGAAGTAAGAGCGTCGTTGCAATGGGCGGCCAGTCGAAGGATGCCGTCCTTTATACTGGGAGGTGGCAGCAATATTCTGTTTACAAAAGATCTGGATGGTTTGGTGATACAAAATAGTGTAAAGGGTATTGATAAGATATACGAAGATGAAGCATATGTACATTTGAAAGTTGGAGGGGGAGAGGCCTGGCACCAGTTTGTTTTGTATTGCCTGGATCATCACTATGCTGGTGTTGAAAACCTGGCGTTGATCCCTGGCCTTGTAGGCGCTTCGCCTATGCAAAATATAGGCGCCTATGGTGTAGAAATAAAAGAAGTTTTTCATGAGCTTACAGCTATACACAGGAAGACTTTAGAAACAGTATATTTTTCCAATAAGGATTGCGAATTCGGATACCGGGAAAGCGTTTTTAAACACCGGTATAAAGACCAGTTTATCATAACCGATGTTACCTACAGGCTGAGCAAAAGGGCCGACTTTAATGTGGAATATGGCGCTATCCGGCAAGAGCTGGAAAAGGCAGGTGTACAGGAATTGTCTATAAAGGCTATTGCGGATGCTGTTATTGCCATACGTTCTTCCAAACTCCCCGATCCCCGGGAGATAGGCAACGCGGGTAGTTTTTTTAAGAACCCCTCCGTTTCCAAAGAGCAATTTGACGCATTGAAATTGAAGTTTCCCGGCATGGTCGCATATGAAAATCCCGACCATAGCATAAAGTTGGCAGCGGGCTGGCTGATAGAACAAGCCGGTTTAAAGGGATTTAGAAAAGGAGACGCAGGTGTGCATGCCCGCCAGGCCCTGGTGTTGGTGAATTACGGGAATGCCGGCGGCTCAGAAATTTTAGATATCTGCCATATGGTGCAGGATGCTGTTTATGAAATATTTGGTGTAGCGCTTTCACCCGAGGTCAATATTGTATAAATAGCCTTCAACAATAAAGTCCTATATTCGCACCCGATTTTAAAAGCCCTCTGCTTATATTCAAAAATATTGAACGATGACGCCTGTCGGCTTTTGTCCCGCAATAGGCAGGTCCTATAGAGGTAATGCATGCAGGGCGTTTCGTCCAACAAAAAAAGCGGCCAGGCCGCAACAAAAAATAACGGATGAAAAAAGTATTTTTATTAGGGTTGATGTCAGTTAACCTGTGTTTAGGTCTTAACGCTCAAAGAGCAGTGTACAACAGAGAGGTAAGGTTTGGATTTAAGATAGATCCGGTATTTGCCAATTCTTTCCGTGCGGCGGAAAATGATATTGAGCGGAGCGGCAGTGGATTTGGTGTGAACTATGGTTTGATGGCCGATATTTT